>JANOHT010000173.1:0-31395 GCA_031406605.1 Methylotenera sp. | reverse complement strand
ATGGCTTAGCTACGCATTTAAATGACGCAGGTGAAGGCTGGCTAGTACTTTCAGACTTCGCTGAACATTTAGGTTTAAGGACGCGAGAAGAACTGCTAGGTTGGATAACCGCCGCAGGCTTACAGGTAATTGATAGAACAGACACCAAAGCTAGACACGGTAAAACATTAGATGCTAGCGACCCACTACATGCTGCACGCAAAGCTGAAGTGACCTCATTATGGCGGTTGGCTAAGATTTAAAGTTATTACGAACCAATAATTGGTTCCTCTTTAACTGCCTTCATTTAGCTCAATGAAGGCAGTTTCTTGCCCTCTTAACTAGCCTCTACCTCTGTTGCGATCACTCTTCTTTTGCATTGCAGGCGCTGCTAAATCACTAGTTTGCCTAACACGTCGATTAGCTGACTTTCTAGGTGCAGGTTTTTTAGCCGCAGGGTTATTACGTGCCGCATCCGTTTTACCGCGATAAGGTCTAGCCTCACCTTCGGCCGCATCACGTGGGGGTCTATCTAAAGCACTCACTCTTTGTTTACGCACTTTAGGCATAAACACCGTAGTCGCTTTTAGTTTTTCACGTTGAGTCAGTTGTCTCAAAGGTGCGCTGGGCACTGGTAAGTCCGCCCATTCTAATAAACCAACTACTTCTTTCTGTTCAAGCTTTAACATTTGGCCACGCTTAACCCGTGGCGGTAAATTAACCGGGCCAAAACGCACCCGCATCAAACGGCTTACGGGCAATTGAAATGCTTCGAATAAACGTCGTACTTCGCGGTTACGGCCTTCGCGCAGAATGACTTGGTACCAATGGTTAGCACCTTCTCCGCCTTGTGCACTAATGCTATCGAAGTTTGCAGGGCCATCTTCTAGCTCAATACCTTCAGTAAGCTGCGTCATTTGGCCTTCAGTCAGTTCCCCAAAAATACGCACAGCGTACTCACGCTCAACTTCGTAGCGCGGGTGCATAAAACGATTCGCCAACTCGCCAGAAGTAGTAAATATAAGCAAGCCGCTGGTGTTCATATCTAAACGGCCAATCGCGATCCATTTGGCATTTTTCACTTTTGGCAGTTTATCGAACACGCTGGCACGGCCTTCCGGGTCATCCTGACTGACGATTTCACCTTCTGGTTTATGGTAAATTAATACCTGCGGGAGCTCAGCAACAAAAGGGAGCTTTAACGGACGGCTATCTAAACGCACCAAATCATATTGCGTCACTGCAGCGCCGACTGTGGCGGTTGTACCATTGATAGTGACGCGCCCGCTGGCAATGAGTAACTCCATATCACGGCGTGAGCCTAAGCCTGCCAGCGCTAAGAGCTTATGCAGCCTTTGTGTAGGCTCTGGAGGCGCATTTGGGTCAGCCGGTAATTGCGTGAAATTAGTTTTAGGGCGGCGAAGCGTTGCCTGTGGATCGCGCTGGGTTTTAAAAGGACGTGCCATATTGATAAACTATTGATTGTAATAGCGCATTTTACCGCAGTTACTCGTTAATCAATACGATTTAATATTTGATTTATAGGTGATTTAAAAGGGCTTTACAGTTTAGCTGCCAAATAATGTTTACAGGCAAATAATAATTACAGGCAATGATATTTACAAATCTAACGGAATCTCTTGTTGTGCAAAATCTTCCATAGGCGGCAGTTCAGCCAGCGAACGTAAATTAAGATCATCTAAAAAGTGTTTGGTAGTGGCGTACAACGAAGGCCGACCCGGCACTTCCCGCTGACCAACGACATCCACCCAGTCACGCTCTTGCAATTGGCGCATGACATTAGGGTTGACTGCAACGCCGCGAATTTCCTCAATATCGCCACGGGTCACTGGTTGTCTATACGCAATGATTGCTAATGTTTCCATCACTGCACGGGAATATTTTGCCTGTTTATCTGGATTCAAACGCGCTAAATGTGCTGCATATTCAACCCGTGCTTGAAAGCGGTAACCCGACGCAACCTGCACCAATTCCATAGTACGTGCTGACCAGTCTTGCTTTAATTCATCTAGCAACATGCGTAAGGTAGTACGTTCCATGCGGTCTGAAAATAAACGCGTCATATCCTCTAAAGACAAGGGCTCATGCGACGTTAATAATGCCGCTTCTAATACATTTTTTAATTCAGCGATGTTATTGGTTTCACTCATGATACTTAATCATGACTATTGATTTGAACGTAAATGGGAGAAAAAGGTGCTTGCTGTGTCATGCGCAGCAAGCCTTCACGTGCAAGCTCCAGTATTGCTAAAAAACAAACTACTAATTTAGGAATACCATCCTGCACCACATCGAATAATTGTGAGAATTCAAGCATATGCTCAGTTTTTAAACGACGCAAAATGATACTCATATGCTCACGCACAGAAAGCTCAGCTTTACCTACTTTGTGATGCTGAAAATTACTAGCACGTTTAAGCACATTGCACCAAGCCTCGGCCAAGTCATCCAAACTCACTTCAGGCGGCTTAACTTCGCTGATGTGTTGATAATAAGCGCTGGCAACGCTTATAGTTTCACCGACTTTGGGCATTTCATCTAGCCTTTGGGCTGCCAATTTAATGGCTTCGTACTCCATTAAACGACGCACCAGCTCAGCTCTAGGATCATCTTCAGATTCAATTTCGGCAGGCTTGGGCAGCAACATCCGTGATTTAATCTCGATCAGCATCGCCGACATCAGCAAATAGTCGCCAGCAAGTTCCAGCTTGATTGCTTGCATCTTTTCTACATATACCATGTATTGACGCGTTAAATCCGCCATTGGAATATCTAAAATGTCGAGATTATGTTTACGAATTAAATACAGTAGTAAATCGAGTGGACCTTCAAAAGCCTCTAAATAAACCTCGAGTGCATCAGGCGGAATGTATAAATCATGCGGTAACTCAGTAAATGCTTCCCCGTGAATGCGTGCATCTAAAGTGAGCTGGGTTTGCATGCGAGGCTCAGTGACCAACTGATTTTGAAAACACGTTAATGACAACTACCCCCGTAATAATCAAACCCATCCCTATCATAGCTGGAACATCCAGCGTCTGCTTATAAACAAGCCAGCCAATGATAGAAATCAGCACGATTCCCAAGCCAGACCAAATAGCGTACATAATGCCCACAGGCAGCACACGCATACTGATGGTCATAAAATAAAACGCCACACCGTAGCCAGCCACTACAATTAATGATGGCCAAAGTCTAGTAAATTCATTCGAAGCTTTTAGTGCCGTGGTAGCAGTAACTTCTGCAACAATTGCAATGGCGATAGCCAACCAGTGATTCATTTAAGCTCCATACTAAATTTGTGTGTGAATCTACTAGGAATAATTCAAACCCATTGCATCGCGCACATCGCGCATCGTTTCACGCGCTAACTTACGTGCTTTTTCGCAACCTTCTGCCACAATATTTTTAACCAATGTTGGGTCTTCAGCATATTGCTTTGCGCGTTCCTGAATCGGTTTAAGTTCAGCCAATACACCTTCAATCACGGGTGCTTTACATTCTATGCAGCCAATTGATGCGCTTTTACAGCCAGCCTGCACCCAGTCTTGCGTAGCTTGATTTGAATAAATTTGATGTAATTGCCAAACTGGGCATTTTGCTGGATCTCCAGGATCTGTCCGGCGTACACGCGCAGGGTCGGTAGGCATAGTTTTGATTTTTTTAGCGACTGAATCTACACCTTCACGCATGGAAATGGTGTTATTGTAGGATTTAGACATTTTCTGCCCATCTAAGCCTGGCATTTTTGAAGCGGGTGTTAGTTTGTAGTCTGGCTCTAACAAAATCATTTTGCCGCCACCTTCTAAGTAACCAAGCAAGCGCTCTTTATCACCCATGCTCATGCCTTGCTGCTCTTCAATCATGGCGCGCGCGGCTTCCAAAGCCTCTTCATCACCACTTTGTTGATAGGCAGTGCGCATTTCTTCATAAAGCGCACCGCGTTTGCTGCCTAGTTTTTTAATGGCTGCTTCGGCTTTTTCTTCAAAGCCTTTTTCTTTGCCATAAATATGGTTGAATCGACGTGCGATTTCACGGGTAAATTCAATATGCGGAATTTGATCTTCACCCACTGGCACTTGCGTGGCTTTATAAATCAGAATGTCGGCACTTTGTAATAATGGATAGCCTAAAAAACCATAAGTAGCTAAATCTTTACTGGACAATTTTTCTTGCTGATCTTTATAAGTAGGCACGCGCTCTAGCCAGCTAAGCGGTGTAATCATGCTTAAGAGTGTATGTAATTCTGCATGTTCTGGTACGCGGGATTGAATAAAAATCGTCGCACTCGCAGGGTCTACGCCAGCTGCCAGCAAATCAATCACCATCTCCCATACGCTTTCCTCAATAATTTCTGGCGTATCGTAATGTGTAGTCAGTGCGTGCCAATCAGCGACAAAAAATAAGCATTCATGCTCATGTTGTAGCTTAAGCCAATTTTTAAGCACACCGTTGTAATGCCCCAAATGCAAATTACCTGTAGGGCGCATGCCTGATAAAACACGTTCAATTGCCATCTGCAAAAAACCTTAAATTATTCTTGAGTTAATAGATAAACACCATTATACAAACAAGCCTACTGAATTTAGCTAAATACTAGCCAAATAAGCTAATTATTAAGCTATAAACCGCATTAATAAATGGGTCTAGAATCTTACTTAATACGCCTGTAAATAGCAGTACGATTAAAATAATAAAGCCATAGCGTTCTAATTGTGAAAATTTTCGTGCCAAATTATTTGGCAACAGGCTGACCGCGATGCGGCCGCCATCTAGCGGTGGCAAAGGCAGCAGGTTGAGCACCATCAGTACTATATTGATACTAACACCAGCTTTACCCATCATAGACAAGGGATAAGAAATTGATTCCGGCGCACTCACAGCAAATTTGATGACAAAAACCCAAAAAATAGCCATGATAAAGTTAGAGGCTGGACCAGCGGCAGCGACCCACAGCATATCTTTTTTAGGATTACGTAAATTAGCAAAATTAACGGGGACAGGTTTTGCCCAGCCAAATAAAATACCACCTAGCATGATGGTTAATGCAGGTAATAAAATAGTACCGAAAGGGTCAATATGTTTGATTGGGTTCAGGCTGATACGACCTTCGTTATAAGCGGTCATATCACCAAAGTATTTTGCGACGTAGCCATGCGCTGCTTCATGCACAGTAATAGCAAAGATAACGGGCAATGCATAAATGACTATTTTTTGTATCAGGGATAATTCCATTACTTACTCTTTATTTAAAAATTAGTTACGATTAAATGCTCAGCTTAACCCAAAGGGTGCCAGATCACCCTGCCCAGCACGGATTAACACCGGCACATCTCCAGTTAAATCAATCACAGTTGTAGCATCAGCGGCAGATTGCCCTGCATCTATCACCAATTCAACCCTATGTTCTAGCTTATCGCGGATTTCCCATGCCTCACTCATCACCTCGGTTTCTTCAGGCAAGTTTAACGTCATGCTTAACATTGGCGTATCTATGGACTCTAGTATCGCCTGTACCACGCTATGCTGTGGCACGCGAATACCAATGGTATTACGTTTTGGGTGCTGTAGTTTACGCGGCACTTCACGCGTCGCCTGCAAAATAAAAGTATAAGCACCGGGCGTATTAGCTTTTAATAGTCGAAATTGACTATTGCTCACAATCGCATAATTACCTAACTCGCTTAAATTACGACAAATTAACGTAAACAAATGCTTCTCATCCACCCCACGGATTTGTCGTATACGTGTCTGCGTGTCACTATTGCCAAGCATACAACCAAGTGCATAGCCAGAATCTGTTGGGTAGGCAATCACACCACCGGCGCGCAAAATATCTGCAGTTTGCGCAATCAGTCGTACCTGTGGATTATCTAAATTGATATTGAAAAATTGTGACATGCTAAATTATATTGATGATGCTTTTTGAAATAGTGCTTTTAAAAAAATCTGGCGATGATTTTTAACGTTTAAACTAGCGACTATCCTCTATTAGCATTGCTTCTAGCGCTCTTATTTCAGGCCAATCTTGCCATATGGGAATGCAATTACTTGGTAGCGCAGGCAACCTGCCCATTTCCATATAGCTAATACCCTTGCCGTGATAATCAGACCCTTGAGACGCTTTTAAGCCAAATAGATGTGCATACTTTGCAAATTCCACATATTGATCAACCGTATGGCTACCCGTGACCACTTCAATTGCTGAGCCGCCTAGCGCTCTAAATTCTTCTAAAAGTAACAGCATGTTCGTGCGACCTAAATCATACCGGCCAGGGTGCGCAATCACCGCCTGACCTCCGCTGCCCACAATCCAATTCACCGCATCAGCCAAACTAGCCCATTCATGCTCAAAGTATCCAGGCTTACCTTTCACCAAAAAATTCTTAAACACTGATTTATTATCTTTAGCCAGGCCACTATTCACTAAAAATCTTGCAAAGTGCGTGCGGCTTATAATGCCACCCTCTTGTGCATACCGATAAGCACCATCTAGGCTGCCCTTAATACCCACTTTGTCTAACCCGGCAGCCATGCCAACTGCGCGCACATGGCGACCTGTACGGATTGCCTCCAGCCCAGTCTTTAAAGGTGTATATTCAGGATTAATATTCAGCCCTACAATATGCAGCGTACGCTTTTTCCAAGTAACCGAAATCTCTACGCCATTAATCAGCTGCACACCCCAACTTTTAGCTTCGATTGCAGCTATTTCCAGACCGCTAGTGTCGTCATGATCGGTCAATGCCAACACATGCACCTTATGCATCGCGGCGTGTTCTATCAACTCAGCAGGCGTAAGTACGCCATCTGATATGTTTGAATGGGAATGTAAATCAATAGTTAATGACATTAAGCCGATTAAACCTTTTATAACTTATAAAAATTCTTTAAATCTAGTGTCTTTAAATTCACAACTTAAAAATCAAGCCTTGAAAATTACAGCTTGCGACACAACATCAATCATAGCAAAATAACGTGTTGCCCTAAAGCGTTGTTATTGATTGATTTTTTAAGTGTTACTCACTGAAAGCCATTATGAAGTTTTTGTTTGATTTATTCCCAGTTATTCTATTTTTTGTAGCATTCAAATTTTTTGGTATCTACACCGCTACCGCTGTTGCAATAGTAGCCACTATCGCGCAAATCATTTACAGCAAACTTAGACACGGCAAGGTTGAAAAGATGCTTCTTGTGAGCGGTGCAATCATCACCGTGTTTGGTGGCGCTACTTTATTTTTTAAAGACCCCGCCTTTATTCAATGGAAGCCGACCGTTTTATATTGGTTATTTGCAGTCAGCTTGATTGGTGCGCAATTAATTTTCAAAAAAAACCCTATGCGCAGTTTAATGGAAAAACAAATTAGTTTACCTGATCATGTTTGGACAAAACTTAATTTAGCTTGGGCATCTTTATTTGTTGCACTCGGTTTTTTAAATCTTTTTGTCGCGTTCAACTACACGCAAGACACTTGGGTCAACTTCAAACTATTTGGTATAACAGGCATCATGTTCGCTTTTATCATCGTGCAAACTTTACTACTCAGTAAATACATAGCTAAAGATGATGTTAATGGGGATGCCAAGTAATGTGGTACGCAATTATGGCTGAGGACATGCCTGATAGCTTAGCTCAGCGTCTAGCTACAAGACCTGAGCATTTGAGTCGTTTACAAGCATTACAAGATGCAGGACGCTTATTGGTTGCCGGGCCTTTTCCTGCAATCGACAGTGTAGACCCAGGTCCTGCTGGCTTTACTGGTAGCCTAATTGTTGCAGAGTTTGCCAGCCTTGAAGAGGCATCGACTTGGGCCAACGATGATCCGTTTGTCATCGCGAAGGTCTACAGGCACGTTACTGTAAAACCTTTTAGAAAAACCTTACCTCATTAAGACTCAATTTAAAAAGCTTGGACATATGAATCCTTTAGTCACAGAAATAACCAAGCGCTTGCAAGTATTAGCTCCTGTATTGCTTGAGATTGAGGACGAAAGTGCCATGCACAGAGGCCATACGGGCAATACTGGTGGGGGTCATTTTAGGCTCAAAATAGCAAGCTCGCATTTTTCTGGAAAATCGCCCATAATGCGACATCGTCTTATTTACCAAGTACTTACCGATTTAATACCCAATCAGATTCATGCGCTAAGCATTAATGCACTAGCTATTGAAGAAGTACCATCTGACATATAACAACAAACTGCCTTCAATCAATTAAATATTTTCAACCATGAGGATTTTCGCATGAAATTTACCCAAACCTTAATCGCAGTCGCAATTTTATCGTTAGCACCATCAGCCTTTGCCGCGGATGCAGTAGCTACAGTCAATGGCAAACAAATCAAACAATCTGTTTATGATTACATTGCAAAAGATGCCACAGCACGCGGCCAAAAAGTAGATGCTCCTGTTAAAGAAGCCATTATCAATAAACTAGTAGACTCTGAACTTGTTTATCAAGAAGCACAAAAGCTAGGTTTAGATAAACAATCAGACTACGTTGCACGCGAGGAGTTAGCTCGCCGAGAGCTATTAACATCCGCTTTTTTACAAGATTTTGTGAAGAAAAACCCGATCTCAGATGCTGATACAAAAGCCGCCTACGAACAATACAAAAAAGCATATGGCGAAAAAGAATATAGCGCACGTCACATTTTAGTGAAAACTGAAGCTGAAGCTAAAGACATCATTGCCCAACTGGGTAAAGGCGGCGATTTTGCAAAAATTGCAAAAGAAAAATCTATGGATCCAGGTTCAAAAGATAAAGGCGGTGATTTAGGCTGGTTCTCACCTGCAACGATGGTCAAACCATTTAGCGATGCCGCAGCAGTTTTACAAAAAGGTGCCGTCACAGCATCTCCTGTGCAAACGCAATTTGGCTGGCATGTTATTAAGCTAGTGGATACACGTGTGGCTCAACCATTAACTTACGACAAAGTAAAAGATGGTTTGCAAAAAAATCTACAGCAGCGTAATTTAGAAAAAATGATGGCAGATTTACGTAGCAAAGCAAAAATTGATAAATCTAAATAGAATCTAAAGAATAGTTAGTATCAGAAAAAGGCCTGTTATCAGGCCTTTTTTTATTAGACTTGACCCGATAAATTTACATACAAATTCAACGACTCATACGCATTTCAGCCAGAATTTATGAGACAATAAGAATAGTTATCATTTATATTACTAAACTCATTACAGCCAAATTATGCAATTTTTATCTCAGCTACAAATTGGTCAGCCCGCCACTATTTCAGCGATAGAGGCTGAGGAGTCTTTATTTCATCGCTTAGCGGCATTAGGTTTTAGAGTAGGAAAACCTCTTAGTATTATTCGCCGCGCCAGCTTTAATGGTCCGCTACACGTGCGTTTGGGTACCACTGATGTGATCTTACGCAGTGCCGAGGCTGCACGCATTCAAATTAACGCGCATTCAAATTAACATAGCATTTAGCAAGCGCGCTAGAATTAAAATCTTATGAAACGTATCGCACTATTAGGCATGCCCAATACGGGAAAATCTACCTTATTCAATCGCATCAGCGGTGCGTCAGCCAGAGTAGGTAATTGGCCAGGCATCACAGTAGATTTAATGAGTGCGAAAATATTAATCGGCGGTCATATTGCCGAATTGATTGATTTACCTGGCATATACGATTTACATGGTTTTTCAGAAGATGAGCAAGTAGTCAGACATTTCTTAGCCAACAATCCGGTGGATTTGGTCATTGTTTTACTCAATAGTTCGCAAATTGACCGCCAGCTTTCCTTAGTATTACAAATTAAAAAACTCAATCTGCCTGCTGTTTTAGCATTAAATATGTCAGATGAGGCCAAACAATCTGGGGTGATGATAGACTCAGACAGCTTAGCAAAAGACCTGCAAATGCCAGTCATACAGATCAGTGCGAAATATGGTGATGGCTTACCCAAAGCATTACAAGCTGCCACGCAAATTATCAATCAAGAACAGCCAGCCTCTAATCCACAATTAATTAGTCAACTTTTACAAGAAGACAATCAAATTGAGCAGGAAATGGAAGCGCTGATTCAACATCATGTACAAATCCCAGCGACGCTAACAAACAATACCACCGATAAAATCGATAAAATATTACTGCATAAATGGTTTGGTTTACCCATATTTTTTGCAGCAATGTTTGTATTATTTCAATTTATTTTTACTGCTGGCAAGCCCTTGCAAGACGGCTTGGCATGGCTGTTGGGTTTAATACGTTCAGGCTTGCTAGAGCCTCTCTTTACCAGCAGCCCCGTATGGTTCAGCGGTCTGATGTTAGATGGTATTTATAATGGAGTTGCCACCGTGGCAGCTTTTGTACCAATTATTGTGCTGTTCTTTTTAGTGATGTCGATGGTAGAGGATAGCGGCTATCTATCACGTGCGGCATTTTTAATGGACGCCCTGATGGCTAAAATGGGACTAGATGGCCGCGGTTTTGTCATGATGCTTATGGGTTTTGGTTGCAATGTACCGGCTCTTATGGGTACGCGTATTATGCGCTCACGTCCTATGCGTTTACTCACTATGTTGGTCATACCATTATCGCTTTGTTCAGCGCGGCTACAAGTATTCATATTCATGATTACCGCACTGTTTACCGCACAACATGCACCGTACATTCTATTTTCGCTATACGTGATGAGTTTTTTCACTATGTTTTTAACGGCGGTATTGTTTCAAAGTCGCTACAAAAATGCAGAGCCATTTATATTAGAATTACCGCCTTACCGCTTTCCTACACTGCGTCAAATTATCCTGCGTGGCTGGCATGAGGTTAAACACTTTTTAGTACGTGCCAGCAAGTTTATAGTGATTGGTGTGGTGTTAGTTTGGGCGATGACAAATTTTCCAAGCAACGTTCCTCCAGCAAGCATTGGTACATATGCAGGACAAATTGGCGCATTTTTCTCACCATTCCTTGACCCCTTAGGTATCAACAATCAATTGGCTATTGCCTTGATATTTGGTTTTGTAGCGAAGGAAATTGTTGTCGGTGCGCTTGCAGTAATTTATGGCTTACAAGGCGATGCGCTGATGGTACAAATGGCTACTCAAATTGACTGGGTGCAAGCGATGAGCTTTATGCTATTCACACTGATTTACACACCTTGCCTATCAACTATTGCAACGATTAAAACTGAATCAAAAAGCAGTTTATTTATGTGGCTATCTATTGTTTGGTCGTTAGGCTTGGCTTGGGTCGTTAGCTTTATATTTTACCAAAGTGCACGCTGGCTGGGCTACTAGGAATTTAGGCGGTAATTTGTTGGAGTTTTCAGCTTAAATTCTAAACATGAAATAAACAGCGCCCATCAAACATAAGCATGCCCACAAAAAGTCTAACTTAAGCGGCTGTTGCATATAAAACACTGTAAATGGAACAAATACAGCCAATGTAATCACCTCTTGCAATATTTTAATTTGCCCTAAAGACATGGCAGTAAAGCCGATACGATTGGCTGGCACTTGAAACAAGTGCTCCATTGATGCAATACCCCAACTAATGAGCGCTACAATAACCCATGGTTTTTAGTTGAGATTTTTGAGATGCGCATACCACGCAAATGGCATAAATACCTTGGAAACGTGTATGTAACAGTATGGTTTTTACAATAGCTGGCATCGCGCCTGGAAAGTTTAACTCAGTTGAATCAAGCAGGCGTAGATACTCTACCACCTGCTAATTAAATTTATACAGTAAATCTATACTGCTGACTCGCCTGTTTCACCTGTACGGATACGCACTACTTGTTCGACAGAGCTGACAAATATTTTACCATCACCAATTTTACCAGTATGTGCAGCCTTAATAATTGCATCCATAGCAGCATCCACCATGTTGTCCGCGACCACTAGCTCTAGTTTGATTTTTGGTAAGAAATCGACTACATATTCAGCACCACGATAAAGCTCAGTGTGACCTTTTTGACGACCAAAACCTTTTACTTCGGTCACTGTTAAACCATTCACACCAATGTTTGATAACGACTCGCGTACTTCATCTAACTTAAATGGCTTAATGACTGCTTCAATTTTTTTCATACTGGTCGAGCTCCCTAATGTGTGACTAAATTTTCTAGTGAATGGTATTGATTGGTGAATCGAGCTATGCAGCAATCTTACTTTATGTACAAATCAAAATCTAGACGTACTTATCAAAATACGGTTTAACTATTTGCTAATTTTATTCAAGCAACTGATTAAAATTATCAGATTTAACGGTAATAGGGAGTCGTCTGTCTTTACCAAACCCTTTATGCGTAATACGCACTCCTACTGGTGATTGACGGCGCTTATATTCATTACGGTCTATCAATGTAATTACCCGATTAATATCCGCGGCTTGATAACCCATGGCCATAATTTTAGCGCGACTAAGATCGTGTTCTACGTAAGCTTCCATGATGGCATCTAACACTTCATACGGCGGTAGACTATCTTGATCTTTTTGATTAGCACGCAGCTCCGCTGATGGTGGTCGCGTAATAATGCGTGCTGGAATCACATATGACAAACTATTACGATAATTTGAGAGTTGATACACCAAAGTTTTAGGCACGTCTTTTAACAAAGCAAAGCCACCCGCCATATCACCATACAGTGTGCAATACCCCACAGCCATCTCACTTTTATTACCAGTGGTAACCACTATACTGCCAAATTTATTGGATAGCGCCATCAGCAACATACCGCGAATCCTCGCCTGTAAATTCTCTTCAGTCGCATCGGTAGCAATACCGTCAAATAATGGCGATAATACAGATAGATATTCTTCGAATAACGATTTAATAGCAATTTCGGTATATTTCACATCTAGAATATTCGCCATTTCACGTGCATCATCCACGCTAATATCAGCGGTAAACTCTGATGGCATCATCACAGCGTGCACGTTCTCTGCCCCCAGAGAATCTACAGCAATCGCTAGTGTTAGCGCAGAATCTATGCCGCCAGATAATCCCAGCACCACACCAGGAAAACCATTTTTATGTACATAATCGGCCAGTCCCAATTTCAGCGCTTCATAAACCGAAGCTTCCGCGCTCAACGGTGGATTGATAACTGTAGAGATTGGCTTTGAACCTTTAAATTCAACTATTTCCAGTATCGATTCGAATGCAGGTAACTGGTTAGTAAGCACACCTTCAGCATCTAACACGAAAGACCCACCGTCAAATACCAGCTCATCTTGCCCACCGACTAAATTATTGTAGATAATCGGCAGCTGGGTTTCATGAACACGATGACGTAATACCTCTAAACGAGTGGAATGCTTTTCCATATGAAAAGGTGAGGCATTTAGTGCAATCAGTAACTCTGCTCCAGCGGCTTTGGCCAATAAAGCAGGTACTGGCTCCCATACATCAGCGCATATCAAAACACCTATTTTTAAACCTTGATGTTCAAAAACCAGCGCTTCATCACCAGAGGTGAAATACCGTTTCTCATCAAACACACTGTAATTAGGTAGCGCATATTTATGATAAGTCGCAAAGATATCGCCATTTTGCAAGACAGATGCAGCGTTATAACATGCATCCCCTACTTGGTGTGGATGCCCAACAATAACTGTGATACCGACTAATGCCGTATTTGCACTCAGTTTACTTAGTGCCACTTCGCAAGCTTCTAAGAAGTCTGCACGCAGTAACAAATCTTCAGGCGGATAGCCACATAGTGAAAGCTCAGGTGTTACTAATAATGTTGCACCTGAAGATTTAGCGCGTACAGCACTCGCTATAATTTTATCTACATTGCCTGCAATGTCGCCTACCATGCAGTTGATTTGAGCGATTGCGACCTTCATTTAATAATGTGTCGCTGTAGCACTTAAAATAAAAACCGGCCCGAACGTCAGAATAAACATCAATATGATCCACCGGCATCTTTGATCAACTTAATGATTTCTGTTTGTTGTTTTTTAAGCGCATACACCAATGCAGTTAAACCGTACTGGTCTTTAGCTTTCACTTTAGCTTTATTTTCAAGCAATAACTTAACCATCTCAGTTGCGCCATTATCAACTGCAATATGCAATAGCGGCGTACCTTCAGCATCCAAGTTATTCACATCTGCGCCATTGGCGATGAGCGCTTTTGCCGCCTCTAACTTTGATTTCTTAACCGCCCAGGTAAGTGCGGTCCATTTTGAAAGATCTTTTTGATTAACCACTTTCTTTTGGTTAGCAGATGATTTGTTTACCAACAATTCAACCGCAGGCGTATGCCCTTCACGTGCTGCAATCATCAATGCAGTTGTTCCAACTTTATCCTGTGCAAGCACATCAGCATTGTTATTGAGTAGTGTAGTAATCGTCGCAGTATCACCACTTTTTGCGGCGTGCATCAGCACTGTTCTACCATCATCACTTTTGGTATTGACATCTACACCATGCTTTACCAATAGATCAACTGTTTGTGAGAATCCAGATACCGCAGCTAGACCAAAGGCACTCCAGCCTGCAGGGTCTCTCACCTTTGGATCTGCGCCTTTTTCCAGCAAGACTTTAACTGTAGCAACATTGTTTTTCTTTGCCGCAAACATCAGAGGTGTCCAACCGCCATTATCTTTAGCATTAACGTCTGCGCCTTTGTTAATTAGTGCGCTGGCCACTTCAAATTTGTCTTTGCGGGCTGCATACATTAGCGCTGTGATGCCGTCTTCATCTTTAACATTAGCGCTTGCACCACTTGCTAACATTGCATTGACCGTAGCTAAATCACCTTTAGATGCCGCAGTCAGTATGTACGAGACATCTTCTGCAGCTAAGGCTGGCGCGACAACTGTCAGCATACTAGACGCAAATAATATCATTAAGATAACCGCTAAAAAACGTTTGAATGAAATAGTCATATGCCTTTAATTTAGTAGTTCTTTCTAAAGTTACTTACTTAATAGGGTCTCAACTTATGGTGACTTAGGATAAACCCATACGCCCAAATCATTTTTTATTCTGGATCGCAGCAAGTACCGCCTCACCCAGACCTGCGGGTGAACTTGCAACTACTGCTCCAGCCAGCTCTAATGCACGAATTTTGTCAGAAGCTTTACCGCTACCGCCTGAAATAATTGCACCTGCATGCCCCATACGTTTACCTGCCGGCGCTGTCTGCCCTGCAATGTAAGCCGCAATAGGTTTAGTCACATTGCTTTTAATGAATTCAGCAGCAGCCTCTTCATCAGACCCACCAATTTCACCCACCATAATGATGGCTTCAGTTTCATCATCCGCTTCAAAGAGCTGCAAGCATTCAATAAAATTAAGGCCTTTGATTGGATCACCACCAATACCAACGCAAGTACTTTGGCCTAATTTAAGTGCTGTGGTTTGATGTACAGCTTCGTAAGTCAATGTTCCTGAACGCGACACAATTCCCACCTTACCACGCAAATGAATACTTCCAGGCATAATGCCGATTTTGCATTCATCTGGCGTGATTACACCCGGGCAATTCGGACCAATCAATTTAACGTTATACGAATTAAGCACATGCTTAACATTCAGCATGTCCAATACTGGAATCCCTTCAGTGATACAAATAATCAGCTCGATTCCAGCATCGCAAGCTTCTAATATTGAATCAGCGGCGAATGCAGGTGGCACGTATATAACGCTGGCATTAGCGCCAGTTTCGCGCACTGCATCGCGCATCGTATTAAATACTGGCAAGCCTAGATGCAACATTCCACCTTTGCCTGGCGTAACACCACCAACCATTTTTGTGCCATAAGCTAACGCTTGCTCTGAGTGAAACGTGCCCTGCTTACCTGTGAAACCTTGGCAAAGTACTTTCGTATTTTTATCGACTAATATACTCATGCTGCTACCGCCTTCACCGCTTGCTTAGCCGCATCAGTTAATCCATCGGCAGAAATAATATTCAAGCCACTTGTTTGCAGCATTTTTTTACCTAAATCCACATTAGTACCTTCTAAACGCACGATGACCGGAATCAGCATACCGACTTCTTTAACTGCAGTAATAATGCCCTCTGCAATGATGTCGCAACGCATAATGCCACCAAATATGTTCACTAAAATTGCCTTAACGTTGCTATCGGCCATAATAATCTTAAAAGCTTTAGCCACGGTTTCAGCCGTAGCCCCACCGCCTACATCTAAGAAGTTAGCCGGCGCTCCGCCGTGAAGCTTGATTAAGTCCATGGTTGCCATAGCAAGCCCAGCGCCATTGACCATACAGCCAATGTTACCGTTAAGCGCAATATAGTTAATACCAGCATGATGTGCGACCGCTTCTTTGCTATCTTCTTGTGACCAGTCACGCTGTTCTGCCAATGCTTTTTGACGATATAACGCGTTGTCATCTATGCTCATTTTACAATCTAGCGCAAATAGCTTACCTTCTGTCGTCACTACTAACGGATTAATTTCCAGCAACGCTAAATCATTTTCTTTGAATAGGCGATATAAGCCTTTTAATATTTTAGTAAAAGCACCAATTTGATCCCCTGTTAAATCTAGCTTAAACGCCAAATTACGCGCTTGGAAATCGACCAAACCGCTTAGCGGATCGCAAATTTCTTGCAATATCTTTTCTGGGCTGCTATGCGCAATTTCTTCAATATCCATTCCGCCGGCACTTGAGGCCACCACCACCACACGCTCTAAGCTTCTATCGACTAGCATAGATAAATATAACTCACGTGCAATCGGCAATGTTTCTTCTATTAGCACTTGATTAACAGGTTGACCATCTGGTGCATTTTGATACGTCACCAATGTTTTACCTAACAGCTCACTCACTACAGCTTGCGCTTCACCAGTGGACTTAACGACTTTTACCCCCCCCGACTTGCCCCTTCCGCCGGCATGCACCTGGGCCTTTACTACCCAAGCTTCACTGGCAATTTCTGCAGTCACAGCAACGGTCTCCTTGGCGACAGATATGACTTGCCCGCGCGGCACTGGGATTCCATATTTCTGCAACATGGTTTTGGCTTGATATTCGTGTAAATTCATAGTGAGCTGTAAAATATAATGAGTGGCGTTGTACTGAAGATTATTTTTAATTTATCGAAAATAAGTAGAGATTATATTTCAAAATGAGCAGTCCTTCTTTAATACATACAAAAATCCTATTGGATTACATTTTTTTGATCATATACAAATTGCTGCTATACAGCCTCAATCATTAAAGACCACGTTTCAGGCATTAGTAGTTGCACTGCTTCCTTATTTTTCTCGAGCGCCATTATGTGGGTATTTGAGTTTGGCAATCATTAAACGCTATTTTCTTTAAAAATAAATATACAAATGCTTGTTTAATTTTACTTATAACGAGTAATTTGTATTAACAATAGTTTGCATTAGCTACTGTTATAATTGAAATTTGATTAATTGCGGAAATTTCATGCGTTTAGTTGTTCAAAGCCAAGCAATCACAATGGCTCATCTTACTCATATCCACGGCTTATTAGGTAGTAGCATGCAGTATATGCAGGTAGCAGAACATGCTTATTATTTATCACATAACGCTACATCTAATCACCAAGCAGACTTAGAAAAAATTAAGGCTTTTTGTGATGACCAGAAAATTGATTGTGCCTACGTACAAGATTCTGAAGTTTTCAAGAATTTTGGATTATGTGTCATGGATATGGACTCGACGTTAATCAGCATAGAGTGCATAGATGAAATTGCCGACATGATAGGCATTAAGCCTCAAATCGCAGCGATTACTGAACGTGCTATGCTGGGTGAATTAGACTTTGCACAAAGCTTGCGTGAACGTGTAGCGTTACTTAAAGGCCTGCAAGAGTCAGATTTAATGCGTGTGCTTAACGAGCGTCTTACTTTAAACCCTGGTGCGGTTGAATGGATAGAAGCTTGTAAAAAACATCACATTAAAACTCTATTGGTTTCTGGCGGATTTACTTTTTTTGCTGAAAAAGTAAAGACGATGCTGGGACTTGATTACGCAGTGTCCAATACCTTAGAAATTATTGATGGGAAACTCACTGGGAATATTTTAGGTTCCATTGTAGATGCACAAGCCAAAGCAGATGAATTGACAAAACTACGTGATCAATTAGGTTTAACTGCTGCGCAAACCATTGCTATTGGTGATGGTGCGAATGATCTTAAAATGATGGCTGCTGCGGGCATCGGCGTCGCGTATCATGCAAAACCTATTGTGCAAAGCCAAGCCACTTATGCACTTAATTATGTGGGATTAGAAGGAGTGGTTGCATTACTAACTGTGTAACTCAATAACGAGAGCCTGCAGTTACATTTGCGTTAAGTTCGACAATTCTGCCTCAGTAAAACCTGCTTTACGTCTAGCCTCCAAGTTAAAAGGCCCGCGTAATTTAGGGGCGGCATATGTTTGGCACAACTGTGTAAAGGTGATCAAAGGCTCTAAATCATCCTTTTCACACAAGAAGTTAAACCAGTGGTTACCAATAGCTACATGCCCAATTTCGTCAGCCAAGATAATATCCATGACTTCAGCTGCCCTTGCATCACCTGCTTGAGCAAGCTTATTACGTAATGCAGGATTAGCATCTAGACCGCGTGCTTCCATCGTGCGAGGCACCAATGCCATCCTTGCCAAAATATTACCCTTGGTTCTATCCACCATTTCCCACAAACTATTATGCCCAGTAAAGTCACCATATTTAAAACCTAAGCTGGCTAAATGTGCGTTTAAAAGAGAGAAATGATAAGCCTCTTCTTTGGCAACTTTTAGCCAATCTAAATAATAGGCTTCTGGCATTTCACCAAACCGCCAAATAGCATCTAACGCGAGATTAATGGCGTTAAACTCAATGTGAGCGAGTGCATGGACTAATGCAGCACGACCCTCTACCGTTCTCATGCTGCGTTTTCTTACATTAAGCGGCGACACAAGTACGGGGGCTTCTGGGCAACCTGGTATGGTTAACGTAGCGAATAGTTGAATATTGGGTTCAATCTTATAATCCAACGCATTGGCGCCAAAGTGTTGAACACCCCTTGCTTTATTATCTGCGTTCGTCTCACTTAGCCACATTAGAGCGGTGTTACGTATTTCTAATTGAGACATTTTAGCTATTAGATTTCATTGTAAAATAAAAGTAATTTAGAAAAACCACTTTAAAAATGGCTTATCCGAGTTTATGAAAAATTAATGCGATTAATTAACTGGAATAAAATCCAATTCCCCAGCTTTCATATCCGGCACCATGAGATATTTCTCATCCTTAGTCAGCGCAATATCAGCCGCAGCTTTATAGCCTGATTTTATTTCTTTTACGTCGCCTTTAAGGTCAATACTAAATACTTTGCCATTATTCCAATCACTGACGAACATTTTCCCACTTGAATGATGTACAAGACCATCACCGCCACCAAAACCCTCCGCTATATCTGTAAGCGTGTGAGTTTTCATGTTGTAACTATATAAAATACCTGAAAGAAAATCGACCACCATAATAACATCGCCTGTATCGTCCATTAGCAACCCATTGGGACCTAACAGACGTTGCTCTTGTTTATTATTAACCACATTCGTGACTTTACCTTGTGGGTCAATTTTATAAATTACACCCCCTTTACCTTTCATGTCGCCAGTATCACTCAGGTACAAGTTGCCTGGAATATCCGCTTCCAAATCATTAAAAAACAGCGGTGCTTCAGGAAATGCACTTGTTTCTGCAAAGGCTTGCACCTGGCCTTGTGCTTGACCAGCCAGATTAATTTTTAACACTTTAGATTTATCTGCTACATATAAATTCTGGCCAACGATGACCAAACCTTTAGGGTCATCTAAACCAGTTGCAAATATCCGAGGCTTACCGTTTTCGATCACTGTAATTTGACCATCACCATCTTTACCAAATTCGTTAATTTCAGACACATAAATCTTGCCATCTTTAGCTTGCACTACAGATTCTGGTGTTTTTAAACCTGTAATTTTTGTCATAACACCCTGATTACTTTTTATCTCTCTAGCACAAGCAACACTGACTAATGCAAACGTGAGCAGACTGACTAATAGCTTCTTTTCCATGGTTTGTCCTTTTTGTTTTATTAACTAGTTGTATTATTAACTAGCTTGTTTTTCAAGCTTTACACTTAATGCACATCAATCATTATTAATAGAAATTTATTTTTGGTTCCATCTGTGCACCAATTAAGCCGCAAGGCAATTTACTTCCAGAACTAGTTCCAGTGGTCACTGGGTCAGCTTTTAACTTAATCATTAAATCTTTCATCGCTAAATCGTATACCTTATTTAAGCTATAGGTAATGCCGTGATCCACGCTATTAAAACCAAGCTGTTGAGCCTCACCTACGTAGGTTCCCAACACATTACCGCCACCAGAATATACTGTAGCAACTAATTTGCTGTGATATACACGTAACTGGGGATTATAAAATAAGTTTGGTTTGACACGAATGATCGTATCTGCGGTTTCGTTCGCTTTGCAAATAGTGGTTTCACTGTCCTTTGCTTTCAGCGCTTTTAATGCGATAGGCTCAACCAATGGGCCTTGCTCAAACCAATAATCATAATAAGGATGCAATAAATGTACACTGTAGTTGTAATCATTTGGGCTGATATACAACAAGGTGTTTGCTTTAGATTCAACTGCGTATGCACTAGCTGTAACGCCAGTGAGCACCATGATGCTTAAGTATGCAACTTTTTTAAGACTTTTTTTCATTATGTTCTCCTCGCTATTACTAGCTTGTCATTGAGAATATTACTATTTAACGTTTGGCTGATAAGTAATGCGGTAGATCAAACCTGCTTTATCGTCTGACACATATAGTGCCTGATCCGTTCCAACAGCTACATCCACAGGTCTTCCCCAAGCGTTATTGCCAGCTAACCAACCTGTTGCAAAATCCTCTATGTCACTTGCTGTAACGCCATTTGCATTATTTTTAAATTTTACACGCACCAGCTTATAGCCTGATGGCTGCTTCCGATTCCAAGAGCCGTGCAAAGCTACAATGGCGTCTTGCTTGTAGCCAGCAGGGAAATTGGTTTTATCTAAAAAAGTAATCCCTATTGGAGTGGAATGAGAGATAAACATAATTTCTGGAGCCTGCGTAGTCACACAAAAACCAGCCGCTCCGGTGAAGTTAGGATCCTCTACCTGAGCATTTAATTGCTTAGTGTCTCCCCAGCAATGTGGCCACCCATAATGTTTACCTGCATCAATTTTATTCAAGTGTTCTGGTGGTAATTCATCATTCACAGCGCCACCCTTCGTACTAGAACGCATATCGGAGCCATTATTAGTAGCATACATCTCGCCAGTGTTCGGATGCCAGGCAAACCCTTGCGAGTTTCGTAAACCACGTGCCCAAACTGCTGATTGCTGATGGCGGCCTAAAGTGGCTAATGCACCAGCTGGTTTGCCTTCGGTGGTATAGCGTAAAATAGTCGCGCGCATTGGGTCATTTTCAACACACACGTTGCAGCTTGATCCTACATTCACGAATAAATAGCCATCCGGACTCAGCTTAATATTTTTAAGTGTGTGTCCGCCAGACGGTAAGTTATTGATGAATGGCAATACTTTTGTCGGCCAGCTACCTGCATTCTTTTCAAGCTTAACCACACCATCTTGGTTCGCGACTAAAAGTGTATCTCCTACAAAAGCAAGTCCTTGAGGCGCATTAAGGTTATTTGCTACTGTAATAACCTCATCTGCTACGCCGTCATTATTACGATCTGGCAACATCAGAACTCTGTTACCTTTAGCTGAACTAACGTACAGATTACCATGTGAGTCAAATGTCATGAACCTAGCATCACGCAAATACTCTCCGTGTTTGGTGTTTTGATCTGCATAGATTTCTGCTTTAAAGCCACTGGGAAGTTTAATTCGCTTGATATCGCTAGCAGAATTAGCAAGTTTTACGCTCAGTAATACAGCGAATGTGATTAATATGAAAGTAGATAATCTAAAATATCGATGCATTTTTTGTATCACATTAACTTAATACATTAAGTTAATGTGTCCGCCCAAATATTCTGTGCCCAAGCCGCGGCATGTTTGCCTTCTTGTTCGCTTGGACTAGCAGAAACACCTCCACCTTCAGCAGATACCATGATTTTCTTAATGTCATCATATCGATAAACATTGGCAACGTGCATTGCAGATTTATCTGTCACGTAGCTATAACAGGTATTTGCAAATACTGGCGATGGATCTGGCGCAAGGCCAGCCATGAGTTGGACAATTGCATTGGCGCAGATTTTGGCTTGGTTGCTAGCCATGTGTGCAGACTTTGGTAATGCTGCTGACACTGAATCACCGATCACATGGACACTAGGTGCTAACTTAGATTCATACGTTAAAAAGTCAACTTCACACCAGCGCTGATCTACATTACTAAGCCTAACGAATTGATTATTAACCGTAACCAGTTGTGCAGGCTTACCTGCTCGCTGTGGTGGAATAATATTTAAAACATTCGCTTTAACGACATCAAACTCAGTTTTTACTGTTTTGGTTGCCATATCAACGTCGACCAACACATTATTAGGACGGTAATCAACCATACCTGCGTACATTTCATTAAAGACCTTGGTGAAAAGACCTTTTTTAGACACGATTTCAGCGTTAGCATCCAGCAAGATGACTTTAGACTTTGGTTTATTTTTTTTCAAGTAATACGCCACTTGTGCCGCACGCTCATAAGGTCCAGGCGGACAGCGATAAGGTGCTTTTGGTACATTCATGACAAAAACGCCACCGTCAGGCATCGCTTCTAACTGTTTACGCAGATTAACTGTTTGCCAGCCAGCCTTCCAAGCGTGTGGGATTTTCTGTTGGGCTTCTGCGCTTTGTAACATAGGTAGTTCGTCGTAGATAAAATCAATGCCCGGCGCGATAATCAGCCTGTCGTAATGCATTTCTCCGCGTAACATACTGATTTTTTTTACAGTGACATCGATGCTAGTGACTTCATCCTGTATCCACTGAATACCATGATTATTTTTTAGTGCTTCATAGCCAAAAGTTAAGTCATTGATAGTCTTACTTCCACCCAGAACCAAATTACTAAGTGGACAGGAGACAAACTGGCTATTTTTTTCAACAACCACCACTTCAATTGCACCTAAGCTCCACATCCGCAGATACTTTGCAGCAGTGTTGCCCGCATAACCACCGCCAATAATCACTACCCTACCGATTGGCGGTTTTGTCGCTCGCGCAAACACTGGCATAACATTGCTGGTAAGTCCTAGACTTAAGGTAGCACTAGTAAACTTAACAAAATCGCGGCGGTTAATTTGCATAGTGGCTAAATTTTATTGCCATTAGTTTGAATGACTGATTGATAGTGCTTGAGGAGGAAGAGAGACTGATGCTTTTGGTACCCGAGCCGAAAAATATTCAGATAAATCGGTAATTTCTTGCATATTCAAACCCTTGGCATGACGATTCATTACTGTTGCAGCAACCTCGCCGGATTTAAAACCTTGCATTTGCTTCAAAAAATAAGTGGAATCTATACCTGCAAGGTCTGCAGCATCACCTATGCTATTACCATTAGTGCCATGGCATGCCGCGCACGATGCGGCCAAACTTCTTACATGTAGTTGTCTTTGTTTTACATCCTGCTCTACCAAAGCTCGGGATGATGCGTTTGATTCAGCAATAACAATCATTGGGTAACTAAACCCAATGATTGTGAATACTAACAGCAGAAAAAAAAGTACTTTTTGCAAGCCGCTCAGCCTTTAAAAAAACTTTAAAAAGTCACTGGTATTTTCTTAAAACTTGATAAGCTATAAACACTTCTCTTCTTGGCAACCATCTTCTTTAACACCTAGAGATTTTAGTAAATCTACCATTTTAGTGTTGCCGGTATCACGTACCACACGAATAATATCAACATCAGCGCGCATTTTCTTATTGATGTCAGCACCTTTCTCAGCCAGATATTTAACAATTTTGTCGTCGCCGTCATAAGCTGCTAGATGAAAAGCCGTCATTTTGGTCATTGGGTGGGTGTAGTCTAAATTTGCACCTTTCTCAGTCAGATACTTAACTGTTTCAAACTGACCTTTAGTCGCAGCCATTTGAATTGGTGCCCACGCAAAATAGGTTGCATTCACATCAACACCACTATCAAGGTATTTTTTCACAATCTTCAAGTTACCTTTACCTATCGCATCAGTAAATTCAACAGATTGGTCATCGGTCAACTGTGTCGCAGCCATCGTGTTCATTGAAAATCCTAAAACCACCACAGCTAACAACATTTTAAAAAATTTCATACGGTTCTTCTCCTGCCTCATTTATTAAAATTAACATCTACTTTTAAGCTATTTTAGTTTAATACAGTACCAATAAAACACTTAATCAACATAACGTCTTGCATTGCGGAACATACGAATCCAAGCGCTATCTTCGGTGTCTCCACAGGTTTGCCAAGTATTTTGCACATTACGAATTATCCGTTCAGGATGTGGCATCATAATACTAAAACGCCCATCAATGCTGGTTAATCCAGTAATACCCTGTGGCGAACCATTGGGATTAAACGGATAGCTTTCAGTCGGCGTTGACGCGTTATCTACAAATCGCATCGTCGCCAATTTCTTAGCCAGCACATCATTGACAGCATGTTGCTGAGAAAATTCCGCATAACCTTCACCGTGTGCAACAACAATTGGCATTTTGCTGCCAACCATACCGTTAAAGAACAATGATGGTGACTCTAAAACCTCCACCATTGCAAGTCTAGCTTCAAATTGCTCTGATTGATTACGTACAAAATGTGGCCAATGTGCAGCGCCTGGAATCAGTTCGCGTAAGTTACTCATCATCTGGCAACCATTACACACGCCAAGTGCAAAGCTATCTTGTCTTTCAAAAAAAGCTGAAAATTCATCACGCGCACGTGAATTAAATAAAATTGATTTAGCCCAACCTTCTCCAGCACCTAAAACATCGCCGTAAGAAAACCCCCCACAAGCAACAAAACCTGCGAAATCTTTGAGTGAAACACGACCACTAATAATGTCGCTCATGTGGACATCGTAAGTTGCAAAACCAGCACGATCGAAAGAAGCCGCCATTTCTACATGGCCATTCACGCCCTGCTCACGCAATATTGCCATTTTCGGGCGAACGCCGGCAGCGATGTAGGGCGCCGCTACATTTTCATTCGGTATATAGGTAAGCTCTGAAAATAAACCTCGATTGCTCTCATCTAAAATACGGTCATATTCCTGCTGTGCACAAACTGGGTTATCACGCAGTTTTTGCATCTGATACGTGGTTTCAGACCACATCCGATGCAGATTGGTACGTGTGTCACTGAATATAGCTTTACCATGCTGAGCGATTTGAATTTGGTTACCGACAACAACATCAGCCACCACGTGTGCCAAACCGTTAAATTGCGCTGCAATCGCATCAGCTTCTTGTGCAGTCACTTGAATGACGACACCAAGCTCTTCGTTATACAACACGCTGGCAATATCGCCAGATAAGCTAGAAACATCCACTTGCAAACCACAATGACCAGCAAAGCTCATCTCAACTAAGGTCGTGAATAAGCCACCATCAGAGCGATCATGGTAAGCCAACAGTTTTCCAGCTTTATTGAGTTCTTGAATCGTGGCAAAGAAGTGTTTCAATTCCACTGCATCATCTACGTCAGGCGTAGTATCTCCCACTACACCATACACTTGCGCCAAACTTGAACCGCCCATGCGATTTTTACCTGCGCCTAAATCAATCAAAATCAATTTAGAATTCACATCAGTTTTTAATTGTGGCGTGAGTGTTTTACGTGCATCTGGTGTAGTGGCAAAAGCTGTTACCACTAATGAAATAGGAGATGTCACAGCCTTACTTTCATCAGCATCATTCCACACCGTTTTCATACTCATAGAATCTTTGCCTACCGGGATGCTTACACCTAGTTGCGGACATAACTCCATACCTACAGCTTTGACTGTTTCAAACAAGGCAGCATCTTCTCCTGCATGCCCAGCGGGCGCCATCCAATTTGCCGAAAGTTTCAAATCACTCAAGTCATTAATCAAACAGGCTGCGATATTAGTGATGGCTTCACCAATCGCCATACGTCCTGAAGCAGGTGCATTCACTAATGCGAGCGGAGCTTTCTCACCGATAGCAAACGCTTCACCGTGATACGTTTCATATCCTGCTAATGTTACTGCGACATCGGCTACTGGCACCTGCCAAGGACCAACCATTTGCTCACGTGCAACCAAGCCGGTAACAGAGCGATCACCAATGGTAATCAAGAACGTTTTATCAGCAACACCTGGCAGCCTGAGTACGCGTGCAGCGGCGTCCTTTAAGTCAATCTTGCTAGTATCAAAAGCATCCAGTTTGCGGACTGTGCTTTTAACATCACGCGTCATTTTTGGTGGTTTACCTAGCAATACAGATAAATCCATATCGACAGGTTTATTCGCAAAATGACTATCCGATACAGTTAAATGACGCTCTTCTGTCGCGATACCAACCACGGCAAACGGGCAACGTTCACGCTCGCAGATCGCCTTGAAACGCGGCAAATCTTCCTGCAAAATCGCCATCACGTAGCGCTCTTGGGCCTCATTGCTCCATAACTCACGAGGCGACATGCCAGGCTCTTCGTTATGTACATCACGTAACTGAAACACAGCGCCTACGCCTGCATCATTGACTAACTCCGGAAACGCATTTGAAATACCGCCAGCACCCACATCATGGATACTTAAAATCGGGTTCTTGTCACCCAGCTGCCAACATCTATCTATCACTTCTTGAGCACGTCTTTCTAGCTCTGGGTTGCCACGTTGCACTGAATCAAAATCAAGATTCTCAACATTACTGCCAGTATCCATACTGGATGCAGCACCACCACCAAGACCAATCAACATCGCTGGACCACCTAATTGAATCAAGGCGGCGCCTGCAGGAATCGGGTTCTTTTTAGAATGCTTAGCAGAAATATTACCAATGCCACCTGCTAACATAATTGGCTTGTGATAGCCGCGCATCTCACTGTCAGCTTCTAATTCAAAAGTACGGAAATAGCCCGCGATGTTAGGGCGACCAAACTCATTGTTATAGGCAGCCCCACCTAAAGGGCCATCCACCATAATCTGTAATGGTGATGCGATGCGGCTAGGCTTGCCGTAGTTAGTTAACTCCCAAGGCTGGGTGAAATTCGGAATATTCAAGTTTGATACTGAAAAACCAGTTAAACCTGCTTTAGGTTTAGAACCACTACCAGTTGCGCCTTCGTCTCGAATCTCACCGCCCGCACCAGTGGCTGCACCAGCAAATGGGGAAATTGCCGTGGGGTGGTTATGCGTTTCTACCTTCATGAGGTAATGCATTTCTTCTTCGATATGGCTATAGGCGCCATCTTTAGTAGGGTAAAAGCGCTTTGTAGCTTCACCCGTTTTTGAACTTGCAACAATTGAAGAGTTATCCGAATAAGCCACCACAGTATTTCCAGGGTTTAGCTTGTGCGTATTACGTATCATGGCGAACAGTGACATCACTTGCTCTTCACCATCAATTACCCAGTCCGCATTGAAGATTTTATGACGACAATGTTCAGAGTTAGCTTGTGCAAACATCATCAACTCTACATCAGTAGGGTTACGTCCCATCTTGCAAAAATTGTCGTAAAGATAATCTACTTCATCAGCTGAAAGTGCTAAACCCAACTCACTATTGGCTTTGGCTAGTTCTGGTTTACCTTTTTTTAGAATGTCGACTGTGCTCAAAGGCACCGGCGCATCTGTGTGGTAAAGCTTTTCTGCATCGGTCAAATCTGCAAACACTGTTTCAGTCATGCGATCATGAATCAAAGGCAATAACTGCTGACACTCAGTTTCGGTTAAAGGTTGACCATTCTTAGTTTGCACATAATAAGCAATACCACGCTCAACACGTTGAATTTCAGGTAAGCCACAATGCTGAACGATATCCGTCGCCCGTGATGCCCATGGTGAAATCGTTCCAATTCTGGGTAACACTAGAAAAAACTCTCCTTTAGGGTCTTCTTTTTGAATTGAAGGTCCATAGGTTAGAATTTGCTTAAGGGTATCTTGTTTTGCAACATCCATCAAAGAATCTGTCCAAGCAAAATGCCAGTACTCCGCATACAGATGCTTGATATTAAGACCAAGGCCACCTAATTTCTCTTGAATTTTTTCAATGCGAAATTGAGATAATGCGGTGCTGCCTCGTAGGCAAATCATTTCAGAATCAGTCATGAAAGCTCAGTTAAATTTCTACAAATATGAAAGCTGAATTCTACCAGATTAGGAGTGATTAAGCCGTTGAAAGGCTTTTTAAGGATGCAAATTGTCTGACAATTTTTGGAGGGTTTATCTAATCAACTACTTTCCAATAGTAGGATATTTACGACCACACTCACCACCTCTTTGTGCACAAAAACTAAATTTATTAGCAGCTCATCTGGTAAGCGACAAAACAAAGAACGCTAATATTCATTTGTTCATAGTTTTATTTTTTAAGGGGTGATTAACAATTACGAAAGATAAACGCTATTAGATTGACATCAATTAAGCCACTAATTCTACTTAATTGAATTCTACATCTTGATTTTTACAATGAATTATCTTATTGGTCGGGACAGCAAGATTCGAACTTGCGACCCCATGCCCCCCAGGCATGTACGCTACCAGGCTGCGCTATGCCCCGAACCGATGTTGCATTGCAACAAGCGTGTATTATAGCGTAAAAGACTATGCCGCTATAAACCCCTGCATCAAATAAAAGAGCAAAGATGTTAGTCACATTTAAATTACTGAATTTAAACGCTTGCAATAGATAGTTAGAAAATTTAAAACTATGAAGATTTTAAAACGGGGCGTAATAAATTTAAAATTTCAAGTAACTCAGTTTTAGCCCATACAAAATCAAAACCGTTACTAGCTAATACTTTTTGGCTTTCATTTGAATTGATTGATACTTGCTGTGAATCTAATTTGACTTCCGCTCCATCTAATCTATTTCGCGCACCACTGATGGTAAAGCCTTGCTCGTAAAGTAACTCTCGGATGCGTCGAATTAACAGCACTTCATGGTGTTGATAATAGCGGCGGTTACCACGTCGCTTGACAGGTTTCAGTTGCGTGAATTCCTGCTCCCAATATCTAAGTACATGCGGCTTAACACCACATAACTCACTAACTTCACCTATCGTAAAGTAGCGTTTTGCAGGTATTGGGGGTAACTGTATCTTTACCATTTGCTCATGCATATTGCGATATTCTCACTTAATCTCACTGGTACATCATTAAACAAATTACAATTTAATTCAAGTGTTTTTTAATTAAGTTTTTTAATTCAGATAGTTAGCTTCAACTTTGCTTTTCAGCTTTTGGCTAGCATGGAATGTAACCACGCGACGTGCGGTAATTGGTATTTCTTCGCCTGTTTTAGGGTTGCGTCCTGGGCGCTCAGACTTTTTACGCAACTCAAAATTCCCAAAACCAGATAACTTAACACTATCCCCTGCTTCTAAAGCGATACGCACTTCTTCAAAAAATGCTTCAACCATGTCTTTAGCTTCGCGTTTATTTAACCCAACTTGCTCATAGAGTAAATCAGCAAGTTCAGCTTTTGTTAATGTCATACAACGCTCCCATTTCATTTCAAGCTTTAATTAGCTTTTTTTAATGTATAGATATTCTTTTAAAACTTTTATTACAGCTACATTTCTTACAAGATGCCTGAAATTAAAACAGCTAAACTATATATACAGTATATACAATTTAGCATCTAATTTCGTAGCATTGCATCAAATTTATTTTGTAGTAAGTTCAGTAGGTTAGCAATCGCTAAATCAGCCTCACTGTCAGTCAACGTTTTTTGAGTATCGTGCATAAGTACTGATAATGCAAGGCTTTTTTTATTTTCAGCGATGCCTTTGCCTTGATATAAATCAAACAATCCTACTTCTAAAATCAGCGGAATTTTAGCATTTTTAATCGCATCCAATACAGTTTGGACAGCAATATTTTCATCCATCACTACCGCTAAATCGCGACGTACTGGTAACAGTTTTGAAACCTCTTGATACGCCGGCAATGAACGGTTCAAAATAGCGCTTACATCCAACTCAAAAAGATAGGTACTTTTTGTTAAAGTGTAATGTTGCTGCCATTTTGGGTGCAATTTACCCAACCATCCGATTGGTTTGCCTTTTAATAAAATGCGGGCAGTTTGACCTGGGTGTAAAGTAGTATGTTCGGCTTTCTCAAAACTCACCTCGTCGCCCACCAACATATTGACATGTGCTTTTACTTCAAAGAAATCAATATCAGCATTTTCTGCTGCCCATTGTTCCGGTCTGGCACTACCATAAGCTAAACCTGATATACGTGTTTCTTCAACATAAGCATTCGCTTGCTGGTGATAGACAGCACCCACTTCAAACAGGAATGCACGTTCCTGTTTACGATTTAAGTTATACACTAGCGTATCTAACAAGCCGCCCCATAAGCTGGTACGCATGACACTTAAATTACTAGCAATCGGGTTTTTTAGTTTAATTGGGCTTGAATTACCTAGTAAATCGCGCTCCCAACTCTCATCTACAAAACTATAGTTAACTACCTCCTGATACCCTGCTGCAACTAAAGTGTCGCGCAATTTATTCTGATGCAATGTCGCTTCAGGTGCAGGCAACATGTTTAATGTAGCAACAGGTAGCGTCGCTGGAATATGGTCGTAACCGTGTAAACGGGCAATTTCTTCGATTAAATCTTCTTCAATCGCAATATCAAATCGGTAGCTTGGCGGTGTGACTGTAAATACGCTATCTGCAATTGTGAATGTAAAGTCCAGTTGCGTTAAAAGCTTCGCTACCACTTCTTGCTCGAATGGAATACCTAACACCGACACTAATCGCATTAATCTCAATCTGATCGGGCTACGTGTCGGTAATGAGCTAATCACTTCTGCCACTTTACCAACTGAACCACCACATATGTGCTTAACTAATGCTGTGGCGTACTCAATAGCATTACGCGTATTGGCGAAATCCACACCTCGTTCAAAGCGATAAGATGAGTCTGTGCTCAAACCTAATCTACGTGCTTTACCTGCAATGACAGAAGGTGCAAAAAAAGCACTCTCTAAGAATATATCCGTAGTCTCATTTGTAACAGAAGTAGGCTTACCTCCCATAATACCTGCCAAGGCGATAGCGCCATTTGCATCCGCAATAACTAAATCATCAGCTTTCAACGCTATTGTCTGGTCATTAAGCAAACTAAGAGATTCATTCTCTTTAGCAAAACGTACATTGATATCGCCACTCAGTTTAGCCGCATCAAAAGCATGCATCGGTTGCCCAAGCGCCAACAAGACATAATTAGTAATATCAACCACTGC
>JANOHT010000168.1:0-11238 GCA_031406605.1 Methylotenera sp. | reverse complement strand
AATCACACCAAAACGCCAAGGTAAATCCGGACGTTCAGATTGCGAGGCTACCCAGCGGCCAACGGAGTTCACATATTTTTGCAGGACGGCATCTTTAACCAAAGGCGCAGCGCCTAGCAAATTACCGGTGATTTCACGACCCAAGGCCACTTCCTCCTCTTTGCTGGGGTTTTTCCAATTAAAGGCTGGTTCAGCAGTGGCTTCGGCAGCAGTTGTAGGCACTGTATTATCAGTTGCCGGAGTTGTACTAGGTTCAGCTTGTGGATCAATCTGTTTTTTTACAGCATCTTTGACAGCCCCTTTTACCGCGCCTTCAAAATCAAAAGCAGCACTATGTAAACTAAGGCTGCCCAGCAGGCTGACGAGTAGGGCGGAAAGCAATAGACTCTTATGTGAACGACTCGTTCTTAAATCTGGCATCGTTAAGATTTTAGTTGAAATGTTCATTTTGCAGCTCCCTGCGGTGCTTTTAAATTGGCAAATGCAATCGTTTTTAATTTACCGGTGTTGGCAAATTGCTTGCCCTGTTCTGCACTCAATGTATAGCCTTCCAATGCCTTTACTTCAGTTTCGTTGAATTTTGCTGCTTTAAGTTCTTGTTCACTTAAACCACGTATACCAGTTGTGGAAACCACTTGGCCAGTGCCTGTGCGACCGCTAGCTGCGGCTAGCACGCCACTAGCTTGGTTGCCTGAACTGGTAGAAACACCTCTTTTGATTGAAAGTAAGCGCACCCAACCTGTACCTTTTTTAGTTTTAACTTGTAACCAGGCACCTTGTTTTTTCAGAATTTGTATACTCTCACCACGCGTAAAGCTACCGGTTATTTTTGCATCCGAGAATGGTTCATAGCGCATGCTGTCATTTTTGAGCGCGCTACCTGTTTCAGCGGCAATGCTGAGGCTAGCTATGAGCAGCGCGGGTAGGCTTGCTGCTATTAGCATATAGGATATTTTTTTCATGTTGCTTGTTCCTTCTCTCTAAACTTTCTAATTCAATCTAGATAATTTGAAGCACTTAAATTTGAAGTACTTAAATTTGAAGTACTTAGAAATTGAAGTACTTAATTTGACGTTACTAATTTAAATCATCATCTAGTTTTAAAATGGTCTTTGCAAATAAGCCACGCCATTGGCTAGCAAGTGGTTTTTCTGCATTCAATACACCAATATGCTGTGCATAACGCACAGCTGTATCGTTCGGTATACCGATGTTCATTAACAGTGTTTTTAATTGTAAACCTAATTGCGTCGCATCTTGATGCACTTTTTCAGCTTCAATTTCATCGTCATGATGATACGCCCAACTCACCATCAGCATGTCGCTGAATAAGCCCCAAACGCCGCTTTGCGTGCCTTTTAAATATTCTACTTTAACGGGTAATAGGCAACGGGGTTCAATCTGATGCTGTAATTTTTTGAGTATGCCATCGCTTAATACTTCCTTACTCTCAATCACTATAGGCATTAATAATACTGCCGTACCTTTTTTACCCGACTCAATATCGTTTGCCAGTAAGCGTTGCAAAGCGCGATCGTTAGCCAAAGCATATATTTTTGCCACACTGAAATACATCACCGCCCAGGTAATGGGCCCAGTAATGTCCAGATATACATGGGTAAAATTAATGACGAGATATGAAAGCACCAATAAACCTATCTGGCTGCTACTGAAAACGGTATTCACTTTGTCGCGGTCTACGTTGCGGTAAAACGCGAATGCCGTCAGCCAGATTAAAAGTAAACTCAGTAAAATATAAGGGGTTTTACCGCGCCATACTTTTAAGTAGTCATTATGCTTTACGTTATCAATTGCGGTGGCCAAAATCTCTACACCGGGGTGCGCTTTGGCCATGGCTGTGGCTTTAAGATCAAACAGCGAAGGTGCGGTAGAGCCAATGATGACAATTTTATTGGTAAATTCATTTGCTGGACGTTTTTTTACTTTACTTGCCATGTCGGTATAAACATCGCTAAACGTAGCAAACTGGTAAGTAAAAGGCTTGCCGCGCCAGTTAAGGAGCATGTTTTGAGGGAGCCTGCCATTTGGATTCTTTTGTAGAAAGTTACCCACTACTAATGGCAGCGCTGGCAGGCGCCAGCCATTTTCATCCTGCCAAAGCCTGTATTCACGCACAATGCCATCTTTATCGGGATAAATATTATGCGTACCTAAATGCTTGGTATTCAGTGCTGCATCAAAATGCGGCAATACTACGGCGATTGGTTTCGCAGCCAGAGGCGTAATGGGTACGCCGGTATCTTGCGGTGCCAGAATAATGCCAGGAATCATATCTGGTGTGATTTTACTTAAATAATCGCTGGCTTCTGAGAGCCTTAATATCGGGAAGAAAGTATTATTAGTATCGGCAATCACATCATTAAAGTAAGTATCGCTGTCTGGGTTATAAACGTCGGCATCGCTAAATAAAATATCGAATACGATGGCTTTTGGTTGCTGTGCTTCGATATTCTCTACAAATTCGCCAAATACTTGGCGCGGCCAAGGCCATCGTCCATATTCCTTAGCCATCGCACTTAACGAGGCTTCATTGATATCTACAATCACAATTTCGGGATCAGGTTTGGGAACGATGATGCGGTTTTTAACCATCAGGTCAAACGCCCGGTCGCGCATATTTTCACCCACGTGAAATAAGTTAGCATCAAGCAATACCAGCACCGTAAGCAGGGTACTTAAATATAAATAAAAATTATTGTGCAACTTACGCGTGACGCTGGCTAGCCATTGGCTAATAATTAATTTGAGTTTAGTCATCAACGGCAGTATCAATATAAGTAATGAGCAAAATCATAAATGTTTTTTTGATGGATTGGGGATTTGTTATACTGAAAATATTGATTAACACGAATAAATATGGTGCTAGCTTATTAAGCTTGCGCAAGGAAACTAAAAAATTGAAAGATAAAACGATTGCGATTTTAGAAAATCGTGCTGGCGAACAACTTGCTGATCTCGTCAGAAAATATGGCGGCACACCTTTTTCTGCACCTGCCTTGGCTGAAATTCCAGATATTGATCCAGTACTGATCGCGCAGTTAGTGGCTGATTGGGGAAAAGAATTACCAGAATTTTTTATATTTCAAACAGGTGTTGGTGTTAAAGCTTTATTTGCAACTACAGACTCACTAGGCATCACAGATAAACTATTGGACATTCTTGCCTCTACTGTAGTGGTCGTACGTGGTCCTAAGCCTACAGCAGTATTGCGTTCCCGCAAAGTGCGTATCGACTATACTGCAGTGGAACCATACACTACTGCCGAGGTGCTTGCGGAGCTCGATAAAACTTCAATTGCTGGCAAGAGAGTGGTGGTGCAACGGTATGGCGATACTAACTTTGAGTTGCAAGCAGCGCTTGAACAAAGAGGCGCAAAGGTGACGGAAGTCGCAACCTATCGCTGGAGTCTGCCCGAGAATACTAAGCCGATGGTTGATATGATGGATGCATTGGATGCAAATACGATAGATGTCGTATGTTTTACCAGCGCTTCTCAAGTTTACAATTTATTTACGGTAGCTGAGCAACTGGAACGGAAAGATGCCTTACAAACTGGTCTCAATAAAAGCTTGGTCGCCTCTATTGGACCTGTATGCACGGTAGCGCTTAACAAGTTTGATGTTCGGGTAGATATCGAACCAAACCCGCCAAAACTAGGTCCTTTCATTACGGCAATCAACAACAGGTTAGCTTAAGTTCTTACTCTACTATTCAATTAAAATAAGCCACTTTTTTTGTTACCATCCATCACTTATCTAGATCTTGAAACAACAGGTGCAACACCTTTTAAAGACCGTATTACAGAAATAGCCCTGGTACGGTTTGACAACGGTATTGAAGTCGCGCGCTGGCAAACCTTGGTGAACCCTGAGCAGCCTATCCCTGTTTTTATTCAACAACTGACAGGTATTAATGATGAAATGGTAGCAAATGCCCCAAAGTTTGCCGAGGTGGCTGACCAGCTTTTGAGTTTTCTGGAAGGCTCGGTGCTGGCTGCGCATAATGTGCGCTTTGACCATGGCTTTATTAAATCTGAATTTAAGCGGCTAAATTACACACTACGGCAAAAAGTCATCTGCACCGTTAAGCTCTCTCGCTTGTTATATCCACAGCATCGTAGTCATGGTTTAGATGCGATTATGTTACGTCACAATATCACAAGCATTGCACGCCATCGCGCCATGGGAGATGTTGAAAGTATCTTGGCGTTCCTAGCGTCTGCAAAAATAGAATTAGGTGATGCAGCGATTATAAACGCCGCAGCACAGCTCATGCGTAGCCCCATATTGCCGCCTCATTTAGATGCAAATTTGTTGGAAGACATGCCTGAAACGCATGGTGTTTATTTGTTTTATGGCGACAAGAATTTGCCGATTTATATTGCTAAAAGTGCAAATATTCGTGCGCGCGTCTTGTCACATTTTAATGGCAATCATGCCTCTACTAAAGAATTGCGTTTTAGCCAAGAAGTTAAACATGTGGAATGGATGGAAACGGCGGGTGAACTCAGCGCGTTGTTATTAGAATCCCGTTTAATAAAAGAATATCAGCCTATTTATAACCGTCAGTTACGTACTGAACGGCAACTATGGTGCTGGATGCTTAACACTGATCGAGAGGTCACACCAATATTCACACCAATAGTAACGTTGGTAAGTGAAGGCGAGATTAACCCTGCTGAATTAGGTAAATTTTTTGGTACTTTTAAGAGCAAGCGCCAAGCCGTAGAAATGTTGTCTAAGCTTGCCGAAGCACATAAGCTATGCCCTATGACGCTGGGCTTAGAGGCGGGTACGGGTGCTTGCTCTGCTAGCAAATCAAAGCAATGTAAAGGCGTATGTAGTGGAGGGGAAGCTGCTGAAATACATTATCTGCGGTTGCAGCAAGCGCTTATTTCACAGAAACTAAAAACATGGCCGTTCGCTGGAAAAATTGGTGTACGTGAGCATAATAATGAAAATAATAAAACGCAAATTCACATTTTTGAGTATTGGTGTTATTTAGGTGCCACAGAAAATACGCAGGATTTATCGGAAATACTAACGCAAAAAACTGACTTCAAATTTGATTTAAATACCTACAAAATATTACTTAAGGCGTTTAATAATCCGAAGGCAGAAATCATTAGTTTGCCAAACTAAATATCTAATTAATATAGCGTGGAGCTATTCATTTCGTGCTGTTGCATTACTCGCAAGAGTCTTGCATACGAGAGTTGTTCATCATTAAAACAAACGGTATCGGGTATAATTGCGGGCTATGATACAAATTATTATTTTAGTAATCGCGCTAGCTATTCTATTGCTGCTGCTATTTCAGGAATGGCGTAACGGCCAGATAGATAAAAATCTGGTGATTTTGCAGCAGTTAGAAGAAAAGCATCGTGAGATGTTGCGCGACCTTAACGACGGTTTAAATAAACTGGGGGATCGCTTGAGTGCCTCATCAAGCGATATTAGCGAGCGCCTGCGTATGAGTGTAGCGAGTGAGTTGCAGGCAACGCGTGAGGCTATGCAACAGCTACAGTTAGCGCAAAATACCAGTTTGGCACTTACGCGCGAAACTGTGCTGGAGAAGTTGCATATCACGCTCGCGGAGCAAGGCAAAGCCGAGCAGGAGTTGATTCAAACCACCATGCGCAATGCGACCGCAATCCTCACGCAAACTATTGAAAACCTAAGCAAAACAGTGGATGGCCGCCTGGAAGTAATCGGTGGTAAGGTTTCAGAACGCCTGGACGAAGGCTTTAAGAAAACCAACGAAACGTTTGTGAGCGTGATGGAACGGCTAGCCACCATAGACGAAGCGCAAAAGAAAATCGATGGTCTTACCGTGAACATGGTCAGCCTACAGGAGTTGCTGGGTGATAAACGCAGTCGCGGGGCTTATGGTGAGGTCCAACTTGAAAGCTTAGTGCGTAATGTAATGCCTGTGAATACTTTTAGTATGCAGCATACTTTTGAAAATGGTGCACGTGTGGATTGCGCGCTGTTTCTGCCAGAACCTACAGGAACAGTGGCTGTGGATAGTAAGTTTCCGCTCGAAAATTACCACAGAATGTTTGATAGCAGCTTGAGTGATGCTGAACAAAGTATCGCTAAAAAGCAATTTAAAGCAGATATTAAAAAGCATGTTGATGATATTGCCAGCAAGTATATTATCCCTAATATAACGAGTGACGGCGCAGTCATGTTTATTCCGGCTGAAGCGGTATTTGCTGAGATACATGCATACCACCGCGAGGTCATCGAATATGCTATGGTCAAGCGAGTTTGGTTGGTGTCGCCTACGACGTTGATGGCGGTGCTGAATACAGCGCGTGCAGTGCTTAAAGACGTGGAAATGCGTAAACAGGTACATATTATCCAGTCTGAGTTAGGCAAGCTAAGTAAAGATTTTTCACTGTTTGATAAGCGCATGAAAAGCCTTGCCGATCACATTAGGCAAGCAAGCAAGGATGTGGATGATGTACATATCACTAGTAAGAAAATAACGGCAGGATTTGCTAAGATCGAGCGTGTTGAACTTGCTAATCAAACATCTGATTTATTGGAAGCAGATTTGCTCGATGTGTTGGAAGAGTCAGAATTATTAAGTGATAAAAAAGATTAAGTAATTTATATAACACTATGAAAATTAAAATATTTTATTTTGCTAGACTCAAAGAGACGCTCAAGTTTTCTACTGAAGATTTAGAGTTGTCTGATGAATATGCAAACTCACTGACGTTACTTAAGTTAAAGGCTCACCTAGCTAAACGCAGCGATGTTTGGCAACAGATGTTGCTGGGTAAATTAAAGGTGCGTGGCGCTATTAACCATGAGCTGGTTGACGATAACGCGTTGATTGCTGATGGTGATGAAGTTGCTTTTTTCCCGCCGGTAACTGGTGGCTAAGTTGTAATATAGCTTATGACCGTACGCGTACAAAATAATGATTTTGATGCTGGCTTAGAAATTAACCAGTTACGTAGTGCGCGTAAAGATATTGGCGCTGTCGTGAGTTTTATTGGGCAAGTGCGCGATATGAATGAAGGTGACACGGTCTCACTTTTAACATTAGAGCATTATCCAGGCATGACTGAAAAAGCCTTGCAGTCGATTACTGAGCAAGCAAAAAGTCGCTGGGATATTTTTGATGTTTTAATCATTCATCGTGTAGGCACAATGCAACCGACAGATCAAATTGTGTTAGTCGCTGTGACTAGCGCCCATCGCGGCGAGGCGTTTAAAGCATGTGAATTTATAATGGATTATTTAAAAACTGAAGCACCATTTTGGAAAAAAGAAGTCACACGCCTTGGAGATACCACCAGTGAGCGTTGGGTTGAAGCAAAAATCACAGATGACGAAGCGCGGCAACGATGGACCAAACCTTAATATGCAGTAAATGAAGAGCAACATTTAGACAACAGCATCTAATAATAAAAGTTGATTAAAATCTATCCTTAAGAATCTATGTCACAAACCATAACCTTGAATACACTTACACCGCAGCAACTCACCCTAAATATTTCTGCTAAGCAATTTAGCTTTGCGGATACTTCTGAGCTTATTTTTGCTGAAAACAAAAGCGCACAATACCAAGCTTGGATTGCACAATTCGAGGCTAAAAAAGCGGCCGAGTTTGGGTTAAGTATCAAGCAGCCAGGTTTTAATTTGTTGGCATTAGGCGAGCCAGGAACGGGGCGCACCACACTCATGCTAAGTGCTATGCACGAAGCTGCAGCCAGTCAAGCTGTGCCGGATGATTTAATAGCTTTATATCAGTTTGATGTGAGCGGAAAGCCGCTATTTATAAAGTTACCAGCTGGATTGGGTACACAATTGAAATTGTCGTTGGATCAATTTGTACGACATTTGGCAAAAGAGTTAGCGAGCCTACTTGAAGCGAAAGTGAAAGAAAACTCACTAGCGCCTATTCAGGCTTTTTTAAAAGTACAACTAAGTACCGTTAAGGCCAGTGTCTTACCGATTTTATCCAACAGCGAGTCTATTGAAACACTTAGAATCTACTTCGAATTGCTAGAAAAAGATGTGTTGGATTATCTAGAAGCTTGGCAACCAAACACTAGTGGAGATGGTGACAATAATTTAGATGCACTGCTAAGTGAGAGTTTTTTTGGTCGCTATCGTGCCAACGTGCTTGTGGAACATCATACCAGCAAGTATGCGCATGTGTTGTATGACAACGATCCTAGCTTGCAGTCTTTATTCGGTGGTGTAGAGAGTGCCGGGGAGTCTAGCAGTACGCCAGATTTTATGCGGCTGCGCGCAGGTAATTTATTACGTGCCGATGGGGGTACATTGTTGCTCCACTTGCGTGATATTTTGGCCGATGAGTCAAGTGGGTCGCAGCTACTTGAGAAGTTACATCGCTTTTTACGTAACGGCACTTTACAAATAGAAGATTTAAGCAGCAGTAGCAGTCAAGGCAGTAGTTTTGTGAGCGCACAGGCCGCTATACCAGTATCGGTAAAGTTGGTATTGGTTGCCACGCGTGAAGATTATTATGAGTTGATTGATGAAAAAATTGATTTTTTCAGCTACTTCCCCATCAAAATTGAATTTGCTGAGAAAGTAAAAGCAAGTACTGAAATTTATGCAGCCTATGCTGCTTTTATTGCACAAAAGTGTCAGCAGTTTAATTGCAGTCATTTTACAGCAGAGGCTGTGGCAGCCTTATTGCAAGCCATGCACCGATTACAGGAAGATCAAACACGTATCAGCACGCAGTTTGCAGTGCTTGAGAAACTAATCTTAGAAAGCGCTGCTGCGGCTGACATCCGTGGTGCTAAATTAGTAGCCATTGAAGATGTAAAAGCAGCGATTCACCGCAAATACGCGCGCCATAGCTATATCGAAGCACACATGCGTGATTCAATTGTAGATAACGAATTAATGATTACCGTACAAGGCGGGGTAGTAGGGCAGATTAACGGGCTGACGCACATTGATCTTGCTGATGCGAGCTTTGGCTCACCTGTGCGTATCTCAGCCAATTGCTATGCAGGTAATCGCGGTATCCTCACGATTGACCGTGAGGTGGCGATGAGTGGCCCTACACATGATAAGGGCGTGATGATATTGCAAAGCTGGTTACACTCAAACTTTGCGCAGTTTAATCCACTTAATCTTACAGCTTCATTGGTATTTGAGCAGGAATACAATGGCGTTGATGGAGATTCTGCTTCGTGTGCTGAGTTATTTGCGTTGTTGTCCTCACTTGCCAAGCTGCCGATTAAGCAGGGTATTGCAGTCACAGGGGCACTAAATCAGCATGGCGAAGTGTTACCGGTAGGCGGGTTAAACGAAAAGATTGAAGGTTACTTTAGGGTATGTAAAGACATAGGCTTAAATGGAAAGCAGGGTGTATTGCTACCCGCACGTAATATCCGACATTTAATGTTAAGTGATGAAGTGATTGAAGCTGTTGCTGCCGGGCAGTTTGAAATTGCCACCATGAATAATGTTGCTGAAGGTATTTTGCATGTGACAGGACATAGTCTGGCAGAAGTGAATCGCTTGGCAGAAGCTAGTTTGGGTCAATTTAAACTAACGTTAGAAACTAACATTCCGCAATATTTACTCAAAAATTTATAGCCTTAAATTTTTGAGTATCACATTGAATGAATTGCCTTTGAATAAATAATCATGACTGATTTTGACCGTAAAAATGAGGCCAGTAAAGACGATGCTAAATGCAGGTTAGATAAATGGCTTTGGGCGGCGCGATTTTTCAAAACACGTAGTTTAGCTACCGCCGCTGTCGAGTCAGGCAAAGTGCACGTAGACAGCGACCGTGTAAAACCTGCTAAAGAAGTGCGCACGGGGCAAATTATCCATATTCGTAATAGAGACTTTGAAATTGAAGTGAGCGTACTTGCACTCACTAACATGCGTAAAGGTGCGCCGGAAGCGGCACTATTATATGCAGAAACGCAGGCCAGTATCACTAAGCGTGAAAACGCTAAAGCCACTGGTGAAGGTGAGCATGCCTTGCGTGAACGCGGCGCAGGACGACCAACCAAGCGACAATTACGTGATATAAAAAAATTTACTGGCGGAAACTATGGCTCAAATTGATCAAAATATTAATCAACCACAAAATAAACTATTTACGTGTTTTAAAGCATACGACATAAGAGGAAAGTTAGGCGAAGAGCTTAATGAAGACATTGCCTATCGAATTGGCCGCGCCTGCGCTGTTTATTTAAAACCAAAATCTATTGTATTGGGCGCTGATATTCGTCACACAAGTCACGGCCTTAAAATGGCTCTGGCAAACGGTTTGATGGATGAAGGCGTTGATGTGATTGATATTGGCATGACAGGCACTGAAGAAGTCTATTTTGCTACGTTCTTTTTGAAAGTAGATGGCGGTATAGAAGTGACGGCAAGCCATAATCCTATGGATTACAATGGTATGAAGTTAGTGAGGGCAGGGTCAAGACCGATTAGTGGTGACACTGGATTGCATGAGATACAAAAATTAGCGGAAGCTAATCAGTTTTCAGTCGTTGGTAAACGCGGTACTCTCATTAAACAAGATGTTTTGCCTGATTTAGTGGAGCATCTGATGACATATATTGATGCCAGCAAATTGCGCCCACTTAAGTTGGTCGTGAATTCAGGTAATGGCGCTGCAGGCCATGTCATTGATGCTTTAGAAAATGTCTTTAAGAAATCACAAATACCTGTGACCTTCATTAAAGTGCATCACGATGCTGATGGTAACTTTCCAAATGGTATCCCCAATCCGCTGTTACCCGAAAACAGGGCGGCTACTTCTGATGCCGTGATTGCACATCAAGCAGACATGGGCATTGCCTGGGATGGTGATTTTGACCGTTGTTTCTTGTTCGATGAACGAGGTGAGTTTATTGAAGGTTATTACATCGTCGGTTTGCTTGCGGCTGCCTTTTTAGCAAAACATCCGAATGAAAAAATCATTCATGATCCACGCTTAACGTGGAACACAGTTGATATTGTGACCAATGCTGGTGGGCAGGCGATCATGAGCAAGACAGGCCACGCATTCATTAAAGAACGCATGCGCGCTGAAAATGCTATTTACGGTGGTGAAATGAGTGCACATCACTACTTTAGAGATTTTGCATATTGCGACAGCGGTATGATTCCGTGGTTTTTAGTCTGCGAACTTTTAAGCCAAACTGGCAAGGCATTATCTGAATTGGTTGAAGAAAGAATCAGCCTG
>JANOHT010000154.1:0-2637 GCA_031406605.1 Methylotenera sp. | reverse complement strand
TAGGCTGCGCGAGCTATTGTCAGATATCAACACAATTCATGTGGTTGCTGAAGCGAAAAATGGTCAGGAAGCACTGCATCTGGCGAATGAACATTCACCGAATATTGTATTGCTTGATATTCGCATGCCCAGTATGGATGGTATTGAAGCGGCGCAGCATTTGCAAAAAATGTCGAATCCACCGGCTATTATTTTCACGACGGCTTTTGACAGTTACGCCATGCAAGCGTTTGATATACATGCGGTAGATTATTTGCTCAAACCAATCCGTTTTGAACGTCTGCAAACAGCTATAAGTAAAGCCCGCGCCCTGTTGCCTAGTCAGCTTGAAGCCATACTGCCGCTTAACCCACGTAGAACACACATCAGCATTAGTGAACGTGGCAGAGTTTTATTAGTGCCGATCAACGAGATCGTTTATTTACGTGCTGAGCTTAAATACATTACCGTTCGCACCGCGGAACGTGAATATTTATTGGAAGAATCACTCACTCATTTAGAGCAAGAGTTTGGTGATACTTTTGTACGCTTGCATCGCAACTGTTTAGTAGCGAATGCTTATATTCTAGGCTATGAAAAACGTAGTGTTGAAAATCGTGGTGACAGCTTCCATTACAGTAATAATGAAAAGCATGTAGATGCATGTGAAGGCCCTGAACTTGGCGAAAAGCAATGGTTTGCGCTGTTAAAAAACGTACCGGAAGCCATTGCTGTTAGCCGCCGTCAACAACACATCGTGCGCAAGGCCTAATTTTATAAACACATTAGGCCTTGTAATTTTTTAAAGCGTAAGCTCGTTACTTTTTACTTTTATTCATTTCTTCAATCACTTTTGCTGCCCAGTCTTTTCCGCCCAGTCCAAATGCAATTGCAAGTGCCAAAAAGAACGCACCAAACACAATAACAAACAATGAGTGAATAAGCTGCGTACCAATACCCAACTGTTCTAATGCTACAAATATAGCGAGTATTTGTATGCCATATTCAGCTGAAGTACTCACTTCTAAAGCACGTTCAAACTTAATGCTATACAACCATGCAAACACCAATCGGTTCACAAAGCGTGCCAATAAAGTACCAAAAATGAGTACCAAAATGGCCACAATTATATGCGGTAAATAACTGGCTAATTGCTGCAATAAAACAGCAACTTCATTCAAACCCAGCATGTTCGAGCCAGTGATAATAAACAAAATAATCACCAACCAATAAACAAGATGGCTAATGATGCCACTTAAACTCAAGTCAAAGTTGCCATGGTTCATGAAAGATTCTAGCCCAGATTTTTGCGCAAATTTATCAAACTGCATTAGCTCAAGCGTACGTTTTATTGCCGTTTTAGCCAGCTTGGCTAGCACCCAGCCAAAAAATAAAATGACAATAACTGCTAATAATTTAGGCACAAAATTAACCAGCTGCACCCAGAATTGGTTTAATGAGTTGATAAAAATATCGAGTTGATACTGCATAAAAATCTCCTAACGATAAAGTTAACGCTTGCAGCGATATTACAAAGCTAACAGCGCTGAAGTTAACCAAATACTGAATTAGCCACTAATCTAACGTCAGCTGATTTAAATTTTGTGACTGCGGCATTTAAGCTTAACCCAAATACACTCTATTTAACAAATGCTATTGCAACCCGCCGTTTACAAATGCCCATTTACAAAGTTGCCCTGTGATAAAATTCGAAGTATGAACAATACAACTATTTTAGCCCCACCCAAAAGACTCATTATCGCATCGCGAGAAAGCCCGTTGGCCATGTGGCAAGCGCTTCACATACAAGGCCGTTTACAAGCACTTTATCCTGACACAACGGTAGAGATTTTAGGAATGACTACCACAGGCGACCAAATTTTAGACACACCATTAGCTAAAGTTGGCGGTAAAGGATTATTTGTTAAAGAGCTAGAAATGGCTTTAGCAGATGGTCGGGCAGATTTAGCCGTACATAGCATGAAAGACGTGCCGATGAATTTACCGGAAGGCTTCATGATGGCGGCCACGGGCGAGCGTGAAGATCCGCGTGATGCATTTGTTTCTAACGACTTTAGTTCGTTAGAAACATTACCCGCCGGCAGTATTGTTGGTACATCGAGCTTACGTCGCCAGAGCCAATTACAAGCGCGCTTGCCGCATCTAAAAATTGAATCGCTGCGTGGTAATCTACAAACACGTTTGCGTAAATTAGACGAAGGTCAATACGCAGCCATTATTCTTGCAGCGGCGGGGTTAATTAGACTCGGTCTTGAAACACGTATTCGTAACGTTATTTCGCCAGAACACAGCATTCCGGCGGTTGGGCAAGGCGCACTCGGCATAGAGATTAGCGCAAACCGGCCTGATTTACTCGCAGTACTTGCACCACTCAATCATGCCGATACCCAAGTATGCGTAGAAGCAGAGCGTGGAATGAGTCGCGCGCTGGCAGGCAGTTGCACAGTGCCGCTGGGCGCATACGCTACCTGCGAAGCAGACACTATTCGCATTACTGGCTTTGTAGCGAGTGTGGATGGCAAACAAATGTTAGTTGAAACGGCGACTGGGGACAGAAACCACGCAGAAGCATTAGGCAAAATATTAGCCGACAAACTGCGTGCCAAAGGCGCAGATAAGATTTTAGCGTTGCTAGAC
>JANOHT010000126.1:0-2639 GCA_031406605.1 Methylotenera sp. | reverse complement strand
TCGCGCAGCAGTCCGCCGAAGGGAATAGGTTAATTCATACGGCGCACCACCTTGACAGGTTCGGTGCGCCCTACGCTAGCTAATACACACTTAGGCGCTATAAGGCCCCATGAATTTATCTCCATTAAAATGAATTAAATGTTCAGGTGTATCCGCAATCCAGACTTCCGTCTCCCAAGCTACTTCTTTTACATGTTTTCGAAAAGTTGCTCTATCTGGAAACGCTGTTAAGAAAACAATGGGTTTACCACTTTTAAGTGCCATTTCTTCTAGTTTTAATTTTCTGATTTCAGTAATTGGGTTCGCAGTAGTTACCGCCTCAATTAGATAAAGCCAATCTTTAGTTTTAGAATATGCAACTACATCTGGCAACTTATCGTGAGCAATATCATCAAAATTAAGTTCTTTGAGAGCTTTATGATTGAGAAATAAATATTTATTTGTAGTGTCTCCCACATACAAGACTTCAGCACCAAAACCATAAATTGGTAAAAATTCTTCTATGATTGCTTTTTGGAGCAGATTGTGTGCCCCTGGACTGAATTTAAGCTCTTTATTCCCGTGAATAAGTACACTAACTTTAGACAGTTCTCTGGCCTTAGCCAGTTTCACATTTAGTAAAGTTTGTCCCTCATTGAATGCTTCTATGTAAGTTTTCCAATTTTCAGTTCCATATAATCTAAGTTGTGCTGCAACCTTTTCGCTAAGTGCATATGGACGGGTTCCGTCGTTGGTATTAGCATTTGGATTTAACGCACTCTTAGTCACGATACCTGCTTCGACTGGTAGCAATAAATCTTTTCTCCTGATGTCATCATATGAACCAGATGAAATGTTTTCACCAAGGTAGTTATTTAAATAGTTGATTATTTCTCTTGATAGTAATTTGTGATTATCTTCGATAGATAAAGTATTTTTCCAGCTATTTTCAGTAGTAATGCCAGCTAAGGCAATAAAGCACTTTGCCATTTTTTCTTGTCTACGCTTCGTTAGATTATTTAAAGGAATGCCTAGTTGAGAAAGTATATCAATTGCCTCATTTACTAACTTTTGAAGTCTCTCCAAATTTATTTTATGCTGCATACATTTCCAGTGGAATGGACAATTGAATGGGCTGCATGCGGTATTCGATTTCTTCTCGATTTAGTCTTTTTGTGGAAGTTAAATAATTCCTAACACTTTGAGCTAAATGATACGAGAACATAGGAGCAACAGCATTACCTATCTGCTTAAATGCGCTTTTATCCTCACCTTGGAATTCAAACCAATCTGGAAAGCTTTGCAAACGTGCTGCTTCTCGAACTATGAGTTTTCTACGCCTACCGTCTGGTAAGAGAACCCTGATCATGTCACTTGTGTCTCCAGCAAGATTTCTACAAGTAACAGTTCTAGATGGTTTGTCTGGATACAAGTCTCTCGGGTTAACGCATTGTGAAGCGATTTCGTATTTTTTTACATAGGCATCCATACTAGGGGTGAGAAATTTTGCATTGCTTGGGATTAGATGCATTAAATCCCCTATCGAATCACCAACAGTAACTTTGTCGTGACGTTTCGCAGGGAGTTCGAACTTTCCTCTATGTCCAATTACAATCACTCGCTCTCTGTTTTGTGGGACGCCATAATTTACTGCATTGAGTAGATGGCATTCAACTATATAGTTTAATTTACTGAGTTTTTCAATTATTTCATCTAAGTACCATTTGTTTCGGTACATTAAACCCCTTACATTCTCGAACATCCAAATATCTGGATTAGCTTGCTTTACAGCTGAAATAAATACTGGGAAGCCATCCCTTGAATCCATATCACCTTTTTGACTGCCCAGCACACTAAATGGCTGACATGGTGGCCCACCAATAACCACCTGAGCTTTTGGAAAGTTATACTCTGGTGTAAGTTTAATGTTTATACATTCACCAACTAGGTTGTGACGGTATGTTAAACAGCAATCAGGATCCATTTCATAACCTATAGTTTCAAATCCTTGCGCTTCAAAACCAAGTGCTAAACCACCACAACCAGCAAACAAATCTAATACTATAGGCGAGCCAGAAACCGAAGGTTTAAGTAGTGTGCTTATTTCGTTTATGTATTGCATAAAGTATTAATATTTTTGAAATGTTATCTGATTATTTATGATTTTATACTACAACAACTTTATTGATGACCACTAATTGTTTTACCTCCCATTTATGTAACACGGGGGCTTTAAATGCATTTGATGACTAGCTTAACAGGCTATAGCTGTATATGCAAAATATTGAAAAGAATATGAAATTTAATGATGTAAAAGTACTGCTTGGGAGTCTTAAGGATATTGGCTTTCACGTATGAATAACCAGCTTTAGCTAGTATATTCTGCGAGGCCAACCCTTGCGGCTGCAGGCCTGCACTTGAATGCTTAAGCCGCTAATCTTTCTATATGAAAAGTAGCTTTTTGCTCTGCTTGCCACAAGTCATATTTCACTTGCATACCCAGCCATACATCTGACGATGTGCCAAGCCATTGCGATAGCCTAATGGCCATTTCTGCACTAATGTTTGTATTTGCGTTAAGTATTTTAGATAAGCTCACACGAGAAATCTTTAGCGCTTTTGCCGCGCTGGTCACGCTCATGTTTTCAGGTATCCATTCA
>JANOHT010000100.1:0-10450 GCA_031406605.1 Methylotenera sp. | reverse complement strand
GCTTCTTCATAGCCAGTGGTACCATTAATTTGCCCTGCAAAAAACAAACCCTGCACCGTTTTGGTTTCTAGCGAACTTTTTAAACTACGTGGATCATAGTAATCGTACTCAATGGCATATCCTGGGCGCAGAATATGCGCGTTCTCTAAACCCTTGACTGAACGTACCAAAGCCAGCTGTATATCAAATGGCAGGCTGGTTGATATACCGTTTGGATAAATTTCATTAGTTGTTAAGCCTTCAGGCTCTAAAAATATTTGATGGCTTTCTTTATCTGCAAAGCGATGAATCTTGTCTTCTACACTCGGACAATAACGCGGGCCTACGCCTTCAATCACGCCTGTATACATCGGTGAGCGATCTAAACCACTGCGAATAATGTCGTGTGTTTGCGCATTAGTATGCGTAATCCAGCAGGGCAGTTGAGCAGGGTGCTGCGCGATATTACCCAAAAATGAGAATACTGGCACAGGATTATCTCCTGGCTGCTCTGTCATGACAGAATAATCAATGGTACGACCATCAATACGCGGTGGCGTACCTGTTTTTAATCTGCCAGCTGGCAAACCAATTTCCCGCAGACGCGCTGCCAGCGAAATCGCCGGCGGATCTCCCGCACGACCTGCGCTGTAGTTTTGCAACCCTACATGCACCAAACCGCCTAAAAACGTACCTGCGGTAAGCACTACGGATTTGGATTTAAAGCGCAAGCCGATTTGTGTTACTACGCCGGCAGCACGGTCGCCATCTAGAATGATGTCATCCACTGCTTGTTGAAACAGCCAAAGGTTCGGCTGATTTTCTAACCTGCGACGAATCGCCGCTTTGTATAACACACGGTCAGCCTGCGCACGAGTAGCGCGCACCGCTGGGCCTTTGCTGGAATTTAATATTCGAAACTGGATACCACCTTCGTCTGTGGCTGCCGCCATGGCGCCGCCTAGTGCGTCAATCTCTTTGACAAGATGACCCTTGCCGATGCCGCCAATGCTAGGGTTGCATGACATTTGACCGAGCGTTTCGATATTATGTGTCAGCAATAAGGTCTTCTGCCCCATCCTTGCGCTCGCAAGAGCCGCCTCGGTGCCCGCATGGCCGCCGCCGACTACGATAACATCGAAAATATCTGGGTAACTAAATTCAGCTTTTTGCATCTTTTAACACTTACATTTCAAAGAATTAGATTTTACTGCAAAGCGTCTGATTAGTCATGTAAAAGCATGTTTTTACGATGGATTTAAACTTTGTATTAATCAATTGTTTCACGTGAAACTTAACGCGACTTACACTCTGGACATAATTACTTAACAAAGTTGGCATAAAATTCGCTTTAATTAACTTAACAAGTGCGATAAATATTGGTAAAGGCTTTTCAAACGGTGCACTTTACTGTACTTTTATGGCACTTATGTATTTATGCACCGCGTTAGGGCAAAACATAAAACCTAGGCAAGGTAATACTAGGCAAAATATTAACTAAAACAACCCTTTTATTCACAGAGATGGAGTATCAAATGAAAAATTTAAGTATCGTATTGGCAGCATTATTAGGATTTACAGCTTTTGCTGCCCAAGCCGACGTTGAAAATGCTGTTAAATTAGAAAAAAAATATGCAGCTTTTGCTAAATCAGCAAATCCTGAGTACTCAGGCCCTTCAGCGGTAGATGGTAAATTCTTTTTTAACCGTAAAATTAAATTAGCTAATGGCAAAGAAGCCGCTTGTGCGTCTTGCCATACAGCCAACCCAGCCGATGAAGGCAAGCACATCGTGACAGGCAAACCAATCAAACCGTTATCACCAATGGTTAACTTCAAACGCTTTAGTGATGTTGATAAAGTGGAAGAACAATTTACATTACATTGCAACGACATTATTGGTAGCGATTGTACTGCAGCAGAAAAAGCAAATTACATTGCTTACTTGCTAACAGAAAAAACCCCTTCTAAAAAACAGTAAGTATCTAAATTGCGCTTAAAATATGTTTGGGATCCATTTGTAAGAGTCTTCCACTGGTCTTTGGTGGCTGCTTTTACAGTGGCGTTTTATACACATGCATCTGAATGGGATCGCCTCATTCATGTGCGCGCCGGCTACGTTGCAGGCGCATTGTTAATTGCTCGCATTGTGTGGGGCTTGGTGGCAACAGGCTATGCCAGTTTCGATAGCTTTCCACTTAACCCGATACATGCGGTTAAGCATCTTTATCGCGTATTGCAAGGGCACGCCAGACATTACATTGGTCATAACCCCACTGGTGGTTTAGTGATATATGCAATGCTGGGTATGGGTTTAACGGCAGTAGGTTCTGGCTGGCTGGTGTTTAACGAGGGCTGGTTCATAGATCAACCTGAATTATTGCAAGCGATACATCATTACTCAACCTGGGGCTGGTTAATACTCGTTGCTATTCACGTATCTGGTGTGTTGGTAGAAAGCATTTTGCACAGAGATAATTTGATTTGGGCCATGATTACTGGTTGTAAGCGTGTTTGTAAAATTGATGAACGACAAGCCAAACAAAAGATAAAGCAAAATTAATTGTTTGCTGTAAATGAAATAGCAGTGTTTCACGTGAAACACTGCTATTTTTTGGGGCTACTTTTTACGCAGCTTTTTAAGCTTGCCTGCTAATGGCAATAAACTCGTGATTTGTTGATACAGCTCAAACAAAAAGGCGACACGAGCCGCATCGGTAGTAGCGCCTTTGTAGCCATACCGCTTTATCTAATACTTGATGTGCCTTTAGTAGATTAGCTGGCATAGTAAGCGGGTCATATAAATCAGCAAGCGAGGCATTCACATGTTCAGCACGTGCATCAAGCACTGCTTGGGCGGCCGCTTCAATAGTAGTGCGCTGTTTGTCGTTAGGTTCTGGCCACGGGAAAGTGTTGTAAACAATACTCGCAGAATATCGATAATCGTTTTTTATCCTACCTCCAACTGTGCGCATCCAACCGTTATGAATCGCACTAGCTAATACACCAAATAAATATGGTTCAGCATTTGGAATATGGTAAGTAGCATTACTAGAGATAATTGTTTTATCAACAAAATCAATCGGTATATATTTTCGGTTTTCAGATGATGTTTCAGGAACAATAAGATAATCACTATCTGGCTGTGATGTATAAAAAAACTTGGTTGGCGTTGATGCACTTTGTTTAGTAGGTTTTGCAGTACTTTTTAACCTAAACTCTTGTACTCGTTTCACTCTCTCCATCACTGCAGGCATAGCTCTTAGTTCAACAACATCTGCATCTTTCAACCATAAACACCATCTAGATTTATTATTTATAAATCCATCAGCACCAATATAAGGCCTGATGAATTTTGCAGCACTCGGCTCTATAAATAAGAAACCTTGTTTCTCATCATCGGTAAATATTAGTTTGATTAATAAATTTAGATGCTTTTATATACCATGCACTACAAAATTAAAATCTGATGCAGATTTTAATTTACCGAAAACGCTCAACAAGTCCGTTTTTTGCTCGGATGATTGATTGCTTTTACCAATAAACGGCGGATTACCCAAAATATAACTACACTGCGCCGGCGGCAACACATCCGTCCAAACCAACTGCAAAGCATTGCCACATACAATATGCGGTGTGGCCTTAAGCGGAACACGGGCGAAATAACTACCTAACTCTTCTGTTACTTTCATGTTCATTTGGTGGTCGGTAAGCCACAGCGCTACTTGGGCGATTTACGCGGGGAATTCTTCAATCTCTATGCCGTAAAACTGATCTACGTCTACGTTTATCAGGCTTTGAACATCAAGTACTTGCTGCGTGCTCTTGCGACCGGCGCGCAATACGGCCAACTCTAGTAAGCGCAGCCCGGTAATTACCAAAAAGTTACCGCAACCGCAAGCAGGGTCTAAAAAGGTTAGATGACACAGCTTTTTATGAAACGCTAATAAAGGCGTTTTATTTTTATAGCCTTTGATTTTTTCAAACTCCGCCCACAGTGCATCTAAAAACAGCAGCTTAATGAGTTTTAAGATATGTTCCTCAGAGGTGTAATGTGCGCCTAAATTGCGCCGCGCATCAGCATACATAATGCTTTGAAACAAACTACCGAAGATAACAGGGGAGATAATGCTCCAATCCAGCGCACACAAATCAAGCAAGGCTTCGCGCATTTTGCTATAAAACTGGGCAGGCGGTATAGATTCTTCAAATAGCTTGCCATTTACGTATGGGGAAATTCTCTAAACTTTCATCTAAATTTTTCAAACGTTTATTAGCTGGCGTATTGAGCAAATAAAATAAGCTGTTAAGGTGATGCGCTAAGTCGCTGCCGTCTGCATTAGTTTTGGTTTCAATATAATCTTGAAACAGCCGCTTTTCAAAAAAATATACACTGCATCATTACACGCAACTTGCTGTAATTAGCAACTTAAGTATGTTTCACGTGAAACATCCAAATAATATTTATCTAAACAGATTAGTTTATAAGGCTTCATAAATTACATGTCTTAGCTATTGACGACTGTGCAATTGCGCGCCTATAGTAGAGACAGCGATTGGTGCACAGCCATGGCGCTTTCACACAACAAAATTGAGGAGAACTTTATGGCAGGGAAATTTGAATTAAAAACAGCTAAAAGTGGGCAGTATCATTTCAATTTATTAGCCAGTAATGGCCAAATTATCTTGCAAAGTGAAATGTATGAAAGCAAAGCCAGCGCACTAAACGGCATTTCTTCTATTCAAAAAAATGCGGCTGAAGATGCAAGGTATGAGCGCCTAGTATCAAAATCTGCAAAGCCTTACTTTGTAATTAAGGCCGGCAACCACCAAGTAATTGGTCAAAGTCAGCAGTATGAAAGTGAAGCAGGACGCGATAATGGTATTGAATCTGTAAAGAAAAATGCACCAGATGCTGAGTTGGTTGATTTAACAACCTAATTTACTTGTATGTAGCAGCAATTAGGGCTACATTTCAATTCAAGCATATGCTTGGTTAAAGACAGTACAGTTAGCACTGTAAAGCCCAGCAAAGAAGCATGAGTTGAAATGTAGCCTTAATTACTTGTCAATTATTACTTGCCGATACAGAATTTAGAGAAGATTTCGCCTAACAAATCATCCGGCGTAAATTCACCCGTAATACTACTCAAAGCATCCTGTGCAAGCCTTAATTCTTCTGCCACCAACTCGGCTGATTTTATTTGAGCGCTTGCACTACTCAAGTGTGCGTCCACTTTTGCCAATGCTTCCAAATGTCTGGCACGCGCCATAAAAACACCTTCAGAATTATTTTGATAACCCGCGAGCTTAAGCAAATGGCTTTTTAGCAGATCGACACCTACACCTGTTTTAGCTGAAAGGTGAATATGGGTGGCTTGGTCAATTTCTTGAACAAAAGCGGGTTCATTGGCAACATCAATTTTATTATGTACCCAGATTTTGCGTATTTCTTGCGGCAAATGGGCTAGAATCGATTTTTCAGTTTCGGTAATACCATGAGCTGCATCTATTAATAATAATGCGATATTGGCCGTTTCTGCAGCTCGCCAAGTTCGTGCAATTCCAAATTTTTCTACCTCGTCATCGGTTTCTCGCAAGCCCGCCGTATCTATCACATGCAAAGGTACCCCATTGATTTGTATCGCATTTTTTATGGTATCGCGGGTTGTTCCTGCAATTGGCGTAACGATAGCAATTTCTTCACCTGCTAGCTGATTCATCAAACTAGATTTTCCAACATTCGGCTGACCAACCAAAACTACATTGATACCTTCACGTAATAGACTGCCTTGTTTAGCTTTAGCAAAAACTGAAGTTAACTCTTTAATAATTAGCTCTAACTTTTCCGCCACATGGCCTTGCGTGATGAAGTCAATTTCTTCTTCAGGAAAATCCAGGCATGCTTCTACAAACATGCGTAAATCTATTAACTTTAAAAGTAATATATTGATGCGCTGGGAAAATTCGCCAGATAGTGAACGCACTGCACTTTTAGCTGCTTCAGTCGTTGCAGCATTGATTACATCAGCCACAGCTTCAGCTTGGGCTAAATCAATTTTGTCATTTAGATAAGCGCGACGGGTAAATTCACCAGGCTCAGCTTGGCGCGCACCAAGGGTTATACACCGCGCTAGCAGGATTTGCATGAGGGCAGTGCCGCCATGCGCCTGCAATTCAAGTACGTCATCGCCTGTGTATGAATGAGGGTTGGGGTAATAAATAGCGATGCCGCGATCAATCAGCTCGCCATCAGCATGTTTAAAGTCTAGATACGCCGCATGGCGTGGGGCTGGGCAAGTGCCTAAAATTTCGGCGGCTATGTGCGCTGCAGCCGAACCCGATACTCTAACAATACCAATGCCGCCAGCGCCGGAGGCGGTCGCAATTGCGGCAATGGTATCTTGAGAACTAGAGCTTTCCACCTGATTTTTTTAACAGCGTTTCAGCGTGTATGGTTTTATTGATATACCACTGTTGCGCGATAGACAATACGTTGTTCACCAACCAATACAACACCAAGCCGGCAGGGAAGAAGAAGAAGAACACACTGAATATTACTGGCATCCATGTCATCACTTTAGCCTGAATTGGGTCTGTAGGCTTAGGGTTAAGTCTTGTTTGAAGAATCATGGTCGCACCCATGAGCACAGGCAAGATATAGTATGGATCAATTGCTGACAAATCTTTAATCCAGCCAAAGAACGGTGCGTGGCGTAACTCGATTGAGCCTAGCAACACCCAATATAATGCAATGAAGACCGGAATTTGAATCACTATTGGTAAGCAACCGCTCATAGGATTGATTTTCTCTTTTTTGTAGAGCTCCATCATCGCCATTTGCATTTTCTGACGATCATCGCCGAACTTTTCCTTCATTGATTGCAAGCGCGGTGCTAACTCTCTCATTTGTGCCATGCTACGATAACTAGTAGCAGAAAGCTTAAAGAATGCCGCTTTAATTAAAACGGTGAGCAATATAATCGCCACGCCCCAATTGCCAACGAAAGAATGTATTTTTGATAACAGCCAGAATAATGGCGATGCAACAACCGTTAACCAGCCATAATCTACTGTGTACTCTAAGCCCGGCGCGGTAGCTTGTAAATCTTTCTGTGTTTGCGGGCCGGAAAAGAAACGTGCGGGAACAGTTAAACTAGCGCCTGGAGCAAGTGTCGCTAGTGTATTTTTAGTACCGATAATGTACATTTTATCGGTGATTTTTGTACTGTAAAACTCGCGGGCAACGCCGTCTTTAGGGATCCAGGCACTCACAAAATAATGTTGTAACAATCCTACCCAGCCATTAGTTGTGTCGAGCTTCAGCGGCTCTTTTTCCATATCACTAAAGCTTAATTTTTTGAATTTAGTCGCTTCAGAATAATAAGCGCCGCCTGTAAAAGTAGGCATTAACATGGAGCCTTGATTTGACTCATTATCATGCACAATTTGATAATAAACAGCCGGTGTAATAGGCGCCGCTGAATTATTTTTTATTTCATAATTAACATCAATCGCATAGTTATTACGATGGAAGGTATACACTTTATCCACTGTTACATCGTTGCCAGCCCAGCTTAAGCGAACGTCTAAACTATCCTGACCCTCTAGCATCTGGTAGCTAGGAGCAGCACTTGTAAACACCGCCTTGTGCGTTGGTAAGTCGGTGCCAATCAAACCGGTTTGTGCAACATAAGTCATTGGTTTTGCCGCATCATCCAGCAAAACAAAATTCGATTTATCATTATTTGAGGCACGATGTTTAAGCAATTCTAGTCTGCGTAAATCGCCACCTGTTGTTTCTATGTCTGCTTTGTATAAATCGGTAGTTACGCTAATGCGTTGACCAACCATCAATTTGTAATCGCCATCTATCACTTGTTCTGTTGGCGTTGTACTTACTGTATTTACATTCTGGCTAGTAACACTATTTGGAATGCTATTGTCATTGCTTGCAACGCCAGCTACACCTGATGTGCTTGCTTGTTGTGCCACAGGTACTGGCGCATTTTTATTTTGCCATGCATCCCACAACATCAATATAGACATCGAAAAAATAACAAAGAGTATTAAGCGTTTTGTATCCATGATTTTATTTGGCAGTCTTATAGGTTAAATTTTTGAAATACGTAAGAATTATGTGCTCATTCAAGGGGCAGGATCGTGGCCACCAGTATGCCAAGGATGGCAACGTAGTAAACGACGAATTGTATAGTAAGTCCCTAGGGCAGCACCATGCTTGTGAATAACATCAAGAGCGTACTGCGAGCAAGTGGGATAAAAACGACATTGCTGGCCAAAAAATGGACTCAGCATTATTTGATAAGCTTTAACTATCCAAACTAGTAGGCGCGCCATTATGTTCATTGGTACTTTATAGTAGCTATCATCATTCAATAAGTGGCGCATTTAATGTGGTGCTTATTTGCGAACTATTTTTTGGTTCTGGTTTGATACGCTGATTTATTTTCGCAATAAAACTATCAAACTCTTGTTTAATTAGAACAAAATCTACTTTATCAAATTTCTTTTGCACACGTATGACTAGATCAACATCGCATATGTTTTCTTGGTTTAACCTAAAAAACTCGCGTAATACTCGCCGCATATAATTTCTGCTAACTGATAATTTAGCCGTTTTTTTACCCACCACCAAACCTAAACGCGCATGTTGCTGCACATTTGGCTGATAGTGTATAACTAAAAATTGTGCAGAAATACGTTTGCGGAAATTAAAAACGGATGAAAATTCATCCGTTTTAATTAGCTTGGCTGGTTTAGTAAATCTAAACGATACCACTGCTTTACTTTTAATTTATAAACTTCGGTAGCGTAAGAACTTTAGGTGTATTTGCTTAAATTACCAATAAAGCCCAAAAGACTTTAAAGTTTTTTAAACTATAGACCTAAGCGTTTACGGCCTTTAGCACGACGAGCTGCAATAACAGCACGGCCACCTTTAGTAGCCATACGGACTAAAAAGCCATGAGTACGGGCGCGACGTGTTTTAGATGGTTGGTAAGTACGTTTCATGTAATTCTCCAGCAAGCATAATGCTATAAAGGGCGTAATTAGACACGATAACCCTCTATTTTGTCAATGTTTATTTAGTTTAGTAAACTTAGCGTTTGCCTGTGGATAAGTTGAGTTAAACGAGCTAGAATACATCAATCATTATATCAAATTAATGTTGGTTCTAAAGTGCATTATTTGAAGAATAATGCATAAAGAATAATTATAATAATCAAGTAAAAACAGCTACTTACAATAAAATATAGCGCTTGCCCATTCAGTGCATGCTGCTATTGCTAAGGTAAACCACCATAGATGGAAAATTTTTGGCCTACTTGTCTCAGTCGTTTTGAACAAGAGCTCTCAACACAACAATTCAACACATGGATTAAACCTCTACGATCAGAAATAGAGGGTAATGCCATCCGCTTACTCGCGCCTAATCGTTTTGTCATGCAGTGGGTAAAAGAACGGTTCCTTAAAAAAATTGAGCAACTCGCCAACGAATTAAATCTTGTTAATATACAAATTGATTTGGTGTTAGCAGATGTTGCTTCAAAAACCACTACTGTAAAATCAAATACTGAAAAACTGAAAAACAGTGTTGATGTTAACGAGATTGATTCAGATGGTTCGCAAGAATTGTATGATGTTCAAATCAAGCATAAAAAAAATCTACATCAAGTTGTTTCTCAACTCAAAGCTGCTAATAATAAAAATAATGGTGTTACAGGCATTGCTTCTGGCTTAAACAGCTCTTTTAACTTTAATAATTATGTGACTGGTCGCGCGAATCAGCTCGCACGGGCTGCAGCCATACAGGTAGCGGAAAATCCAGGTACTGCTTATAACCCACTGTTTATTTATGGCGGGGTAGGGTTAGGTAAAACGCATTTACTACAGGCTATAGGCAATGAGTTAAAGCATCATAATCCTGATGCCAAAATTCGCTATTTACATGCAGAACGCTATGTAACCGATGTAGTAAAAGCGTATGAACATAAAGCCTTTGATGAATTTAAGCATCAATATCATTCTCTCGACTTATTATTGATTGATGATATTCAATTTTTCGCGAAGAAAAACCGCACGCAAGAAGAATTCTTTTATGCCTTTAATGCATTGATTGAAGCGAAAAAACAAATCGTCATTACCTGTGATACGTATCCAAAAGAAATAATTGATGTGGATGAGCGCCTCAGAACACGCTTTAGCTGGGGATTAACTGTCGCGGTAGAGCCACCAGAGTTAGAGATGCGTGTCGCCATCTTACTTAAGAAGGCTGAGGCGGTTAATTTAACACTACCTGAAGATGTTGCATTTTTTATTGCCAAACAGATACGCTCCAGCGTACGTGAGCTTGAAGGTGCGTTGAATCGTATTATTGCCATGGCTAAATTTACCGGCCACGCAATTGATGTACATTTAGCAAAAGACGCATTACGTGATTTAATTGCGGTA
>JANOHT010000096.1:0-15735 GCA_031406605.1 Methylotenera sp. | reverse complement strand
GGTAACCTCCGATTGAATTAAAATGATACGAGGTAACTGCATCACTGAATGGGTCGCCGCCAAAATTAAAAACTCGGAAATAAGATTTATCCGCCAGTATTTCTTCATCAGCTTTAGATATCTGAAAAACACCATCGTTGTCAGTTTTATCAAGATAATCGTTCTTACGCGACAACAGGAGCATTCATATCACCAAGCCCCGCAATTAATAGTAAGACAGTAAGTAAATGGACAATTACCTGCGCGTCCAATGCTACGACTTATATCATTACCGCTACAGGGTCAGCACCCATGGCTGGGTTTGTTTATACATTAAATGAAACAAACACTCAGGTGACGACTTCGCCTTGGGGTAATAGTTCATCATGCTGGATTACTCGCAAAGGCGGTACGTGTTAAACCATGTTGACTTTATCTACGAGGAATAATCCTTTCATCAACTCTCTTGGTTTTAGCTTAATTGAGCTGATGGTCACTATTGCAGTGATGGGTGTATTAACCGCCTTAGCCGTGCCGAATTTTACGGATTGGGTGCAAAACACCAAAACACGCACAGTAGCGGACACCTTGCAAAATGGTATTCGATTAGCGCAAGGCGAGGCGGTAAAAAGCTCTCGTAACGTTAGGTTTCTACTCACTGATGCAGCGCCAGCCATAGGCGCTGCAGAATCAAATGCAGGCAGAAATTGGGTGGTTGAGACTATGGCACTGGCAGATTCTACCAAAGCAGAACGCTTTGTTCAGGGAGCCTCACTTCCTGATATGGGCAATGTAATTATTAACGCATCGAGCGCAGGTATTCAATTTAATTCTTTTGGTCGCCTTGCAAGCCCAAACAATAGTGTCGTTTATACCATAAGCAATAGCCGTAGCACCGAAGCCAACGCTTTGCGGAGATTAAATGTCACGGTTTCCGTCGCTGGCGCTATTCGCATGTGTGATCCTGACAAAACTTTAAGTGCGGCTAATCCGGATGGGTGCTAACTATGAAATTGCATAAAAATCAATCAGGGATGATGTTGCTTGAAGTGTTAATTTCAATCCTTATTTTCTCAATCGGCATTTTAGGTGTAGTTGGACTTCTAGCAGCTTCAACACAAAATGCCACGAATGCAGAGCAGCGTATTATCGCGGCACACCTAGCGAACGATATGGTTGCGCAAATGTGGTTGCGAGGTACTTCTCAGCCATCGGATGCAAATTTATTAAAGGATATTGCTGCATGGAAATCAGCTGTAGAAAAAAGTGTCTTACCGAATGTTGCGGGTACCGTAACCTTGGCTGGTGGAGTAACGAGGGTCACAGTAATTTGGAAAGCACCGAGTAAAAAATCTACTGAAAACAGCAATAGGCTAGAGACTTCTCTGGCAATTCCAATTCCATAAGGCTGAATTCAATGAAAAATATTCAATTTCAGCGTGGAGTGAACTTAGTAGAACTGATGGTGGCTCTTGTCATCGGCTTGCTGTTGACGTTAGCAATAGCAAGCGTTCTTTCTGTGAGTGAAGGGCGTAAACGCACAACAAACTCAGTGAATGATATTGATAAAGCGGGTGCATTTGCTTTATACAAATTAGACGAGACTTTACGTAGTGCAGGTTCAGGGCTTACTGGTGGCCTTAACTTAGGGCGTAATGCAGCTAGCGACACATTTGGCTGCAAGATTGTTGCTGCACTCAATGGCGTTACGGTTTTACCAGCACCAACTACACTGCCTGCGCCTTTTAATACTTTGCCCGCCCCGTTAAACGGTGCGCCAATAGAATTCCCATTAGTACCAGCGATTATCATGGAAGGCGCAGCTGGCAATGGCGGCGATGTCTTAATGGTCATGTCTGGCAACGGTGGGCTATCTGAGTCAGCCACATCATTTTCAGCGATTCCGACTACCTCTAGTTTAAACTTAATCAATGTTACTGCATTCAATGCAAGTGATTTGGCACTCATTGTTCAGCCAGCTGGAGCAACGATGTCACCATGCATGGTAAGCCAAGTTGCTGCTAACTTTATTCCGGCAGCGGACGTTGCCTCATTACCACTATCAGGTCAATATTTTAAATCTGTCATTGGCGGACAGGCGCTTGCAAACTTCAACGTCACATCAGTGGCATTAAGTTTGGGAAACCAACCAGCCTTTAATCTAATGGCTGTTGGCGCAAACAATACTTTATTTCAGTATGACTTGCTCACACCACCTACAAATAGCAAGGTAAACAACCCAAATCCATCACAGTTTGTCGATGGTGTTTTTCAAATGCAAGCCCTGTATGGTGTTTATACAAAGCCAAACGATGCTTCTACCCTCACTTGGGTAGCGCCCACTGGGGCTTATTCCGCCGCCAATCTTTTGGCTGGAAATGCTGCGGCTACGGCGAGCTTAACTAATATCAAAGCGATTAAAGTGGGGCTAGTGATGCAAAGTAACTTGCCAGAAAAAAAACCAGTAAGCGCCAATACCATTACTTTGTTTGGTAGCACCCCGAGTCCGGTAACCGTGAATCTTACCGCCCTTAATTATCGTTATCGTGCGCTTGAAGTCACCGTACCGTTGCGAAATGCATTGTTGCTAAGGGCTAAATGATGATTAAACAAAATATACGCACTTTTAAAAAAATGCAATCTGGGGTTGTTTTAATCTTCGCTTTGATGGCGCTTGTTATCTTGCTAATCGCCTGTATTGCGCTGATTCGTTCTACCGATACTAATTTAATACTGGCAGGTAACTTGGCATTCAAACGAGATGTCATCAATCAGGCTGAACTTGCCATTCCTAGCATTAAAGCCAAATTTGAAACAGGCGTTCTTTCAAAAGAGACGGGCCGACAAAAAGATATTCCCTCCAGCAATTATTACGCAACGATTCAGGAAAATAACCGCAATCACATACCTAATGTGTTGATGAGAGTCGCAGATGACAACGCTAACAATATCGTTGACCCGAACTCTCAAGTTATTGTGCGTTATGTGATTGATCGTATGTGCTTAACAGCTGGTGAGATCAGTAGTAAAAGTTGCTCATTTGGCGATTCTACAACGGATCCAGGTGGAACAAATGTTTCTCCGCGGAAGGCGCAAGGCAAAGATATACCCATTTACCGAGTTAGCATCAGAGCGACAGGGCCACATAATGCGGAAGCGTTTGTCCAATCAAGTTTTAGTAATTGATTTTTAATACAAAATCACTTAATACAAAATAACAAGGCAATCCCCATGAAAATTAAATATTTTCCAAATAAACTAAGCAATCATTTAATGCTGATATTTTCGTTATTAACGATTACTTTGAATGTAGAGGCAGCTACGCCCTTAGCAGACCAACCGACGCTGGTGAGTGGAGATGTTCCTAGTAATATTGCATTAACGTTATCTGTCGAATGGCCAACAGCCTTGAGTGATGCGTATTCCCCAGTAGAAGTAAATTCTTTAGGTGTGCCGACTAAGATTAGTAGTTATAAGGCCTCGGGTACTTATCTCGGATACTTTGATGAGGCTAAATGTTATGACTATGATGCTAACAATCATTATTTTGTGCCTGTTTTAACTACGTCAGACCATACCTGCAAAGGCGCCACTCGTCGCTGGAGTGGAAACTTTTTAAATTGGGCGCTAACGCAAACGATAGATCCTTTACGTAAGGCTTTGACGGGCGGTTATCGTAGTATTGATACGCCATCCCTAACTGTTCTAGAAAAGGCTTATGCACCTGCAGCTCAAGGCAGGGCTCCCACAATTAAGACTATTGTTAAGGAGATAGACGGAGCGGTGCCATACGAGTGGTCAAACTTCAGCCTCAAGATTGGTCGTCAGGGAAATACTTTTGTCTTCACTAATAAAGGTAATTTAGGACAAGTCGCACTGACGGATGAGCTACCTGAAGTGCCTACTGGTACGGAAGATAAAGAAAAAAACACGCAAGTGTATCGCATGTATGCCCGAGTACAAGTCTGTGCAAGCAAGGATCTTAAAGAAGCAAATTGCACTGCGTATTCTGGCGGCATGAAGCCCGAGGGCTTAATTCAAAAAAATGCAACCAAACTAAATTTTGCTGCATTTGGTTATCTGTTAGACCCTGACTTTCGCAGGGATGGCGGTGTATTAAGAGCTAGAATGGCTCCTTTAGGGCCAATGAGGTCAGTTTATGGAAAGCCTGATGAGAAGAATGTACACCCCGACGGTTCCAGTGCCAGTGAATGGAGTAGTACTACGGGGGTATTTGTAGAAAATCCAGACCAAGATGATGCTAGTAATACAGCGGTGACAACTGGGTCGACAAAAGGGGTGCCAAATAGTGGCGTGATTAATTATTTGAATAAATTTGGCTTATATGCCAAATCATACAAATCAGCGGATAACGTATCTGAACTTTATTACACCGCAATTCGTTACTTTAAACACTCTAAAGATCAGGGGGGAGGCAATGTTGCCGCCTACAGCGCTAATCTTACACCAGAAATAGCCGACGGCTTTCCTGTCATCACCGATTGGGATGATCCCATTAAGTATGGTTGTCAGTCTAATTTTATTATTGGTGTAGGTGACTCTAATACTTGGGCCGATGGTAATTTACCCGGTAGCACGATGCACTCGTCTAATGAACGAACACCTCCCCAAGAAGTGACGGATGACAAGACTGTCAATGTAGCAACAGCAACCAATAAAGTGGGGAAACTAGAGGGGCTGAAGAATTTGGGCGATATGTTTATTCCTTGGACAATGGATGATGATACAGGAGTAACAAAAACTGGCGGCACATTTTATATTGCTGGTCTAGCTTATGATGCTCACACCAACGATATGCGCACTGACTTGGCCGATAGTCAAACAGTATCAACCTACTGGCTAGACGTTCTTGAAAAAAAGGCTGGTGATCCTTACGGTCCAGATAGACATAATTATGGTGACATTGCCGGTATGAGGAATCCGTTTTGGCTGGCTGCTAAATACGGTGGATTCGAAGTACCAACGGACTTTGACCCTGACACCACAACTTCACTTAAAACTGAACTATGGAATACTCGTGGTGGTCCTGATAGCGACCCTGATAATTATTTCAGAGCCGATAATCCAGCATTAATGATTGAAAACTTAAATAAAGCATTTAGCTCTATCTTATCCGTACCAAGCGGTTTCTCGGGTAATTTTAATTTAAAATCGCTCTCCGTAGAGTCTGGTGACATGAGCTATGGTACCAGCTATGACAATGAAGGTTGGACAGGTGATGTCACTGCTAGCAAAGTCTCACTAACATCAGGCAAAGAGAACGGCGCTTTATGGAGTGCAGCAAAAATATTGGAATCACAGGATTGGAATTCTGGACGTTATATTGCCACCTCAAATTGCGTGGCTTCCTCATCAAGTACACAGCGTTGTACTGGAACGCCATTTAGGCTTTCAGGATTATCTAGTGCTAACAAGGCAAATTTGGTGGCAACAAATCAACAATCGCTACTCAATTTTTTACGCGGCGATAAGAGTAATGCTGGGTATCGCGATAGATCTCAAATTCTAGGCGACATTGGCAATTCGCAAGTGTTTGTCAATGGTGCACCAGATGCTAACTATTCTGACAAATTTAATCCAGGATATTCGAAGTTTAAAGAAGATAATGCCAGCCGCCAGACTGCGCTCTATGTTGGCGCAAACGACGGTATGCTGCATGCATTTAATGGCGCAGAATCGGGTGGAAATGAACTTTTTGCCTATGTACCGCAAGCCTTATTCGCCGGCCCCAATAATACGCCTGCAGTGGATGGCTTGGCCGCGCTTGCCAGCCCTGATTACGTGCATCATTACTATGTTGACGCGTCACCGGTAGTGATTGATGTGAATTTTGGTGCAGGTGCTAGCGACTGGCACTCTTTATTGGTTGGTGGCTTAGGAAAAGGCGGTAAGTCATATTTTGCAATTGATGTGACACATCCAGAGACGCTTAGTAATGAAGGCAAGCTGGCCGATGCCATTAAATGGGAGTTTACTCATCCCCACATGGGCTATACCTATGGAAAACCGGTCATTGTTAAAACTGAAAAGTATGGCTGGGTGGTCATTCTCACATCAGGTTACAATAATGATGATGGCAAAGGGTATTTCTTTATCTTAAACCCTAGTACAGGTGACCTGTTGCAAGCAATTCCAACAGGTCAGGGCTCTACATCAAATGATGCGGGTTTAGCGACTGCCTCTGCCTACGTGAATGATTATCGTGATTACACAGCTGATTCAGTTTATGCGGGTGATATGCTTGGCAACGTGTGGAGATTGGACTTAACGGGTAAACCAGACCAGTACCCTGCACCGATAAAAATTGCAGAACTCACTTCACCAACAGGCACACCACAACCGGTTACCGTGGCGCCCCGTATTGAAGTTGATAAAAGTACCTCAAAAAGATATGTGTTTGTAGGGACTGGCCGATTTTTAGACAGCTCAGATGTTATGAATACACAAGGACAGACATTTTATGCGATTCATGATGGTATAAACTCAGCCTTTTTCACAACATCAACAGCGCCAATTATTTTCCCATTCCATCGCAAAGATATGTCGAATAATACCGACCTGAAAACGGGTCTTGCTGTTAGCTTGCCTGACGGAAAGACAGGTTGGTATATAGATCTTGGATGGGGTGCCAATGGCGTAGGTTACCGTATTGATCAAGACCTCAATAGTGGTGCGGGCGTGATTGCATTTGTTGCTAATTTACCAACTGGTAACGCATGCAAGCCATCTGGCGTTCATGACCTCTATGCATTGACTTATGGTACAGGAAAGTCGGTATTGCTCGACAATGGCGTTGTAGTAGATAAAATTGCCGCCATTCCTGGATTGGGTGGATCCCCAGCGATTTTTGATACAAAAGAGGGTCTAAAAATCGGGGACTCAAGTACGACTGAGATATTGAATAAGATAAATGATCTAAACGAGTTGATAGACCCCGGATTTAAGATACTGAATTGGCGTGGCATTACCAATGGAAACTGATTAGGGTTTATCGGTGAAGATTTTTGTACTCATCTCTGCGGCAATTCACATTGCCGCATTTTTTTTGATGGCCATTTCTATGGAGATAAAACCTTCGGTAATGGTCTCTCAGCCATTTCATGCTTCGTTAGCCTCTGCAAACAAGGATAGCAAACGTGATGGCAAGGTATCGACTGATATAGGCACTATAAACGATATGGTTCGTTCAAAAGCAGAAACAGTAAACACGCCTCAATCAAAAGAAGTGATATCAGAAATACAAGCTGCAGACATCAATGAAGCAGACCTATCTCAGGCACAGCCACAAGTAGAAAATTACTACTCACCCACAAATGTTGAATTGATAGCTTTACCAACAAGTAACTTGGATAGCTCGATGTTCAGCGGTCAGTTTATTTCAGGACTACCTATTAAATTGCGCCTGTATATTAATGCGTTTGGTCGTATTGTGAAGGTTGATTACATTGACCTATTGGAGCAGGACTTACGCATGGCTAATCGTTTAGAAGACTTATTGCGCCAGATCACTTTTTTACCGGCAAAAAGAAATGGGGCTAGTGTGGATTCCTACCAAGATGTTGAGTTCTCATTTTAGTGGGAAGCCGAGTTATCTTCTGGTATGCCAAACATCGTTGGAGTAGGCTGCAACTGCGTTATTGTAACAATACCAGTCGTATTTCCACACTGTGATTCTGTTACCTGATATCTCCCGACGCAGCCAGTTTTCTAGAGTGTTGTAGCCAGCGTCGAGTTGCTAGGCCATGGGTGGCTTAGTTTCTACTTTTAGATGCTCTTAATAATGGGGGGATGATCCGACCATCATAGTATGGTGAAAAACTGTTACTTACATCTGCAAATAGAATGCGTGCCTTAGCAGTTTCAAAACTTGGCATGATGAGGTCAACGGCCATTTTATAGGCATAGGTTTGTGACAATTCAAGCGATCTAATTTTAAAAACAATCATCTTGGCCATTGTTAGTCTAATGGGATTATTTTCCTTCACTACCAAGTCTTGCCGTAAGGATTCAGCATAACTGTTGAGTGCCCATTTTTCAACGATGGAAAAACTCGTACTTAATACCTGGTCTCGGAGGGTGTTAATGTCAATCAGTTGCACAGCATAGCGTGAAATATTTAGATTGAATCCATTTCTCTTACTAAGCGCTGCGATACTTTTAATGTCATTTATCCAGAACGGGAGATACTCTCTACCTACCGTAAGGTAAAAAGTCCATTCATTACGACTAGTTTCATCCAAAATCTTTCTGAGCGATTCTCGAAATGACCTATTTGTTTTGGGTGAGGCACCAAGATGAATATTCAATTTGCTGAGAAACTCGTTTCTTTCACGAAGAGCAATCCCATTGGCGCCTTTATTCTTAATCACATTCAAATAGGCGCTGATTGCCTCAAGGCTATTACTTTCTGTACGTTTTAGTTGGTTATGCATAATGATTACTTCTGGTGTTATAGAAATATTTTTCCTGCTTGGCATAGCTGCGGTCACGATATATCAGCATCAACGGTCTCATTCACTAAATTACGCAGTATGTAGCCAAAGAATTGAGCGTCTGTAAAACCTAGTGCTTGCAGAAGCTCTGCTGTTTCTGCAGCAAAAATAGTGTTTATCTCCGTTGAAAGAAAGGGGGCGTTAGTAAATGTTGTTGATGGTCTGTTGAACCATACAGACATAATGGAGGCTAACTCTGCGCCCATCGCATGTCCTGTGAAAGTGATTTCTGTATTAGGATATTGAGCTTTAACTTGCTGATAAAAAAGTGCAGCATGAAAAAGTGGGGTAGATTTAATATCCACGCTGAGATTACCATCTACGAGCCAGGCTTCGATTGTTTGCCCAGTACTCTCCCTCATTGAGAAGTCGTTACCTTCATAGGCAATCACAATCTCATTATCATTTTTAAATGCGCTTGCAAAGAGTCCACTGGGTACTGCAGTACTAGTAGCACCAACACCATTATCAGGGAGCTTAGTCCAGCCATTTGGGAGTAAAGTCTCATTAAACTTAGCTATTATCTCGTCACTTACTTCGCCATAAATAAAGGCAGAAAACACTGAGTAATCTTGAACTGACGCCATCTTTTTTCCTCTTAATCACTGATTTTTTGTAACAAACTACTGCTTATGTTTTTTATGCTTTAATTCTTATTACACCTGTTTTCTTTGCCAAATTAAATTTTCTACCTGCAAAAAGAAATGGCGATAATGTGGATTCCTACCAAGATGTTGAGTTCTCATTTTAGGGAGTGGACAAGTTGTCTTTTAGCATGTTGGCTAGGTTCAATCTTGAGGGCGTCCATCATAGAACGAAAGAAATTTGTTGCTAACATCTACGAATAAATTTCTGGCCTTACTGCTTTCGAAACTCGGTATGAGTAGGTCAACCGCCATTTTGTAAGCGATGATTTGCGGTAGCTCAAGTGATCGGATTTCAAAAATGATCATTTTGGCCATGGTTAGTTTTACCGCAGTGCTTTCCTTTGTCTCAAAGTCTTGCCGCAATGATTCAGCATAGTTATTGAGTGCCCACTTTTCGACTAAAGAAAAATTCGTACTCAATACCTGATCACGTAACCTATCGATGTCTATCAGTTGTGCTACACAACGAGATATATTTAGATTAAACACATGGTCTTTGGTCAGTGCCGCGATGTTTTTAATGTCATTAATCCAGAATGGTAGATACTCTCGACTGATTGTAAGATAAAAAGTCCATTCATTACGATTGCTGGCATCCAGTACAATTCGTAGCGCCTCTCGAAAGGCTCTATTTGATTTGGGTAATGCATCAAGATGAATGTTTAGTCTGCTAAAAAATACGTTTCTTTCATGAATGTCAGCCTCATTGGCACCTTTGCTCCTGATCACATTTAAATAAGTGTTGATTGCCTCAATACTACTGCTTGCTGGCCTCACTAGTTGATTAGACATCATGGTTATATTCTTTTGCCATTGCGTTGGTGCTTCTGCGCGACGAGTGGTTAATCGTGTCCACACTGTTTTGAAATTCAATAGCACACGGCTATCTGTGAGTAAATTAATTGTTACCATGCCCATCGAACACCTATATTTGCGCCAAGAGTGGAGCTGTGATTGGAGGATAAATTAACAGCGTAAGTGGCTGCTGCATATACGCTGCTAGTCTTGTTTAGTGTGCCGACGATGCCAGCGCCTATTTGTCCAGTAGTGGCATTGGCATTGGTTGAGATAATAGATGTCTTATCAAATACGGTTTCGTCATTACCAGTGGTGGTACGTAGTAAGTTAGCACGCAGGTAAGGGTTCCATGCCGCTGTTGATGATTTAAATTTGCTTTGCAGGCGAACGCCTAATCGCGCTACAACGCTATCGGCATTGTTGAATGACACGCTTGAAGTGCCATCATTGAAATCAGAAATATGCACGCGTTGCCACATAAGTTGTGCTTGCGGCTCTATGGTCACTGTATCGTTGATAGCAACAGGCAGCCCCACTTCCATAGAGGCTAATAATGCAGCACCATGTGCGTTAGTATTAACACTATTGCTTGAGTGAGTGCCAGCAGATAGGTAGCTTCCCATCACAACTGCATCTGTGTACCAGCCTGCGGCACCAATGCGAGACCAGTATCCACCCACACTGTAGGCATCAGTAGTTAGTTTGCCGACAGACATATTCTCAATGCCTTGCGCAAAACCTTTTACATTCCCTTGCGCATGTGCAAAACCAGCAAATATGCCAATGTGGTTATCAATTCCAGTTGAAGTCGTGTTGGCGTAGATGTCGCGACCAACCTGTAGCCCTGTTAAACTGCCGTCAAATTCAGGCTTCACTGTACCGTCTTGTTGTAGGGATGTTTTTTCACCCCAAGTTCTGGCCCAAGTTGCTGTTGGGATGCCATTTTCTGTAAGCAGTGAATGCTCACCTTGACGTTCATGGAATGTACTGAGTTGATCGAAGCCTAGTTTACGTGCAACTGTTGGTAGTTCTGCATAGATCGGCGCTTCAGCACGATAAAGTGGAATTGCGGTAACCTCACCAGTGGCGCTGACACTTAATAGGCTGGAGCGCAGATACCAGTTTTCGCTCACGCCAGCCGTCACACCACCTCTAAAAAGTGAATAAGAATATGCACCAACACTGATGGGTGAGGATAATGAAAAGGCACTTGCTGTTGTTGTGCCGCCATTAATGGCGTTAACAACAAGAATGCCGTTGCTCGTTGTAGTAGCCCCAGAACCACCGACATTGGTGATTTTAATATTAGATGTACCGCTTGCAGCAACACCATTGACAACGAGATGGTCAGAAGCTGAACCATCGGTTCCAAGCTGGGTATTCAGCGCAATTGTACCGCTTTGCCCAACATAGCCACCACCAGAGACTGTGAGTGTATTGCCTACACCTACGCCACCAATTTGCACTAGACCCGCGTTATTCAGTGTGCCATTTACGGTGAAATTACCGTTAGCATCACTAGCAAAAGCACTAATGCCGTTGGCAACGCTAATCGTTCCATTGTTATTGACTATACCGTTTACCTGACCGTATCCACCCAATGCGCCACCAGCCGCCACATTAAAAGTTGCGCTGACGGTTTGGCTCGTATGGGTCGCATCGCCAATTGCCAGTGTTCCTCCATTAACGGTAGCAGTCGTTAAGCTAGTAATCGTACCATCTAGAATCCATGTTCCAGCATCCTGTTTAATCAGTGTCTGAAAATTGTTAATAGTATTTGTCTGTGTCTGAACCCCAGCGCCGTTAAGTGTAAGCAGGTTGTTGCCTGGGCCGCCGCCGATGGTGCCTGAAACAGATGATCCGGTGTAGAGGTGCAACGTATCGTTACCGTTAGCAAAAATGAGGTTGCCGATCACAGATCCTTTGTTGGTGAAATCAAGAGTACTGTTTCTAAAACTCCCGATAACGTTGCCGTTAACAACGCCAGTTTCAATAACACCTGTAGCATTGTTGATAACAGTATTGCTACCAGGCTCACGCTGAAACCAAATTGCAGCGGCGTTAGTTGCCTTGATTAATCCATTGTTGGTGATGGTATTGCCTGTACCTTGCACATTTATTGCCTCGGCATTGCGCTGTGTTCCTGTAGCAAGTACCTGTGCGCCCTCAGCAATGGTCAATGTAGAGTTGTCGTTGAAGTCAATAGTGTTGTTGCCTGTGCCGGTGTATAAACCACCTAAGCTCGTTGAATTGCCTTGAACAACAGCACCGCTTAATAATGTAATGCTCGCGTTATTGCCGAGACTGATAGCATTGGCATTGATGATGGAAATCCCAGCATTTGAATCAACGATAACGCTTGATCCAGATGTGGTTGCCGCACCAGTACCTACAGTGCTTGTGTATGGGTTTGGTGCTGATGTGCCACAAGTTGTTACTGTGCCAGCGGTGGTACAGTCGGCTCTGGCCGCACCAGAAAAAACAGTAATTGCTGCTGATACCGCTAAGCACACTGTGGTCTTCATAAAGCTAAATTTTACTTGCTGTGTAGGGATAGTCGATTCGGAACGCATTCCCTCCAATCTGTTAGGAGTATGGCCTTGGCGAAAAATAGTATATCCATACGGATAAAGTGATTGCATGAAATAAAGGCCACAAACTTTAAAGTTATCTATTCGCAACTATAACTTTTCCCATTCGTAGATAATATCGGGGATTCCTGAATTTAATGTAGTCATTTTCTTAGAGGCGAACAATAGAAAAGCATCAAGTCTCGCCATATCAACGTAGCAGTGCTTGGCATGCCCATCAAAACGGTGGCTTACGGTCTCGCTGGTATGACGGATTGAGAGGTTTTTAAGTATCAATCAATTGGTGACAGTTTATCCAGGGTAGTAGTAGTCCTACGACAAGCTTGGTTGGTGAGCTTAGTTGCACCACACGAACCAAAGTACATGATTCACACGTGAAATAACGGTAGCGACCATTGAAGGTTTAATCAATTAAACATTGCCATTATTTAGGGGTTCAGCTATATCAGCACCTGTTCGCATTAAATCTGTCATTTCTCGCACAGATAGTGGCTTGCTAAAGTAATGCCCTTGAACTTTGTCGCATCCAGCAAGGGTTATCAGGCGAAGTTGTTCAGCGGTTTCCACGCTTTCTGCAACCACTTGCAAGCCAAGGCTGTGTGCCATGGTAATAATGGCAACAATAATTTCAACGTCGCTTTGATTGTTTTCAATCTCGCTCACGAAAGACTTGTCGATTTTAAGGTAATCGACTGGGAACCGTTTAAGGTAACTTAAGGAAGAATAACCAACACCAAAATCATCAATGGTGAGATGCACGCCCATTTTCTTCAAATCCCAAAAAGCCTGAATGATAGTGTCCTTATCATGCATCATTACGCTCTCGGTAATTTCTAACTCAAGCATTTTTCCTTGCAATTGATAGGTATCTAGTAGCACGCGTATTTGCTTTAAAAGACTATCGTCGTAACATTGTACGGCAGACAAATTGACCGCTACTTTCACTACATCCAAATTTTCAGTCAACCACACGCTGATTTGACGACAGGCTTCTTCGAGCACCCAAGCCCCTATCTTAATAATCAGGCCGCAATCCTCTGCAATTGGGATAAAGCGAGCTGGAGAAATCCACCCATGCTTGGGATGATGCCAGCGTATCAGCGCTTCCATCCCGCTAAGCTTGCCTGTTTTTACATCAAACTCAGGTTGATAGTAAAGTTCAAACGCATTGTGCTCTAAAGCATGGTGCATATCTGCACTCAACTCCATCCACTCCTGCAAGTTTTGATTCATTTCTGCGGAAAAATACTTGTAATTATTGCGTCCATGTCGCTTGGCATAATACATAGCTTGATCAGCATTATGGATGAGGGTTTCAATATCGTCAGCATCTTGCGGACAGCGTGCAACACCCATACTAACTTTGGGATAAAGACTATGTCCATGCAGGTTGCAAGCATGCGAAAGCGTATCAAATACTTTGCGTACCACAGCATCTAAATCACGATCACTCATACTTTCTGGCAATAAAATCACGAACTCGTCACCGCCAATACGAGCAACGGTGTCACACTCGCGCAATGCAGAACGCATACGTTCAGCAACCAATTTAAGTAAAGCATCACCAACTTCATGCCCCATGGTGTCGTTGATATTTTTGAAGTTGTCAATATCAATAAACATGACTACGATGCTACCGTCGTTGCGGCGTGCGTGTGAGATTGCAAGTTCCAGCCTATCTTTCAGTAGAAGGCGATTAGGTAAACCAGTGAGTGCGTCATGCGTAGCTTGATGGATTAACAGTAGTTCTGTTGCTTTGTGTTCAGTTACATTACGCCCAATAGCCAATGTGCCAACAACCTGACCCTCCATGTCCAGTTCTACCACCACATGTACTTCATGGCTATTACGCTTTCCATCTGGCATTGTCCATTCAAGTAGAATCTGGTCAGGAGCACCTGTTTCCATCACTAATTGTAGACGCGCTTTATACTCATCGAGCGGCATGCTAGGTCGCCAAATTGAAATATCATCTATGGGTTTATTGATAGCATGCTCAATGAGCGTACCCGTTTCTCTGGCGTAGACCGAATTCACAAATACTCTACGAAATTTGCAATCGTAACGTACTATCATATCGGGTGAGTTTTCCGCTAAGGTACGGAACTCGCGTTCACGTTTGGCTAGCGTTTCGTTCATGCGTATGTTTTCAATCACATCGCGACCAATCGCTAGAACACTCACTATCATGTCTTCGTTGTTACGCTCTGGGACAAGGCGTAAATCAGAACAGCAATCTCGTCCACACTGACTTTGAAAATGGAGCAAAAACTGACTTTCTTCCCCAGTCGTCAAAACATGTAGAATTTGTGCCTGATACTCTAAAGCTTGTTTACATCCATAATATAGTTCACTCACTCGCATGCCTAGAGCGTCTTGCACGCCAAGCACCTTGCCCAAGCTAGGGTTTATATAAGTACATTGGCAGTTACGATCAAAACGAGTAATAAAGTCTGGCGAATTTTCTGCTAAAGCTATAAATTCCTGCGCATGCGCAGCAAGGGTTTCCTCCAAAATCTTACGATCAGAAATATCTCTGGCAAATGTTAGTACACCTGTCACTAATCCTTCTAAATCGAATTCAGGAACGCCTCTAAATAAAAAACAGACAGACCTTTTACTTTCATCTATCCAAGAAAACTCCCACTCATTTTCTTGACTGGTATCAAGTACTTTTTGGATATGCGCTTGAAAGACCGTAGCGCTTTCTGTAGACGTGGGCAGGTTCCAGTCTTCTTCAGGGCTTTTGCCAAGAAGAGACCATGGTGTTTTTGATAGTTTGGCTCTTGCGGCATTGATATATGTCCGGCGACATTGCCGGTCATAGCACACAATCAAATCAGGGGAGCTTTCTACAATGGATTGGAATGACGACTCATTATGAGACAACTGCTTAGTTGAATCTCTATCTTCAATGAATGAATCTACAATATTTGAAATGCTATTGTTTGCCATAAAGTGCGCGACTTAGCGCGTCCCGCTTTCGCGTTGAACTGAGCAACCTTAGTTGCCAATTCAACGGTGAAGACCCTTGCGGTCTGAGTGATGGGTTGGAATAATCACTACTTATTTTCTGGCATTTTAGATGAATGGTGGCTAGTAATTAGCCACTGAGAACCATCCCAGCGATAGGTGTAACTATAACGGCCGCTAACTACCGCACCTGTTTTAGCAAAGGTGAAAGTGTAAAGACCTGCGTCAACAGCA
>JANOHT010000073.1:0-4598 GCA_031406605.1 Methylotenera sp. | reverse complement strand
GTATAGCACTGTAATCTGGGCTTTGGTAGGATTAATTGTCATGGTTAATGGCTTGATGATTTCACTACATGCGCTAAGACAAAACATTAGTGAGATTGCAAATAGGATGCTAATCATAACTCTTAAATAGCTTTTCATGATTCACTCCAAAAGTCTATGGCAACTAGTTGGGTATCTAGAGAAATATGAGGGTCAGCATGGACGCCTCATTTTAATGATCAATAGATGATTGGTTTAGTTTATACCTACTCATATATTGTCTGCTAACTTAATAATTACATGCAGGCAAGTACTGCTACCTACAACTGGATTTTACAATCCTTGAATGACTACAAGGGGCCGAGGCTGTGTCAAAACGCTAATAAATTTCCCATAAAATAGCATATCAATATCGATAGTGGTAAAATATAACCTATTGATTATATTGTTTTATTTAAATATGAAGCGATTTATACAAGGTCAAGATAGAACACAAAGCACTCTTCTGCCAGAGTTGCTGGATGAATACATAGCAGAAGATAACCCGGTACGGGTGATTGATGTATTTGTCGATCAATTAGCGTTATCAGAGTTAGGGTTTGAAGGCGTGAACCCTGCACAGACTGGTCGACCGTCTTATCATCCTGCTGCCATGCTCAAGCTCTATATCTACGGATACCTCAACCGCATTCAATCCAGCAGACGCCTGGAAGCAGAAGCCAATCGCAATGTTGAACTCATGTGGTTGATTGCAAGACTTAATCCTGACTTCAAAACCATTGCCAGATTCAGAAATGAGAACGGCCCTGCGATTCGCAAGGTTTGTAGCCAGTTTGTAGAATTGTGCCGCCGTATGGATTTATTTGCTGATTCCATGGTGGCTATCGATGGCAGTAAGTTCAAAGCCGTTAATAGCTCTGATAAGAACTACACACAGGCCAAGATTAAAACCCGCATGCAAGAGGTAGAGAAAAACATCCAACAATACCTAGATGATTTAGAAACCGCAGACATTAGCTCCCCTAAGCAATCAACACCCCATCAAGTTCGCTTGACTGAGCGTATTGCAATGTTTCAAGCGCAAATGAAAGCACTGGAAACGATTGAATCAGAATTACAAGCAGCCCCAGATAAGCAACTCTCACAAACCGACCCAGATGCACGCTCTATGCAACATCGTGGTAGTGGCATTGTGGGTTATAACGTACAGGCTGCAGTAGATACGCAACACCATCTCATTGTGTCACATGAGGTCACTACAGCTGGGCATGATAGAACGCAATTAGCGAACATGGGTAAGCAGGCAAAGGAAGCCTTGCAAAAAGGGACGCTGACGGTGGTGGCAGATAAAGGCTACTACAAAGGTGAAGAAGTGGTGGCCTGTGTTGAGAGTGGAATTACTCCGATCATGCCGAAGTGCTTAACCTCAGGAAACAAAGCCAATGGCTTATTTGATAAACGCCACTTTGTGTACGATCCCAAGAGTAATACCTATCAATGTCCAGCAGGTGAATTGCTGATAGAACGTTTTCGTTCGCTTGAGAAGGGTAAGCCGCATATTACCTATTGGAGTTCAAACTGCAGATCGTGCGCATTGAAATCCAGTTGCACTACCAGTGGACAAAGGCGGATTAAACGTTGGGAAAATGAAGCAGTCCTGGATCAAATGCAAGTAAACCTGGAAAGCATGCCTGACGCCATGAAGATTAGACGATGCACCATAGAGCATACCTTTGGTACGTTGAAACACTGGATGGGTGCCTCGCACTTCTTGATGAAAACCAAAGCGCATGTCAGTACAGAAATGAGCTTACATATTCTGGCATACAACATGAAGCGCGTAATGAGCATCATGGGAAGTGTGGCATTGATGAAGGCGATGGCTACGTAAGGCCTGTGGCCTTACTTTGTGTATGGAAATTGCATAACAAACTACCCTTTAAACGAATTTTTATTCGTGTTGCGCTAAGAGATTATATTTAATTGATTCTGGCGTTTTGACACAGCCTCGACCCAATCCAGCCACTCAAAAATAAAACGAGAACCTAAGAAGCTATCGTTTCATTTGCCTACACCTCTTTAAAATTATGAATTTTTATTCTTACGACGGGCTACTGCTCCCATCAATCCTAAACCAGCCAATAACATTGCATACATTTCTGGTTCTGGTACTGGCGCTGCACTAAATCTGTACAAGGTTGTTGTTTTTGAAACTTCATTCGCGATAGAAAGGTAAGATTCACCATTTATTTCAAACGCATCCAAACCTTCTGGTGCAATATCTCCATCAGTAACTATCATATCTAAGAAACTCGCGCTACCTGGGTTAGTTATATCATACAAAGCCACTGCACTTTTAAGGGTTCTTTCTAAGCCAATAGCAGCAATTGTTCTTCCGCCAACAGTAAACAGTTCAACACCTTCTGGCTCCACCCCTTTGTCGCGACTCCTTGCATCATCATAAATACCTAGTTCAGCAGCTTTTTTATCTAAAAAATCGCCACTATCAAACACTATATTACCGTCGGCATCGCGAATTGAAAAAGAACGCGAGCCTGCAGCAAATAAGCTGCCAGCAGAAGAATCAGTATTAGAAACACGTAGTGGCGCTAAATCACCTGTTGCGCCTATGCCTGCTGAGCTGGCAGCTGAACGGTCACCATCATCCTCACGAAAATCACCTTCGTTCGCCATCACCAAATATGTGTTTCCGCCTGATTCGTAAGCAGCAATACCATCGGGCATGTACAAGCCTTTTACGTTTGCTGAGCCAAAACTAATAACGCCGTTGTTATTGGTATCAATTGTATTACCTGGCAAGCTAAAATCTTTTGCGCCCAAACCCACCACTTTTTCAAATGTATTGGTGTTTAAATCTAAAATAGCAATAGCATTGGCTTCTTGTAAGGTTACATATGCTTTTGTGCCAGCTGCGTTCACAGCAATGTATTCTGGTTCAAAATCCATGCCCGTATTGGTACGAATATTACTTCCCGTTTGTGTCACGCCAACAAAACCCGGTGTGGCAGAAACTTTGCGTGTGTTCATATCAATAATGCTGACGCTACCTGCGGGATCTACTACTGCTGGATTGTAATTTCTAGGTACTGTGGTGCCAATTCTTGTACCATAGGTTGTAGGTGTGCCCTCATTAGCAACTAGTAATTTAGAGCCATCTGACGTAAATGTAAGCATATCTGGCAATGCGCCTACGGTAACGGTATTAATGCCACTTGAAAGTGAGCGCGAACTTGTATTGTAAAACTGTACGATACCGCTGTTAGTTTTAACTGAGTTTTCAATCGCAAAAGCTGCTACGCCATTTTTAATGGCTACGCTATTGATTGAACCAAAGCTTGAAGTATTGATGTGTTGCACCAACGACCCGTTAGTCGCATTTAAAACATCCACACCAATAATACCAGCCACCCAAATTGTATTGGTGATCGCATCATAAGCTGAGATTTCAGCAGTTTGTCCTCCGATTTGCGCAATCGGCGAATGCGTATAAGTCCATTCTTTAGTAATGCTAGCGATAGGGCCAGCCGCCGAGGCTATTAGCGGTGTAAAAATCGTTGCAATCAACGCGCTTATCATTAAATTTTTCATCTGATTATCCACAAAATTAATTAAATTAATACAATTTTTTTCTTCTCAAATTACAATCTACGCAATAATCATTTCAAATTAATGAATTTATATAGTCCGTTTTAAAAAATTAATGACAGTCAATCTAAATCGTTGAAGCATTAATACTTAACTTAATGTGAACATGCCATATGTTTTTTAATGCCATAAAATTTCAATAAAAACCTGTTAATATTGACTCAACACCTCATTGTTTTGACCCAACCAGCCGGATTTCTATTGCAAACACTTCATGACGTTTTAAAGCTTCGCAGCCCTGAAATTTGGCTGACCACGCTATTAATTGCTGCCAACTTACTGGTGTTTGCTGCAATGCTGCTGGATGGAGCTGGTTTATGGCACTCTGCAAACGGCATACAGCTTGTTTGGGGAGCCAATTTTGGCCCTGCCACGCAAGATGATGAATGGTGGCGATTGGCGAGTGCCATGTTTTTGCATTTTGGTGCAGTGCATTTGTTGCTGAATATGTGGGCACTTTGGGATGCGGGGCAATGGGTCGAGCGCATGTATGGTCGTTGGCGCTTTGCCAGCATCTATATCATTAGCGGCCTCTCTGGCAACTTGCTTTCACTGGTTGTTCAAGGCAATTCTGCTGTCTCTGGCGGCGCATCTGGTGCAATATTTGGAATTTACGGTGCGCTACTCACTTTTCTTTGGCGTGAACGAAGTACTATTACGCGGCACGAATTTCGCTGGCTATTTTGGGGTGCATTAGGTTTCGCGATTGCCACCATTATTTTAGGTTTTATCGTCCCAGGCATCGATAATTCGGCACATATTGGCGGATTTATCAGCGGCATTTTGGCGAGCATTGTGTTTTCACAATCAATCAATTCAAAGGTCTTGCCAATTAAAACATCCTTAATTGCAGCTTGCGGAATGCTGTCATTGATTGCGCTGCTTGTTCTGAATATTCCTGCACCAAAATATCACTGGAGTGATGAGCTGTTAATCCGCAAACAAATTGATGA
>JANOHT010000005.1:0-10738 GCA_031406605.1 Methylotenera sp. | reverse complement strand
CGTTAAACCACTGCTTTCCCGTTTCGGTAGTTGGGTTGGTGCATTATTAGGTGGTGTTGAAATGTGGCTGGCAGCATTTAAGATAAGCACGCCGTGGACATTGCAGCATCAAAAAGCTGATCATGAATGCACTAAGCCCGCTGCTGAAATGCCACGTATTACATATCCTAAACCAGACGGTATTTTCAGTTTTGATAAATTAAACTCCATCAGCCTGAGTAATATTGTGCATGACGCAGACCAGCCCTGTCATTTGCATTTAATCAATAATGAAGTGCCTATTCGCATTAATCTAGCGATATATGACGCGCCTGAACAGCGCTATTGTCCAGCCGGCGTTTATGAAATTATTAAATTAGAAGGACAGGAAAACAAAGATTCAGCCTATTTGCAAATCAATGCCCAGAATTGTATACATTGCAAAACTTGCGATATTAAAGACCCAACGCAGAATATCGTTTGGGTGCCGCCGCAAGGTGGCAGTGGGCCAGTGTATTCCGCTATGTAAATCGCAATTGAATCATGAATGTCCTAGCTCAGTATTGGTTCGACAGGGCTTTTCTGCGATAATAGTGTTTTGATTTTTAATGGAAGCAAGCAAATGGCACAATTTGATAACGTAAGTGTAAAAAAGAAAGCTAACATTTATTTTGATGGTAAATGTGTCAGTCATACTGTGATGTTTCCAAATGGCACCCGTAGTACCATTGGCGTGATTTTCCCTAGCTCGCTTACTTTTAACACAGCTGCACCAGAGTTGATGGAAATCAATGCTGGTGTTTGTCATGTGCGTCTTAAAGGTGAAGAAAGTTCTAAAACTTACACCACAGGTGAAAAATTTACAGTGCCTGGTAATTCAAGCTTTGATATTGAAGTGACTGAAACCGTGGACTATGTTTGCCACTTTGAGTAATGATGGCTTAGTATTACGTCGTTGCAAACGCTTGCCGTACTATTCGTACTGTCTTCGCGATTGTGCCTAGTACTACTTTCGCTTGAAAGGTTGAGAAAAAATATGCCAAGTTTTGATATTAGCTCAGAAGTCGATATGGTTGCGTTAAAGAACGCCATTGACACTGCGGGTAAGCAAATTATTAATCGCTATGACTTCAAAGGTACGTCTGCCAAGGTTGAATTAAACGAAAAGGACAGCATTATTACTTTATATGGTGATAATGATTTTCAGCTTGATCAAATCAAAGATATTTTGTTGCCAGGCATGGAAAAGAAAGAACCTGATTCTACCAAGCGTTTAGAGCATAAAGATGTGCAAAAAGTAGGTGGCAACAAGGTAAAGCAAGAGCTTAAAATTAAAGCTGGTATCGATAGTGAGCTAGCTAAGCGTATTGCTAAGTTGATAAAAGACAGTGGCATGAAGGTGCAAGCAAGCATTCAGGGTGATGAAGTGCGCGTGAATGGTGCAAAGCGTGATGTGTTGCAAGAGGCAATTAATTTTTGCAAGAAAAATGTGACGGATTTCCCATTACAATTCGGTAATTTTAGAGATTAGACTTTTTCTATAAAGTTATAGATTGTTAAGTTCTAGATAAAAATTTAGGTAATAAAATGGTCGCAAAGACTTTGTACGATAAATTATTTGATTCACACGTGGTGCATGAAGAAAATGGCACGGCGCTGATTTATATTGACCGCCATTTGGTGCATGAAGTGACAAGTCCACAGGCATTTGAAGGTTTGAAGCTCGCTAATCGTAAAGTATGGCGTGTAGATTCTATATTGGCAGTGCCAGACCATAATGTTCCAACGACTGATAGAAGCTCGGGCGTCGCGGGTATCAGTGACCCGATTTCACGTTTGCAGGTACAGACTTTAGATGAAAACTGTACCGCGTATGGCGTGACTGAATTCAAAATGAATGATGCCCGTCAAGGCATTGTGCATGTGATTGGGCCTGAACAAGGCGCAACTTTGCCTGGGATGACAGTCGTATGCGGTGATTCCCATACCAGTACACATGGTGCATTCGGTGCGCTTGCGCATGGTATCGGCACATCAGAAGTAGAACATGTGATGGCAACACAATGTTTGGTGCAGAAAAAGTCTAAAACTTTGCAAGTCTTGGTAGATGGCATATTAGGTCATGGGATTACTGCTAAAGATGTAGCATTGGCTATTATTGGAAAAATTGGTACCGCAGGTGGTAATGGTTATGCGATTGAATTTGCAGGCTCTGCAATTCGGGCTCTCAGCATGGAAGGTCGTATGACCTTATGCAATATGGCGATTGAAGCGGGTGCACGTGCAGGCATGATCGCAGTAGATGACACAACGATTAATTATGTAAAAGGCCGTCCATTTTCGCCCAAAGCTGAACAATGGGATGCAGCCGTTAGTTACTGGCGCACTTTAAAGTCTGATGATGGTGCGAAATTTGACGCAGTTGTTGAATTGAAAGCTGAGGACATTCAACCGCAGGTCACCTGGGGCACTTCGCCTGAAATGGTGGTGGGTGTAGATGGCAAAGTGCCTAGTTTAGATTTAGCTAAAAACGAGGTGCAACGCAGCGACTGGGAGCGTGCCTACGCTTATATGGGCTTGACGCCTAATACGCCTATTGATGAAATCAACATTGATAAAGTGTTTATTGGCTCCTGCACTAATTCACGTATTGAAGATTTACGTGCGGCGGCAGCAGTGGCAAAAGGGAAGCATATTGCCCCTAACGTTAAATTAGCTTTAGTGGTGCCGGGTTCTGGCTTGGTGAAGGCGCAAGCCGAACTGGAAGGGTTAGATAAAATTTTTATCGCTGCGGGTTTTGAATGGCGCGAGCCAGGCTGTTCTATGTGTTTAGCGATGAATGCGGATCGATTGGAACCGGGCGAGCGTTGCGCTTCAACTAGCAACCGTAATTTTGAAGGCAGGCAAGGTCAAGGTGGTCGCACGCATTTGGTGAGTCCAGAGATGGCGGCGGCGGCGGCGGTTGCAGGGCATTTTGTTGATGTTAGGCAGTTTGTTTGATTTTGATAAACTATTACTAGGAGTGATAAATGAATAAATTATTTGTATTAGCTGCACTTGGTTTTGCATTGGTGTTAACTGGCTGCAACACATGGCATGGCTTTGGTAAAGATTTAGAAAAAGCTGGTGATAAAATTCAGAATGCACCGAATAACTAATGGAAGCTTTTGTAAAATTAAATGGCTTGGTAGCGCCGTTAGATAGAGCTAACGTAGATACTGACGCTATTATTCCTAAGCAATTCTTAAAGTCAATCAAGCGTTCAGGCTTTGGCCCTAATGCTTTTGATGAGTGGCGTTATCTTGATCATGGTGAGCCTGGCATGGATAATTCCAAGCGTCCACTTAACCCTGATTTTGTGTTGAATAAAGCGCGTTATCAAGGTGCGAGCATATTGCTTGCACGTGAGAATTTCGGCTGCGGTTCCAGCCGTGAACATGCGCCTTGGGCGCTTGAAGATTTTGGCTTTAAAGTGGTGATTGCTTCTAGCTTTGCTGATATTTTCTTCAATAATTGCTTCAAAAACGGCATGTTGCCGATTGTCCTGTCTGCTGAGATTGTTGATGGTATCTTTAATCAAGTCGAGTCTGCAGAGGGCTATAAACTTAATGTGGATTTAAGTGCGCAAACTGTGTCTACGCCAAACGGTGAAGTGTATCGGTTTGAAGTTGATGCAGTGCGTAAACACAATCTGCTAAATGGATTGGATGACATTGGTTTAACGATGCAACAGCAAGATAAGATTAAAGTATTTGAAGCAAAGCATAAGCAAGCTCAGCCATGGTTATTCAATTAAATTAGAATCAAATAAATTAGAAAGTAAGTGATGAAATTAGCAATATTGCCAGGTGATGGCATAGGTCCAGAAATCGTTGCACAAGCAGTTAAAGTATTAAATGCCCTTAAACTCAATATCAGTATGACCGAAGCGCCAATTGGCGGTGCGGGTTATGAAGCATCAGGTGATCCGTTGCCAGATGCAACATTGAAGTTAGCAAAAGAGTCTGATGCTGTTTTATTAGGTGCAGTGGGTGACTGGAAATATGACAAACTAGAGCGCCATTTGCGCCCTGAGCGAGGTTTGCTGCGGATTCGTAAAGAGCTTAATTTGTTTGCCAACTTACGCCCAGCCTTACTTTATCCTGAATTAGCCGGCGCTTCAACACTTAAGCCAGAAGTCGTTTCAGGTTTGGACATCATGATTGTGCGTGAATTGACCGGGGATATCTACTTTGGTCAGCCGCGTGGTATCAGCACTTTAGAAAATGGAGAGCGTGAAGGTATCAATACCATGCGTTACAATGAGTCTGAAATTCGTCGTATTGGTCGAGTCGCGTTTGATATCGCAATGAAACGTAATAAAAAAGTATGCTCTGTGGATAAAGCCAACGTACTGGAAACCACAGAGTTGTGGCGTCAAGTCATGATTGAACTTTCAGCAGAATATCCAGAAGTAGAATTAAGTCACATGTATGTTGATAACGCGGCGATGCAATTAATTCGCGCACCTAAACAGTTCGATGTGATGGTGACAGGTAATATCTTTGGCGATATTCTTTCAGATGAAGCTTCAATGCTAACGGGCTCAATCGGTATGCTGCCTTCAGCTTCACTCGATGCAAATAATAAGGGTATGTACGAGCCTAGTCATGGCTCTGCACCTGATATTGCAGGCAAGGACATTGCTAACCCATTGGCGACCATACTCTCTGCCGCTATGATGTTGCGTTACACATTTAACGATGAAGCGAACGCGCTAAGAATTGAAAATGCGGTAAAAGCAGCTTTGGCACAAGGTTACAGAACAGCGGATATTGTGACAGAAGGCTGTAAAAAAGTGGGTTGCAGTGCAATGGGTGACGCAGTCGTCGCCGCGCTAAATTAATTCCAATTTGGAAAAATATTAAGGTTTATAGCATGTTAAAAGTAGGTCTAGTCGGTTGGCGCGGTATGGTGGGCTCAGTGCTCATGCAACGCATGATGGAAGAAAATGATTTTGCGCTCATTGAACCGCAATTCTTTACTACGTCCCAAGTTGGTGGAAAAGCACCGAATGTAGGAAAAGATTCAGCACTCTTAAAAGACGCTAAAAATATTGCTGATCTAAGTGCAATGGACGCGATTATTTCATGCCAAGGCGGCGATTACACCAGCGAAATATTCCCTAAGTTACGTGCTGCAGGCTGGAAAGGCCACTGGATAGACGCGGCCTCGACCTTGCGCATGGAAAATGATGCCGTAATTATTCTTGATCCTGTGAACATGCATGTCATTCAAGATGCTTACAGCCAGGGTAATAAAAACTGGGTAGGCGGTAACTGTACTGTTTCATTGATGTTGATGGCGCTTAACGGCTTATTTAAAGCTAATTTAGTGGAGTGGGCAACTTCAATGACTTATCAGGCAGCATCAGGAGCCGGTGCGCAAAATATGCGTGAATTACTCAATCAAATGGGTGAAGCGCATTTTGCTGCCAGTGAGTTACTGGCTGATCCAGCTTCCGCTATTTTAGATATAGACCGTACCGTAGCTGGAACTTTGCGGGAAGAAAAATTCCCGACAGCAAATTTCGGCGTGCCGCTAGCCGGTAGTTTGATTCCGTGGATAGATAAAGATTTAGGTAACGGCCAAAGTAAAGAAGAGTGGAAAGGCGGTGCTGAGACTAATAAAATTTTAGGTCGAGAAGCCAATCCTATTGTGATTGATGGCCTGTGCGTGCGTATTGGTGCTATGCGTTGCCATAGTCAAGCGCTTACTATCAAGCTCACAAAAGATGTGCCATTAGATGAAATCAACCAAATGTTGGCTGAAGCAAATCAGTGGGCGAAAGTAATCCCAAATGAACGTGACGCGAGTATACGTGAGCTTACACCAGCTGCTGTGACTGGCACCTTAAGGACGCCGGTAGGACGTTTACGGAAACTTAACATGGGCAATGATTATCTATCAGCATTTACGGTGGGCGATCAGTTGCTATGGGGTGCTGCAGAGCCGTTACGACGTATGTTGCGGATTTTAATAGAAAAATAATTTTAGAATGTACGCTTAAGTTGCAAAAACAACAACAATCCAAAACAACAACTACATAGCAGTTGAATATAATGTGCGTTATGAGCTTGCATAGCTAACTATTTGATGTTATTTTCATATTGCAAATAAAGTTTGATCAAGGGCAAGAATGTGCGCAAATTAAAAATGAAGCAAATATCATTAGCAGTCTGCTTGGCGCTTATGCCGTTTTCTGGCTTTGCGGCAGGTTTAGGAAAGCTTAATGTCAGTTCTGGATTGGGTGAGCCGTTAAAAGGTGAAATTGAGCTATTGTCGGTCAGTGCAGATGAGCTCTCCACTTTAGTTGCTGCAATTGCATCGGAGGAAGCCTACGCGACGCAAGGTATTACACGCCTTGGCATACATAACAATATTCAAGTTGAATTAGCTAAAAGCGCTGATGGATCGCCTGTACTCAAGCTACGCTCTAATCAACCCATCAGTGATCCTTATTTGGAAATGCTGATTCAAGTAGATTGGGCATCGGGTCGCTTGCAACGTGAATATACTGTTTTGCTTGACCCGCCTGGCTATAAACAGCCTGTTGACAATGTTGCATCAATGCCTGTTAAGCCACCCTCAGTCAATACATATAATAATGGCGTATCCTTAAACAATAATGCAACTGCCAGTACTGTTGATGGAACACAGACGCCAGCTAAAAAGCTCAAGCAAACCAGTAAATCTGCTAAGGCTGCACCAGCTTTAATCGAGAATGGTGATCAAGTGATCACCACACAGCGGGGTGATACGCTGAGCTTGATTGCAAAACAAACGCAAGTAGAAGGTGTAAGTCTAGATCAAATGCTTGTTGGACTTTATGAAAATAATAAGCAAGCTTTTACTGAAGGTAATATGAATCGGCTTAAAGTTGGCCAAATCATTAAAGTGCCGAGTAAAGAAAGTTTGACGTCAATTAGCCAGAGCAAAGCGGCTCAATCAGTTAAGATACATTCAAGTAATTGGAACGCTTATCGCAACACATTAGCGGGCACTGTAGCCGCATCTCCGGCAATGGAATCAGCTGAGCAAAAACAAAGTGCATCAGGTAAAGTGGGTGTAGCCGAAGATAAAGCTGCTCCAATGTCAACAGGCCCCAAAGATGTTGTTAAGCTTTCTGCTGGCGATAAAGCGTTAGCCAAAAACGGTAGTGATGCAGGTAAAGCATTACAAGATAAGATCGCTGCATTAGAAGAAGAAACTACTGCACGTGAAAATTCTTTAAAAGAAGCTCAAGAACGTACTGCTGCGTTAGAGAAGCAAGTACAAGATATGCAAAAATTGCTGGCATTGAAAAGTCAGGCAATGTCAGATGCACAGAAAAATGCTGAAATACCAACAGGTGCTGTTAATGCTCCCGCAGATAAGCCAATTGCTGGTGATATTGGTGAACAAAAAGCTGAAGGTGCTGTTAATGCAAGTACACAGCAGGGCGCTGATAATTTAACGACTGATAGTGCAAGTGTTGTCAGTCCAACAGCAGAAAAACCTGTAGCTAACATCCCCCCAACTGTAAATACCACACCTCCACAAGCTAAACCTGAGCCCATAGAAGAGGCTGGTCTTCTAGCAGGTTTAATGAACGCAGTGGATATGACAATATTAGCTGCTTTAGGCGGAGTTGCTCTGCTAGGTGTCGGTTGGATGTTTTTACGCAATAAGCGTAGAAAAGATTTAGATAGTTTTGAGCGCGGAATTCTTACTTCAGGTGGTTTACGTGCAAACACAGTATTTGGCAATACTACAGGTAACGCAAGTACGTCAGACACTTCATTTCTAACAGATTTTGCACAAAGTGCTGACGGCAGCATGATTGATACTAACGATGTTGATCCTATCGCTGAGGCCGAAGTTTACATGGCTTATGGGCGAGATGCTCAAGCAGAGGAAATATTGAAAGATGCTATTTCAAAAGAACCTAAGCGTTATGAATTGCATTTGAAATTGTTAGAAATGTATGCTGCACGTAAAGATACGTCAGCATTTGAAGCAATTGCAGGAGAGCTTTATACTACACTTGGTACAGATGACCCTGTGTGGATAAAAGTTGCAGAAATAGGCGTTACGATGGAGCCAGAGAATCCATTATATGACGTGAGTAAATCAGTTCCACTTACATCATCAATAACGCAAACATTTGATGTGCCGGATTTCCCTAATGACCAAAGAGATAGTGTAAAAAATAGTGAACTAAGCACTGATAATTTAGGGATTGGTGATTTAGATTTTACGCTTGATGAGAAGATTGAAGATTCTAATGTTGCAGAAATGCAACATATTTCTGATGTTCTGAGTGACGGACAGGAGATATCGTTTGATTTAGGTTCAAGTGATGTAGGATCTGCTGATGTGAATCGTTCAAAAGATGTGCTGTCTGACAATACGCTCGACTTTACTTCAGTGTTAGATTCAACTACAGATAGTTCAATTGATTTTGATTTAGGTGAGTTTAATGCAGAGATGAATCCTGTGAAGATCAATCCAGCATTAGGTAGTGCATTGAATAATAATGAATTTGTTGCACCAGCACTTGATTTGTCGGAGATAAATGAGAGAAGTGACAGCCAGTCTCTTGATTTTAATATGGACTTTACAGCGTTCTCTAATTCAGAATCTAAAGAGACCTCGACTGATGAGGCAATTGATAGTTCTGAATCATCATTAATGGCTGCTAATACGGCGACTGATATATCGTTTGAGTTTGATATCGAATCAGTTACGCCAAATGAACCAGCATATATGCAAACAGATGCAACCAGTACGGAAATGTCTTTCGATCTCCCCTCATTTGACTTGGCATCAGACAGCAATGAATTGCCAATTGACAAAATAGGCGAGGCTGAGGATCAATTAACAGAAAGTACATTAGCATTTTCTGATGCTACTGAATTTGAGGCTAATACTTTTGACTTATCTACTATTAATTTAGACTTAAATGAGGCAACTCCAGAGACTTTATATAACAATGAAGTTACGTTGACAGACGCAACTGTAGAGTTGACTAAAGTAGAGCCTTCTGATGAGCTTATGCAAGCAGAAAGTTTTGTTGCCGAGTCCCCAGATGTCGATATTAAGCTAGATTTAGTGGCGGCTTATATCGATATGGATGATAAAGAAGGTGCTCGTGAGTTGTTGGAAGAGGTAATTAAAGAAGGTGGAACACAGCAACAATTACGTGCACAACAGTTACTCGCCAGCTTAGCCTAAATTAATACTAAGTTTAATTAAGCCGAGCTTATGCTCGGCTTTTTTGTTAAGTTATACAATTTTGGCTGGATAACTTTATATGTGCTCCCAAAACGTTGTTTAGAATTAAGCTAATTTAAAACAATGAGTTATATTAATTTTTATAAGAATTTTCACGTTAAAAAGATCCTCATGCTTTCATTCCTTACCTACTTATGCATCCAGTTGTAAAAATATTATGTTTCTTTTTTATATTATTGCTTGTTAATTTATTAAGCAATCCACAGTTATGGATTTTGTTCTTTTTAACATTGACTGTAGCTGTAAAACTCAATTTCTCTAATTTCTCATGCGTTATTAAACGTACAAAGTGGCTGTTAATTTCAATATTTTTCATTTATGCCTTTACTACGCCAGGTGAATATATTCAGCAATTTCCAATAAGTTTTGCGCTAACACATGAAGGGCTCAAACTTGGGTTACTACAAGTAGCAAAGTTACTGATTACACTTGCAACTTTAAGCATATTTTTTGCCACCAGTTCAGTGGAGCTATTAATGGCGGGGCTATATATTCTACTTTCACCGCTTAGAAGGATAGGCTTTAATGTAGAGCGATTTACCGCTAGATTATTGTTAACCTTAGATTATGTTGAAGAGTTAGCTAGCAAAAGTAAATTGACGCATAAGTTTGGTTTTAACCAGTTTGAAGTGTTATACGAGGCTACCAATATTAATAGTATAAAAGAGATTAATTTGCAGCTACCAGTTTTTAATTTAGTAGATAAGTTAGTGATTGGCAGTTTGATTTTTACTACATTAGCATTGGTTGTATCAAGGCTATTTCTGTGAGAATTGCACTTGGTGTGGCTTATGATGGGTCAACTTTTTGTGGCTGGCAAAGTCAGCCTTCGGCTTGTGGGGTTCAAGATGTACTTGAATCAGCGATAGGTCTTATCGCGCAACACGTAGTTAGAGTACATGCTGCTGGCCGAACCGATACTGGCGTACATGCATTATGCCAAGTAGTGCATTTTGATTCTGATAGTATAAGACCATTATCTGCTTGGGTGCGCGGAGTGAACGCACATCTGCCTGATAGTGTACGGGTTGAGTGGGCACATGAAGTAGATGAGGACTTTCATGCAAGATTTTCAGCATTTAGTCGCAGCTATCAGTACTTGCTTTACAATGCATCCGTGGCACCAGCTTTAATGGCTAGCAAAGCTGGCTGGTTTCACTTACCACTTGATATCAACGCAATGTCTGAGGGTGCAAGTTATTTGCTCGGGGAACACGATTTTAGTGCCTTTCGAGCCTCTGAATGTCAGGCAAAATCAGCAATTAAGCATATGCAAAAAGCTGAAGTGAAAGCGGTAGGACCGTATTTTATATTTGATTTTTCCGCGAATGCATTTTTGCAGCACCAGGTACGTAATATGATAGGTGCACTCATTTATGTGGGCAAGGGCGCATATCCACCTATCTATATCAAAGAGCTATTACAAGCACGCAATCGCACTTTG
>JANOHT010000301.1:0-18949 GCA_031406605.1 Methylotenera sp. | reverse complement strand
GTGTGTAGCTGCCAGGATCAATATCATAGGCATTTAGTAAGAAGACAAAGTCTCGATCTACAGTCATGAATTTGGGATTCTTAGGGTGTGTGACCCAACTGCCCATCATACCCATTGCCATTTGCAGCATTTCATCGGCATGCGGGTGATACATGAAAGTACCTGCACGCTTGGCTACAAACTCGTACATAAAGGTTTTACCAGGTAATATCGGTGGCTGAGTCAACCCACTCACGCCGTCCATACCATTAGGTAAAGGCTGGCCATGCCAGTGAATGCTAGTCTTTTCTGGTAAGCGATTAGTGACATAAATCCTAACTTTATCACCCTCAACTACTTCTATTGTTGGTCCTGGACTTTGCCCGTTATAGCCCCATAAATGCGCTTTCATACCTGGCGCAATTTCACGTAAGACTGGTTCGGCAACTAAGTGAAACTCTTTTACGCCATTATTCATGCGCCATGGCAAGCTCCAGCCATTCAAGGTCACTACTGGATTGTAAGGTCGGCCAGTATTCGGTTGTAATGGTGCTTGTGTATTGGCTTGTTCTGCTGAAACAATTTCAGGTAATGCGGCCATTGAAACTTTACTCACAGCAGATGCAGCAATGCCTGCACCTGCTAATCTGAAAAAGTCACGTCTACTAAATTTAGAAAAATCCATGTTAATTTCCTTCCATCATATTTTCGTTACCAATCAGCGTCATTTGTAATGTGCTATCGGCCACCCAGAATTCACGTAAAGATTCGATATAGCTTTTCACGCTAGTTACTTGCGCACGTGCATCACCAAACAGTTCAAATGGACTGATCAGCATACCGTTGTAACGAAGTTGATTTTCTTGCAGAATTTTTTTGCGCAGCGGCACAATTTCATCCCGCATATGCTTGGTTACATCGTAATTGGTACGATAGGTGTTGTAGGCCTCACGGATTTCAGACTGCGCGTTGATAGCTAATTGTGCGGCCCGATTCACTGATTGCATATAAATGGATTCGGCCCGTGCAACCCTCGCAGTACCCCAGTCAAATATTGGCAACTCGAATGACAGTTCTACCCCTTTTTTATAAGGGTCGCCACGACGACCCTCTAATACTCTTGCGGGACCTATTTCCAGTACATTAATGAAGCGTGTCGTCTTGGTGAGACCTAATTGTTTAGCTAACGCCTCAGTTTCCAGTCTAATAGCCTGTAAATCCAGTCGCTGTTCAAAAGCTGCTTTCTCAAATGGTTGCAACTCAGTGAGCGACTTAGGTAAATCTGGTAGACGTTCTTCCAAATTGAACTGATCAACTGATACACCTAGTAAACGTGATAGCGCCTCATATGCAGAAACTTGCTTATTGGTCGCGCTTGCGTAATCAAGCGCAGCATCAGCATAAAAGCTCTGCTCACGCGCTTGCTGTAGCTTGTTAAAGTTACCTGCCTTAACCATCCTTCTTGCCAATTCGGCACTGGCTTCTGCAGATTCTTTTACTTGTTCGCTATAACGTACTTGCTCTGTTGCCGCGACTGCATTGAAATAGGCTATACGTGTGTGATTTGCGATTTTAATCACTTCAAAAGCGGTTTTTTTCTGAGTTTGCACAAATCTCTGAAGTTCAATTTCTTGCATTTTTGGCATGGTCAGAAGCGAGAAAATATTAAAAGTCAGTATTTGTTCAATCTTATAATCGCCGTCATTACGTGTATAAAGCATAGAAAACTTGGGATTAGGCAAACGACCAGCTTGTACCAAATCTGATTCCGATATACCAAGATTGTAAAAATCTGCCTGCAACCCTTTATTGTTCAATAGCGCAATTTGTACGGCTTGCTCAACATTTAAACGTTTTGATAATAATTCGTTTACGCGTTTTGTGACTTGATTCTTTTCACCTTCTGTTTTTGGCCAAACTACTTCTTGTTTAATGTGTTTTTGAGCAGCATCTTGCACAGCCCCAAAACCACCATCATTTGAAAAGGTAGCACAACCGCCTAGCGCAAAACTGGTACTGATAAGAGCAATTAATGTTCGAGATTTGATAGTTGCATGTGGTGTATTAGTGCTCATGCGATTCTCCTTTTTCATCGGTAGGAAGTTCTGTGCGTTCATCAGCATTTTTATCAGCTTTATCTTCGGACATGCCATGCGCATGCTCGGCTGCATCTTTGCCCCCATGTTCGTGGTGCTGACCATGCTCTGAGATTTCACTTGAAGGCAGGGATAACACGCCTATGCCATGTCGATAAACCACTTCTCCTCCCAGCCATCCTGTCACTGCGATTGCTTGAGAAAGCAGGAAAAGTAAAAACAGCATTGGCACCGATATCAGCTCATTGACACGATACTTCCAGGCATCCCAGCTAGCCAGTAAGATTAAACCTATAGCCGTTGGAACGGCCCATGAGCGGTGTAACAGCATGGCTGCATGCCCTGCATCATCATGATTGACCGAGTTAAATGCGAGCCAGCCAAATAATACGGCGGCAGCTGCTCCTATTGCAGCGAGCCACAGGGTAAAGTGACCGGCGGCAGCCAGTTGCACAGAGACGGGATGACTGCGTCGTGCGTATGCTGCAATACTCAACAGAAACGCTATAACGGTTAAGGCAATTGGGAAATGCACCACAATAGGATGAAAGTTAGGAATCACCTGCCATGGTGTGGCTTGTGTTACAGGTGCCATTGGTGGCATAGACATCCCTGCATGTTCAGACCCTTGTTTAGATGCGTGCTCGTGTGGTTGAGACTCATCTTGCGCGGCACCTTCATGACTTGGTTGCATGTCATTCGGCTTTGACTCATTCATCTTTGAATGGTCCATCGCTTTCATATCAGACCCACCACGATCTTGCCCAGCCATTTCGTCGTGGTTCATCTCTGGCATATCTTCTTTTTTCATTGGCTGCATTGCTCACTTGCTATCAGGCATGGACTTCATGTTGCCATGATCCATGCCGGCCATTTTAGAATGATCCATGCCTTTCATATTGTCTGGAGCCGTTTTTTCCATGCCTTCCATGCTGCTTTGGTCCATACCCTCCATTGCAGGCATTTCCTTACTGTCGGAAGGCATATTAGCCATCTGTTCTGGAGTCATTTCATGTTGCATGCCTGCCATGGAGTGTCCCGCATGACCGCCGCCATTTGAAGGCACGTTTATAGATTTCCAATCTGACAAGTTGTCATCAGATAGGGACATGTAATCATCAAAGGATGATTGGTAAGTATTGGTCTCGTGAGACGCATCTGCGGCCCATAAGGGCGTAGATGTTCCTATACCAAGAGAAAGAATAAACAACGATAAGTTGAATAGTTTCATCGAAATCTCATTTCAAAAATAAATGTGGCGAATCAGCAGCAGGGAATAGCCTGTTGCTGAACTGAATCCATCGGTTTATTTAAGAAATGGGAGGTCTTTGAGGCTGGGCACTCACGTGCGAATGATAATTTGGTTCAAACAGGGTGACTTCGATTGCTTGAACTTGTGATTGCACTTTATCTAATTGACTAGGGGGTAAAATGGTAAAGCAGGCCATACAGTGACCGCACTTCGAGCAATGGTCATTACTTGACTGTTTCTGACCTGCATCATGCTTATGGTGGTCATGTTGAATCATGTCATGATCATCATGATTATGGCTCTCAGTACTTACTGTGTGATTGGCACACAGTTGGTCAGCCACCATCATGCCGCTGGCGTAAACAGTGTCTGTGAAGAAAACTGTTAATAGCAGGTATATAAAAATACGAAACGATTGTAGCTGTTTAAATTGCATAACTCTAGTTTATATCAATCGAAGTAAATTTCAATCTACATTACTGTTTATCTAAGAATGAATAGCTCTTAGAATCAAATGAATTCCCACATTCTCCCCCTGCTCCATCCTGGAAATAGAATCTGAACTACAATCTAATTTGAACGCTAAATTTGATTGGGAGATATTCGAAGTCTTTCTTACCAAAGTAAGTGACCCTCCAAATTGCTTAAATAATTCCTTATCAGTCATTATGTTTGCCTTTTCATATCTGTAATTTCGTATTCAAATCTGAATACTTGCATCAGTAATCGTCAATCCAAGTACCAGTATTGTTAAGTAGCGCTGCTGATTTATTACATCCTTCACAATACCTAATAATGGTGAATTTGCTTCTTCTTATAAAGATGATCCCGCAATTCGCACAAATTTTTTCTGACTCCCAATGTGCCTCGTAAAGTGCTTGCCAGACCACAAATACTTTCCTCTTACTTTGAATCTCCAGCTTAATATCGAGAAGATCATACACATCACTGATCTTATAAATAAATACATGAAAACTACTAATTTCTTCTAAGAATTTTTCAAAAATATCCTTCCAACCAAATTCGAATTTAATTTCGATACCCGAGGGTATTATAATCTTGGTACCTTTGCACTTTTCTCTAACAAAATCATCAGCATCAAATGGTTTATTAGTCTGTAAGTTCTCAAACAAATCCGACATGATATTTACTCCTATCGTTAGGCAAATCATTTAGTTTGATAACAGCCCTATCAGCGCGCAGAGCTTTGTATGAGCTTTCTTCGATAGCAAGCTTTACTTCCCTTGGATTTTTGGTAGATAACCGTTTAACTACATCATCATTTAAATACTTACTTAGTAATGAGCCATATGGTTTTGTGTTGATCATTTGTTCATAAATTTTACGGACCACAATTTCCATTTGTTTTGGGCTTGATTGATTGATTTGAAATATTCGCATCCTGGATTTAAGGGGCACTGGAATGTTGTCGAGATAATTGCTAGTAGCCATCCATACAATTTTGCTGGCATCAAGTTGAATTTCCAAAGCTTCATCCCGAAACCTTTTCGCAGAATGAGACTCAAGAAGGCCATAAAATGCATTGAGAGGATCGTAACTAGTTGATCCAGAACATTTGTCAATTTCATCTATCAATATGAATGGATTGATATATTCACTTTCAGCTAACGTATTGCACACAAACCCTGGAGAACCTTCGGACCATTGAGTGCTGCCGCCACTTAATGCAAAGCTTGCAGTGGTTGTAGCTAATGAGATTTCATAAAATTGTAGACCAATTGTTCGTGCTAATTCACTTGCAAAATAGGTTTTACCTAGACCCGGGTCACCTTGCAACAAAATAGGGCTGATTTCAAACGCAGCATCCAGTTTAGCTAAAGTTCTGACTGTATCTTCGTAGAAATCAATCACTTCTCCAAATTGGGGAAAATTTTGTCTTAAATCGCCAAAGTCTATTTGAGATGAAACAGCAAGAAATATTCTTTCCGGATTCCATAGCTTCTTTAAGATAGGACCAAGCCTGACTTTGATATCGCTTGATCTATTTTTCAGGCTATTCACACGCCTTTTGACATCGCAAGAATTAGCGATGTTGAGGATTTGATTATTACGCATAACGGCTCCTTGAGCCATTATTTATCGGCTCAGTTAATCAATGAAATAGTTCAGAAAACTATTTTCCGGAGATCGACCAGTCGAGCCAATGCGCTGCAGGTAAAGTGCAGGATGTTTTGATATAGGTAAATTTGATTTACTCATACATCTATCATACTCAAATACCAAAGTTAGTCAATTAATAAATAGTATAAGTAATTGATTATATTTATATAATAATGTTTATATTAGACTATATACGCATTATCTTCATTTCTTGAGGTTGAGTTATGTGGATGAGATTACTTGATCAATAATATTGCATATCGTGTTTATTAGATTCGTTTGGAATTAAATTTGTATAATTTTATGTCAAATCATTATTACTAAATATTCTTTGCCAATAACATTACTTTCCAATCTAAAAAGAGTACGTGTTGATTCGCCCTCGCTAACCCTGAATTTCTGTTCTTCCAAGCTAATTAAGTCTGTATACATCCAATTTTTAAATTTAACTGTTTTTGAACATATTTGAAGAGATTTAAAAATTAATTTCTTCGGGTCTGGAATTAAAATTTGCCACTCATAACCATCATTTCCTATCGCAAACTTTGAAAAATTAAAGTTTGGTTGATCTTTAATTATGCAAAATCTAGAATGTTTTGCCCCAAAATTTATTTCATCCCAAATATAAAAAAAATATCCATACATTAAAGATGAGATTTCAGCCGAAGATGGAATATGAAAGTTACTTGGTATTGAAAAAATTTGAAGCTCTTTATCAGAAAATCTATTAGATTTGAAGACTTCTATATTTATAAACTCTTCTATCGATAATCTCCAAGACGCATAAGCAAGAGCCACTGTGCAAGATTTTTTGCTATCCAGTAATTGCGCTTTTTCATAACTAATATTGCTTAATTCATTCCAGCATTTCTTATGCGGTTTTAAATATTTTTTGAAAATAAATCTTTTAAGAGATCTATATATAGCATCTATATTCGAGCCACGTCGAACGTGATACGGAAATGGTAGTACATCTTTTGGTTTATAAACCCATTTATGATTTCTAACTTTTTGTCTTGGATGATCTATAAACCAAGGACATTCTCCAGCTAGATTTTCAGCAGCATTCAAGAACTTTTGTAATTTGGAAGATGTATGTAAGCCATAAGAGTTTTTCGATAAAAATTCTGCAATCATTTTGTTTTCATGTACTTTTACCCACCATTGGAGAAAATCATCACAAAAACTTTTGATTTCATCCCTTTGTAAATCAGAAAACATGTTGCTAAATAAAGGTTCATCTCCAACAAATCGAATATGTTTACAATAAGAAAATCTCTCTAAATGATCATGTTTAGAAATTGTTGTTAGACCTTTGTTATATATGGTTTCTACGCATTGATGGCAACCATTTGTAAGTTTGGTTAAGTGCCATGGGCAATGTGTGATAAATGGCAATTCAAAGAATATGCAATGATAGCCATATTTTAAGCATTCTTGACATTGCCTTATATTGCTCGTATTTGATGCATATTTATTAGGTGTCAAAAAACCTAACTGATCCAGAAATCCCCTTTTTAGGCAAATTTGGTCAACTCCAATTATTTCGCTAAATTTATTGAAGTCTATCCAGTCACCTATCCAAAAATTTATGTGGTAAGTTATCTTGCCAGGTTTTGAAATCAATGGGGCCAAAGTTTTAGGCCTTATGAGGTTGAACTGAAGAATTTTGGAGAATATATTGAAACCTGACTCATATGGGTCTGGATAATTACCGTTCCATATAAGCTTTGTATTTATCTCCATAATGTTTTTGCAATTATTGATATAACAATTGCAAACCACTGATATCAACTGCTTCTGCTATGGATAGTTTATCAAACTTGAATTTCGGCCCATCTTTGCGAGAACCAATAACTAATAGAGTTTCAACAGTCTTAGAAAGATATAACATAGGAATAGATGGACTCATTGAGTTTGATGAGGCAGCTTGTAATGCAGTCCAAATTTCTTTTGAAAAAGACTCTAGTCGTAACCCTTTTTCGAAGGCCATAGGTAAGAAGAAATTAGTGAATGAACATTCAGAATCCTCTGGAAAAAATAATTTTTCATCATATGCATTCAAAATCTTCTCTAAATCTGATTTCGATAAACATCCATCAAAAGGAATGGGTTCGCTTAAAAACCTAGCGATTAAGTACTGATAACCGGTAGTTTGTAATCCAGCTCTTAAATTCATAATCTCCGGCTGAGCAAATCCTAAAGTTGTCATCCATATCTTGAAAGATTGCAGTCGGTTATGAATCGTCGACAACATATCTAATTCATTAGTACTTAGCTTATGCATCTCATCAATCATCAAAATAAACTGCTGCCCTTTTTTTTCGGAAAGCTTAGCTTGAATTAAGGTGATTAATTGTGTTTGAAGGTCTTTGAAGCGGGCGGACTTTGGAAAATGTATTTTTTCTGATTGTAAAATATCTATAAAAAGTCCAGAGTCTTTTTTTCTATTGTATTCAGCAGTAAATTTAATTATTAAAATATTTTCAAACTCTGCCTCTAGCAAAAGCTGAATAATATCGGCACATGTAGATTTACCCATTCTTGGGTTTCCGTATAAAACAGTACCAGTAGATCTCATCCATACGCGATCTCGAATAAGTCCATAAACCATAGTTATAACGGGAGTTATGATCGTATAGTTTTTTGTAATCACTGGATGATTATTCAAAAGTTCAGTGCGTTCCTTAGCTACAGATCCTAGGGTTGTCATCTCGGCTCCTTATGCGATCAAGCAATTATTTCTTCATAAGCTCACTTAAATCTGGCATTGGTTTGAACATCATGGTTGTTTTTTTATTATGTATTTCTAATAAAGAATGGCCTTTGTTTTTGAAGGTCTGATCACTCGTAGTTAGTTTTAGAGGTAAACCCGACTCTTTGGAAACACGAGTAGCTTCAGTTGCATTTCTTGGTTTGATTACTGGCTTACCTAATTTTTTATTTTCTTTCCGAAGTGTAGATAAATAGTCCAAATAAATTTGTACTGGATCTTGCTGGGAGCTAACAACAAGGATTTTTTTTGCAATAAGACTGTTTATAGTTTTCCGAGTAGTTAAACTGTGTTTAGACATCCCCCAATGACCTTGTGCTTTCAAAATACCTAATTCAGCACCATTCGACAGATATGCAAGGCAATAAGTAGCATCAGCCTCATCTAATTCAACTCTAAGAGTTTTATCAATTAAGTCAGCGGTTTGTGAAAGTACAGCATTTGTATACTTTGCTCCTTTAAACTGAATGTAAGGTCTCCTACCAGTCTCACGACTTCCCCTCACTTTACAGTCTGCTAATAAGGGAATCAAAATTTTGGAAGTGCCAAGTTTTACTGGTGCCTTCCGTAGGACAAAATGGCGGGGTTCCGCAAATAAAAAACTTTCTAGCACCTCAATAGGAGAATTAAAAGAGTTACCTTCGTTTGGTGTCATATTATAGTTAGCAGTATGTACTGCTACCAACTCTTCAACTTTATCAGCACGAATTTTATAAATTTGTGCTTTTGCCTCTGCATCTTTAGCCCGACCCTTCAAAGGATTAGAACCTGAAGTGGATGGAAACCTCAAGAATATATCTTTTGATAATGTGGCAAAATATCTCTCAATATTGGGTCTGCGTTCAAAATGTCCAACAGGCCCCCAATTTATGCTGAAACCTAGATGTTTCCTTGCACGGTCGTGTACAGCTTTAGATAGATGCGCAAGTGCCCCATCCAACATTAATACTCCCCATAAAGCTCCTTTGCATTCATCAAATATTTCATTAGGCAGACCTCCTTTTTCGGGATAAATTAGCCCAGGTATCGTTAAATTTTGAATCGTAGGCGTGTTGACAGCGTTACGTAATACATCGATTACATCATCTGCACCAACTTGAGCTCGATAAACAGTTTTGTAAGATAAAATAGCGCCAGACATACTTTCTATCAGCACAATATGCCATATCCTATCCAAATGAGTATCCACGGTAGTGCCTTCTGGCGTTTCAAATTTTGATGAAAAAAACGCTTCTATTTCGTAAGCATCTAGTTCAAGAAGATCATAGGGTTCTTCGAAGTTTAAAAATTTGTTATGACCAGTTCCTACCGCTAAATGTGCAATAGAAACTTGCTCTTCACGATTCTTAACGGACTTATCGAAACCTAAATTAAGTACTTCATTAAGATACTTTTGAATGGTTCTCAAACCCCGATATTTTACATTGAACGGCCACTCATTCTTTTTCACACCCTGTTCTTCTAATAATTTAATAAATTTATTATGTAATGCTTTAGCATTAATTTTCTTTTCATGTATTTTTATACCATTTGATTGTTGCTTTTGAATTGATTTAACAAGATCGATTTCGATTGCTGGGTATTTATTTAATAGTTGTGAAAATACTCCTGCTAGACCACCTTTATCACTAACGAAACTTGATTTAACAGAGGATTTCCTTTCGTATTTCTTTACGGTTAACCCTGGGATTAAAGCTCTAAAGCCATGAATCCTTCCGTCAGGGTGTATCTCTAAACATCGTGTCGTGAGTTTGGAAATTCTTTTGATATGAATAGAAGTATCGTTTTGAATTTGAGACAAAGAATCCCCTTGTAAATATCTTTCAACAGCTTTGCATCTTTGCTCAAAAATTTCGCGATTTTTATCCGTCATAGCGTCTGACTGCACTTTAGGCCAAATATCAATAGGCGGACACATGGCTATAGTTTCTCGGCGGCTAATATATGTTCTAGTCATATAATTTCCATTGAGTGCAATATCCGAACGTTCTTTCATGTAAATCAAGAGTTATTACATTTTCGATAGATAAGCGCACAACCATCCCCAAAACTACAGATTCTTCGTAGTTATCCATCACTTCAAGAATTGATTTCAAAGTACCTTTTTTCAATTTTTGAATAACACTTATTAAAGTTGTGCGACAACTTAATAACTCTTGATCTCTTATCGCTGCTACATAAGATATTGCTTTGAACCACCGCAAAGCCACCTTCACTTTGGGTTTTAATTGGTTGTCGTTAAACCTAAGATATTTAATTTTGAGATTTTTAGTTGCATTGATTTGAGCTTGCATTTGTGAAATATGCTCAGGATCACACTTCGAAGTTCCAGCTTTAACTTCATGCCATTCGATTCCATTATTGTAGTTTTCAACTTCAGCATCAAGAATAGTTGCTTTAATACCATCATCATCCCGAGAAATAATTTTCTCAAATGGCAAATTAAACGTTTTTACTTCAGGATTCGATTCGAGGTAATAAAGCCAATGTATTAACTGTCGGTCACTTGGAAGAATCCAGTCCCTTTTAGTTTTATGACTGTAGACGAGCCAGATATTATTTAAACCTTTACCACGAGCACGATATGTCTCAATTACAGACTTTCTGAGACTAGATTTGATAGTTGAAGTATGAGCAAGCATACAAATCACTATGATCAGAGAGTTTGTTTGGACTCAATTATTATTGATTCAGTTCAATCCGTATCACCTAAGCGAAGTGAGCCTGCGATGTTTTAATGAAATAAAATTTACACATCCAAATGACTTTTTTACTTCAAAAGTTGCTCAAATGACAAGATTAGTTCGCTATTCACAGAAGTAAATATTATGAATATTAAAGATGTGAAGTGTGAAAACTCGATTAAATTATTGATTTATTTGAAAAATGGAAAATGCATTTTGTAGCCTAAATTACTTCCACGCACTCAACATTAAACGGATATCTACACTTACTTTTAGTCACCATTAGCACAAGAGATTTAGCAATCAAATAACTTTTATCACTAGCTTACCTTTGGCGCGACCAGTATCGAGATAAGTGAATGCGTCATTGATTGATGAAAAAGGAAATACACGGTCTATAACTGGATAAATGACCCCTGTTTCAATTAGTGCGGTAATTTCTTGCAGTTGGCTCCCATTTGCTTTCATGAAAACAAATGAATAACTCACTCCATTCCGCTTGGCTAGTTTTCTAATCTTGTGGCTTAGAAGCCGCATGACTAAAGAGACTAGCCAGTTTGCTCCTATCGCTTTTGCAAAGACTGGGTCTGGTGGTCCCGCTAAAGTAATAAGCTTGCCCCCTGGTTTTAAAACCTTTAGTGAATTTTCGAGTGTTTTACCGCCAAGACTATCTAGAACAACATCATAGCCTTGTAACTTAGTGGAAAAGTCTTCGCTTTTATAATCAATCACAATATCCGCGCCTAATTTTTTCACCAATTCAACATTTTTGGTACTTGTCGTGGTCGCAACAATTACCCCTAGATGCTTTGCAAGTTGAATAGCAAATGTCCCGACACCGCCGGAGCCAGCATGGATAAGCACCTTTTGTCCTTTTTTAAGTTGTGCTATTTCTACTAATGTTTGCCAGGCAGTTAAGCCCACCAGTGGCACTGCGGCGGCCTCTTCCATGGTCAGGTTATTGGGGATGAGCGCCAGTGACCCTTCTTTTACAGCGATATACTCTGCAAAGGTGCCGATTCTATCGGCATCCGGTCTTGCATAGACTTTATCACCCACTTTATATTTGCTGACTAAAGATCCGACTTTAGTAACAGTGCCAGCTAGATCATTTCCCAAAATAAGTGGTAAACGATAAGGCAAAAGAAGTTTTAACTTGCCATTTCGTATTTTAGAATCCAATGGATTAAGGCTTGCTGCATGGATTTGAATCAGTACGTCATGTTCCCGAACTTCCGGTATTGGCATATCTAAAATTCGTCCCGCTTCATTCTTTCCGTAGCGACCTATAGCAAACGCTTTCATCATGATTTCCTTTGCTTAGTATTACTGTTTTGGTTATTTAATTTACTTCCTGAACAACAGACAACCATAAATAATAGGCTTAATACAACTTCTATGAAGACGGCGGACAAGATGCCGCTAGTTGCATGTCCTGTAGCAAACTCATAAACACCTAGGATTGCCAGCATCATGCAGCCCGTTATAGTGCCGTAGATGAGCGCTGTACGGGTTGTCGAATGTTCTGCATTTCTAACCATGAAAAACATCACAGCGAGGCCAGAATATAGCGCTGCAATTCGTCTTGCAAGCAAACCTACCGACGTTGTTAATTCCACTCCCCAGCTTGTTAGCATCTGAGCTGGTGCAAACATCAAGATGATGGCCAACAATGAAAATAAGATTGAAGATAGCACTGAAAGTCGATAAAAAGATAATAATTTCATGATTGTCTCCTATGGTTGGCTTGCTATTTTGTCGAGAGAGTCAAGTTTTAACTCTTTACGAATGCCGATATCAACTAATGCAGCAGGCGCAAATCTTCTCAGAAAGCTCAAACGGCACGCTAATTTGCCGGCTGCGTAACGCAGCTTAGGATGTTTGGCATTGGCAGCTTTCAATACAACATTGGCAACAACTTTAGGATCATCACCACCTGCCACAGCGACTTTAATTAATTTTGCGAGTGCTTTCCGCGCAATATTGTACTCATCTATTTTGGCATCTACTTCTAAGGTGTTGGCTTCAAACTGTGTATTGGTATAACCAGGTTCAACTACAGAAACACGGATACCTCTGGTTCGTAATTCATGATCTAAGGATTCTGAAAAGCCTTCTACTGCATGTTTTGTAGCAGCATATGTTGCCATGTAGGGTGCTGGTATCAACCCTAGAATGGAGCCGATGTTGATGATGCGACCTTCGCCCTGTTTTCTCATATAGGGCACAACAGCGCGCGTCATGCGGACAATGCCAAAAAAATTGGTATCAAAAATCATTTTGGTTTGTTCAATTGAACTTTCTTCAGCTCCACCTGGCGCTACACCGAAGCCTGCGTTATTAACCACAAGATCTATCCGACCTTCAATTTTGACTACTTCTTTTAAGGCTGCTTCTATAGATTCTTCGCTGTTTACATCTAGCGCAATCATCTTGTATGAACGTTGGGTGGTTTGCGCGCCCTTACGACTCGTTCCATAGACCTTATAACCAGAATTTGCGAGTAACTCTGCTGTTGCCGCACCGATTCCTGATGATGCGCCTGTCACAATTGCGATCTTACTTTTCATGTTGTAGCTCCTATTTAATTAAAATTAGTAAAACATTGCAGAATAAATATGATGGTCATCATATTTAAGGTCAAAAAAAAGCCAAAGTACTTAATGAGAAATTAATCATTCTTTGGCATCGTACTGTTTTAAAGCTGCCTGTCGGAAAGCTTCACTAAGTTCAGGGTCTTCCACCGCACGTGCTAACAATAATGTTCCTACCATCGTTGATAACATTACAAGCGCTTTTTCATATGTATTTGATTGGCTGGCTGATAGTCGACTTTTAATAAGCGCTATCATTTCCTTGACACGGCAAGTAGAGGCTTTTCTCACTTCAGGTGCTTGGCGCGGCATTTCCGAACCTAGGGCTGCTAAAGAGCACCCTGTTTCAATGTTCGCCATATGCTCATTTGATAAATAAACATGCATCAGGGCTTGCAACGCTTGATCCTCGGGAACTTCAGCAAATATTCTTTTAGCAATAGCAATAGTCTCTTCCCCAGCTCGATCTGCAGCTTCCGCAAGCATTGCATCACGTGATGCAAAATGTGCGTAAAAACCTCCATGAGTGAGGCCTGCTTCTTTCATAATATCGGCTACACCCGTTCCATCGTAACCACTTCTACGGATTGCGCGGGCAGCGGTTTCTACAATGCGCGTATGCGTAATTTCCTTACGATTGGAAGCATTTCGTTTTGCTATGGTTTTATTCATGATGACCATCATATATTATGGTCATCATAAAATGCAAGTAAATTTTTTATTTAGCGGATGTGGATGATTATTTAATATCTTGGTTTCGATTAGCATCACTTTACAGCGCAACAGCAATACACCCCTACTCTGCTTTATCAGTAATATGTACAAAGTGTTGCGTTTTAACAATAAATCATCGCAACAAAACTGCTTAAGATTGATTCGCAACTGAAAAACTTGTGGAATTATGTGAGTTGTTATTTATGGCTATTTATGAATAGCAACATATACAGAAACTACCAAGAATACGAACTTACCGTGTATTTTAAGCTGTTGCGCATTCGAATATCATCGAACATGACCTGTCCAATTCATAAGCTAGAGCTTTGATGCGATAATGGTCCATGATTTCTGTTCATAACCCAACTTCTGCCTTACTCGCTGCCAATGAGATCGATGTTTCCTCATGGATTGAATCTTCAGCGAAGCGTTTCTCACCTACCGAAGTCGAGTTGATCCGCCATGCCTGCGACCTAGCTGCCCCGCTCTATTCCGATCATGCCGAACTGACGGGCGCACCACTGTTGCAACATGCGCTGGGCGCAGCGACCATCCTCATCGACATGAACATGGATGCAGAAACAATCGCTGCCACAATATTGCATGCAGTGCCGGAGTATCTGGGCGACTGGCGGGCAACGCTGGAAACTCGTTTTGGTGCCAATATTGCTGGCTTGGTCGAAGGTATTTCACGCATGGAGCAAATCCAGGAATTCAGCGAGATCGAAGGCCTGCACGACCCGAACCGGAAAAATGGCGACCATGCACAGCAGATAGAAAGCCTGCGCAAAATGCTGCTGGCCATGGTACAAGACATCCGCGTGGTGCTGATCAAGCTGGCTGAACGTACGCAAACCTTGCGCCGCTTGTCGGGAGCCAGTCCGGCCCAGCAGAAGCAGATTGCGCAGGAAAGCCAGGGGATCTTTGCGCCGCTGGCCAACCGCCTTGGCGTATGGCAGATTAAATGGGAGTTGGAAGACCTCTCGCTACGCTACCTGGAACCTCAGCTCTACAAGGACGTAGCTAAAATGCTGGACGAGCGTCGCGTCGACCGAGAGCAATACATCATTGACGTCGTGACCCAGCTCAAAGACGAATTGAGCCAAGCTGGCATCAAGGGTGAAGTGAGTGGACGGCCCAAACACATTTACAGCATCATCAAGAAAATGAAGAGCAAGCACCTAGATTTCAGTGAAGTCTATGATGTCCGTGCAGTGCGGATTCTGGTCGATGACATCAAGGACTGCTACACAGCCCTTGGTTTGATCCACAACCTATGGCAGCCCATCCCCAATGAGTTCGACGACTACATTGCGCGCCCCAAAAGTAACAATTACCGTTCGCTCCACACCGCCGTCAGTGGGCCACGTGGCTTGGCGCTGGAGGTTCAGATCCGTACCTTCGAGATGCACCAGCATTCTGAGCTGGGGGTCGCGGCACACTGGCGCTACAAGGAAGGCGGTAAATCTGACGCCAAATTCGACGAGAAAGTCGCCTGGCTGCGCCAGATACTGGCGTGGAAGGATGAGGTTTCAGACAATGGCGACCTACTGGAACAATTCAAGAGTGAACTGTTCCAGGATAAGGTCTACGTGCTGACACCGCAGGGCAAGGTCATCGATCTGCCCAAGGGCGCCACCCCGATTGATTTCGCCTATACCCTGCATACCGATCTGGGGCACCGCACGCGCGGCGCCAAGGTGAATGGAAGCATCGTGCCACTCAACACTAAGCTGCAAAACGGCCAGCGAGTGGAAATCCTAACTTCAAAACATGGCTCACCCAGCCGCGACTGGCTAAATGCCACACTTGGTTTCCTGCAAAGCCCGAGTGCACGCGCCAAGGTCAGACACTGGTTTAAATACCAGCATTTTGAGGAAAACGTCGCACAGGGTCGCGCTAGACTGGATCGTGAGTTGCATCGAGCCGGCGTCGGTGCCGTCAATCAGGAAAAAATCGCGCAGAAACTGCAATTCCAGAAACTTGAAGATTTTCTGGCCGCCATTGGACGCGGGGATGTCAGCGAGCATCAGATCGCCCTCGCCATTCAGGAAGAGGTTGCACCCAAACCAACAGAAACCAATCGGCCACTAACTCCTAAACGTGTCACCGCTCTAAAATCTCAGGCTGGGGTCGTGGTCGAAGGGGTTGGCAACCTACAAACTAGCACCGCCAAATGCTGCAAACCTATGCCACCGGATGCAATTGTCGGCTACCTCACACGCGACCACGGGGTAACCATCCATCGCAGGGCCTGCGCCTTCATCGCGCGACTGCCGGAGGAGCGGCACAACCGCCTGCTCTGCGCCCAGTGGGGTAACTACCAGAATGTCAGTACCGATGTCGATATCGAAGTGGAAGCCCATGACCGCCAAGGCCTGCTACGCGACATCAGTGACCTATTCGTTCGGGAAAAGGTCAATGCCATCAAGGCTAATACTATGAGTAGGAATAATATGGCGCTGATGCAGTTTTCAATTGAAATCTCGAGTCTGGAGCAACTTAACCGCCTACTAGCGCTAATCCAGCAAGTGCCGAACGTCATTGCGGCGCGGCGGCGAGTTTAGCGACTATCCATGCGCGATAGTATGTGAGCCTGATAAGGTTTCGAGCCAGAGATGCATCCCTGGCATAGACTCTTTCGTAACACATACTGTGCGCATGGTGCAGGCTCCAAGCGACCATTCAGAATTTGCACTTTTACAATTGAATGATTGTCATAAATCGGCCCTAGAATGAAACTTAGGAAGCAAATAGTAATTGCAACAAGCTTTTCCATCCAAGTCTCTATTGTCGCTAATAAACTTATTATTCCTTGTAGATTATTTAGAGCAGTTTAAAAGCGGATGTTGTAAACATTGCGTGACATGTACGCCATCGCACATACGTAAATTTAATAATCTATTAAATTTACTACATGAAAATATTATCAACTGACTTAGAAAATGCCCTCCAAATAATTGCTGATGAAAAGAAATTTGGTTTAAATCAATCAAAAATAAAAAGCCTTATGCTTCTAGGTCTTGTCTCTTACAAATACGATACTTGGAAGTTGACTATTAGCGGTACAGAATACCTAAACGAGCATTTGAAAGAAAAGTTTTAGCATAAATAGAGAGACAAAGCCCCTCTCATGATGCCCTAGGACTTCACCCGTTTTTAATATTCATTAATACAACAGAATAGCTAATAATTGATTTGCAACGTAAGTGCTTATTAACGATTAAAGCGAGTAGTTATGGTTGTTTAGGAATCGCTACACCTTCCGAAACTATCAAGAATACGAATAAGGTGTAGTACAAAATTGTGCTTGCAAGATTAAATGTTGCAACGCAATGTATTATTGTATTGGTTTGCAACATAATCAAATTCGGGGTTTTACTAATGATAGGTATTTTATTGGCGGCTGGATTTTCCCGCAGATTCGGTTTGACTGATAAACTTTTACAGCTTTTGCCAGACGGTCGCCCGATAGCATTGACATCTGCGGAGAACTTAATTAAAGCTATTCCAACTTGTATTGCAGTGGTTAGATCAGAAAATAAAGCGCTAGCTGAATTGTTGTTGAATGCTGGTTTGAAAGTTATATTCTGTCATGAGAATGAACAAGAAATGGCCGATAGCCTATCTACGGCAATTCGCTTCTCATCTGACTTTGAGGTTGCTAATGGTGGGTTTGTTATTGCTTTAGCTGATATGCCTTATATTGAGCCTGTTACTATCAAAACAGTAGCCACAAAGCTTAGCACTGGTGCTGGGATAGTCATTCCTACTTATCATGGGCAACGTGGGCATCCTGTTGGTTTTTCTGCCAAGTTTCGTAGTGAGCTAGAAAATCTGTGTGGTGATGAAGGTGCGCGCTCTATTATTAAACGTTACCCAAATGAAGTTTACCTGTTGCCTTGTGATGATGCAGGGATTTTAGCGGATATTGATACACCGGCAGACTTAAGAGCTTAGATTTTAGCCTCGCAACGAACATCGCTAATATCACTAATATCACTAATAAAACCAGTACCCATTTTAAGTTGTTGCGCTCTCACCTGAATCAGCTCAGCGAGTATGGCAATCGCAATTTCAGCTGGTGTACGGCTGCCAATTTGCAAACCTACTGGCCCGCGCAGGGTGGCAATCTCCATTTCATTTAAATCAAACATGCGCAAACGTTCACGACGCTTTTCTTGATTCTTATGCGAGCCTAGTGCCCCTACATAAAACGCGTCTGATTTAAGTGCCTCCAGTAATGCCATATCATCAAGCTTAGGGTCATGCGTTACAGCAACAATTGCCGTATGCGCATCGGGATTGATTTCTAGCACCACATCATCAGGCATTCCTGCAATCCACGTCACGCCCTCCACATGCCACTCATCGCGAATCTCTTGGCGCGGTTCACAAATCAGCACATCAAAATCCAGCACTTGCGCCATGCTTGCCAGCATGGAACCCAATTGATTCGCGCCAATAATCAGTAAGCGCCACTGCGGCCCAAAGTAAGTGTGAAACCAATCACCATCAATTTTTGGCAACCCTTCAGGCAAAACCTGCATTAACTTGATTTGCCCCGTATTCAAATTCACTGAGCGTTTAATCAGTTTTCTATCCTGCAAACTATTGAGTAGCAACTGTAACTGTTCTGAAGTATTTAATGGCTCAACAAATATCTGCAAGCGACCACCGCAAGGAATGCGGAAGCGTTGTGCTTCGTCTCGGCTAATGCCGTATTCCATGATTGA
>JANOHT010000295.1:0-6024 GCA_031406605.1 Methylotenera sp. | reverse complement strand
AGCTGCGAGTGCAACATTTATAGCGCCTGACGCGGATATTACTTTAGTGATCATGGCGTAAATAAAAGTCAGTAATAATCCGGGTACTGCAAACTCTGCTAAGTACTTGCCCAGTACAGCATTGGACATAATGTCCGCTCTGGTTACTAACATATTAGTCAATTCCTGATACAGATTGAGGCTAAAGACTTCTTTAAGGCGGCCAAAGTTTTGAACGCTCAGTGAATCAGATATGGTAATGGTTACCACCATAGCTAGTAAAGCTGCAAGGTTGATCAGATTACTACGAAGAAATAGGCTTGTCCTTTGTGACCATGGTAGTGACTTAATAGTAAAAAATACCAATGGTAACAATATTAAATAAGTAATCGCTTCAATCCTGAATAGTGTGGCAAGCAAAATACATATTTGCCAGAGCAAAGCATCTGACAAGCGCTGATGCTGAAAAAAGCGTATGAAAAATAATAAGCCCAGTAAATAGAAAGCCCAGAATCCTTCATCACGCATCAGCATAGACAAGATGTCTCCAACCAAATACTGAGAGCTGATGAGGATGATCGTGCCTACAATGAGATGTAAAGATTTGCCTCCAGCAAGTTCTATTATTTTTAGAAAGGCGGTACTGGCGATGCCAAATAGAATGACGTTGAGTACTAAGGCTGCTTTAAGAATGGTTACGTTGATGCCTAGTGACAAAACCTTGTATACCAATGCAATACATGTTGCATACAGCGGCCAATTGAAAACCTTAAAAGCACCTTTCCAGTCCCCAATACTAATCAACTTAGCCGATTCCAAATAGAGCACGCTATCAGGATTAATCCAACCGTAATGAATATATTGAATTTGGGCAGCAACCAGCATTGCAATGCTGGTTAACAGAATTTGCAATTTGTTAATTGACATTTTTTGAAGTCTGTCTATAAAGCTAAGCGAAGAATTTGAATGATTGAATGCCAAATTCATAGTAATTGGGTTACCACAGTTTCAGGTTTGATGTCTTTCAAGCATTTTAAATGTGCGTCCCCATGGAGAGGACATTCTCTTTGAAAGCAGGGGCTGCATTCAAGCGCTAAATATTCAACAACAGCTTTGCTGCTCATTGGCGGTGTATGGTTCGGATCCGATGAGCCATAAATAGCCACTAATTTTTTATCCAATGCAGCAGCCACATGCATCAAACCAGAGTCGTTACTGACAACAACATCGCATAGCGACATTAAATCAATGGCTTCGCTTAAGTTGGTTTTGCCACCCAGATCTAAGCATTGATTATGTGAGAGTTGGTTAATGGCCGTGGTGACAGGAGTATCTTTATCCGAGCCAAATAACCAGACTTGCCAGCCTTTTTTTATCGCATCCCGGGCTACTTCTGCATAATATTCTGCTGGCCAGCGTTTGGCTTCGCCATATTCAGCGCCTGGGCAAAGTCCTAATATTCTGCTAATAGGTTTGTTAACCCCAAGTTTTTGTAAACAATCAAATGCATTTTTACTATTTGTGAGTAGTGCAGGATTAGGGATGTTGACTGGTAATTCAGCGTTTAATTTTAGGCCTAAAGTAACGAACCTATCTACCGTGCGTGGCAGCTTATCTTTATCTAATGGACGAATGTCGTTAATTAGGCCGTAGCGCATTTCACCTAAGAAACTTGTACGTTGCGGGATATTTGCCGCAAATGGCAAGATAGCAGATTTGAATGAATTGGTTAGAATAATTGCTTGTACGTAACTTTCTGAACGCAAGCTTTTGCCAAATTTTATGCGCTCAAATAGTGCAAATTGACCATGCTTAAATGGCAGGGCGATGCCTTTATTGACCTCAGGCATGCGCTCGATCAATGGCAATGTCCAAGCGGGCGCTGCAACGTCAATTATACAATCTGGATTGCTTGCTTTAAGTGTTTTGAACAGGCTTTGTGCAAGCACCATATCACCTACCCAAGCCGGGCCTAACACTAATATTTTTGGAGATACTACATTAGATACAGGCAACTTACGTACCTAGTTTTTTGATGAGACTAGTGGTGCTACGACCTTGCACTAAGGGAATCAATTTAACACTACCACCCCATGATTTCACTTCTTTGCCGCCAACAACCTGTTCTTCAGAGTAGTCATCACCCTTGACGATAACATCAGGGCGAATCGCGTCAATCAACTGTAATGGTGTATCTTCATCAAATAAAATAACGGCATCCACAGATGCTAGCGCAGCAAGTACGCGTGCTCTATCGCCCTCATGTACTACAGGGCGTGAAGGTCCTTTTAACGCACTCACCGAGCGGTCGGTGTTAAGTCCAAGTACAAGCTTGTCGCCAGTTTTTTTAGCGGCTTCTAAATAGGTAACATGCCCGGCGTGAAGTAAATCAAAACAGCCATTGGTAAATACGATAGTTTGTTTGTTTTCTTTCCAGTGACTCACTAATTCCAAAAGTTGGTCTTTATCACAAATCTTATCAGCTTGCGATTGACCATCTTCACTGATTAAAGCTCTCAATAGTTCAGCTTGGCCCACTGGTACTGTACCTACTTTACCTACTACGATACCTGCTGCAATGTTGGCTAGCTGCAGTGCATTATGCGGAGTCAAACCATGCACTAAACCAGCGGCAAGCGTAGCAATTACCGTGTCTCCGGCGCCAGATACATCAAATACTTTTTTAGCGGTAGCTGGAATATGCTGAATTTCTTTATCATCTATGAAAGAGATACCCTCTTCACCACGCGTGACCGCAAGAAAATCTAATTGGAGATTATCTTTAAGTTTTTTTGCCGCTTGCAATAGAGTATCCGTTTCATGCATTGCAACACCGCAAGCTTCAGCTGTTTCTTTTTTATTGGGGGTAAGGGCGCTAGCGCCTTTATATTTACTGTAATCGCGACCTTTAGGATCTGCAATGACAGGGATATTCAGTTGCTTGCATTGGTTAATAATTGTTTGGCAAGTGGCGTCACTTAACATACCTTTTGCATAGTCTGACAGGATGACCATTGCAGGTTTGTTATTGAGCGCACGCGTCACGTTAGTGAGCAATTGATTAGTCTCATCGGTGGTAAATGCCGCCGGGCTTTCTTCATCAATACGCACGATCTGTTGGTTGCCGCTCATCACTCTGGTTTTAGAGACGGTTGGTCTTTGGTCAGACGTCATGATATTGGTGATATCAATACCTGAATCAGCAATCATTTGATTGAGTATTTTGCCCGTCATGTCGTTGCCAACACAGCCAATAATCTGTGTTTTCAATCCTAAGCCACTTAAGTTCGCCGCAACATTGGCTGCGCCACCCGCACGGTCTTCAGATTGATTAAGTAGAACCACTGGCACTGGCGCTTCAGGCGAGATTCGATTGACGCTACCCACCAAATAGCGATCTAGCATGACATCGCCGATCACTAATACTAATTTTTTAGGGATAGCTTTTTCATTCTCAGTAAAAAGACGAACAGTTTCAATTAAGTGCGCATTCATATTGTTGTTAACCTAACTTAATCTGCTTCCAACATATCGCATAGGCTGTGGCCAATAAAAATATGAGCTTCTTGAATGCGTGGTGTATCGCTACTTGGCATAACGATATTGAATTTGCATAAGTCCAGCAGTTTTCCGCCAGTGCCGCCAGTTAAGCCTATGGTGGTTGCGCCAATTGAGTTTGCTTCGATGATGGCATTTACTACATTTTTGCTATTGCCAGAGGTGGTAATACCAATCACGGTGTCTTCCGGACGGCATAATGCCTCAATCTGGCGGGCAAAAATATAGTCGTAACCGTAATCATTGCCGACTGAGCTAATGATTGAAGTGTCTGTAGTCAGCGCGATAGCAGGTAAGCCGCGACGTTCTTTTTTATAACGACCGACGATTTCAGCAGCGATATGCTGGCTATCCGCAGCACTGCCACCATTGCCCATGATCAGAATTTTCCCGCCGCGCTGATGCGTTGCACGTAACTCATTTGCAACCGCAACTACTTGCGGGAATATAGTTTGCAATTGGGCAAACATGGTGGTGTGCGCTTGCCACTCTTGCTCTAAAAATTTGTGTTGATTCGTTTGATTCAAAATAATAGTCTCTTTGTATCGCGCTTATAAAAGTACTTTAACAATATGTATCTTCTTGCATCAAGTAATTCTGCACATAATCTTTCACGCCATCTTCTAAGTTATAAAAATCTAGCTGATAACCAGTGGCGCGTAGTTTAGTCATCGTTGCCTCAGTAAAATATTGATATTTACCTTGTAAATCTTCTGGCATATCAATGTAGGTAATGTGCGGTGTTTTCCCCATACTAATCATCACGCTGGTCGCTAAATCTTTAAATGCCCGCGCTTTGCCTGTGCCGATATTATAAATACCGTTATCGCATGGTTTGCCATTTAATGCTTGTTCAAGAAAATGTACTACTACCGAAGCGGCGTCTTTCACATACACAAAATCCCGCAGTTGCATACCATCGTCATAGCCTTCTTTATGGCTCTTAAACAGCTTAACGGTGCCAGTTTCTTTAAACTGGTTAAAGCTATGAAACGCTACGCTCGCCATGCGTTCTTTGTGGTATTCGTTAGGGCCATACACGTTAAAGAATTTAAATCCTGCCCAAGCTAGTGGCGTTCGTAAGCCCTTGCTAACCTGTTGTAGCGCCCATTGGTCGAAGAAGTGTTTAGAGTAGCCGTAACCATTGAGCGGGCGCAGATGTTCAATCGATGCGTCATCATACCCAAACTTACCATTAGAATCTTGGCCCGCGCCGTAAGTCGCAGCAGAACTGGCATAGAAAAATGAAGCATTGTTGTTAGCGCACCAAGTCCATAAGTTCTGTGAATATTGAATATTATTCGTCACGAGTTTATTGAAATCACGCTCGGTAGTCGCGCTAATGGCGCCCATGTGGATAATGGCTTCTATATCAGTACGGCCTTCAAGCCAAGGCAATAATTGCTCTCTGTCTAAATATTGCACATATTGGCGTTTGACCAAATTCTGCCATTGATCAGCATGCGTGATATGGTCAACGATGACCATATCATCACGTTGAAGCTTTGTGTTGAGATGCCAAGCGATGATAGAACCTATCATGCCCGCGCCGCCAGTAATTACTATCATGATTTTATTTAATAACTTAAAACAAAAGTATAACGCTTATTGTTTAGCGCCCATAGCATGAGCTCGTAATTTAGTCATTTCCGCATCTTTTTTAGCTGACTCACTATTCCAGTCAGTTGTAACCCAGCCTTGCAGATTTTCAAGCGCGATCGTAGTCATGGCGTGTATCCAAGCCTCACTTTCATTAAGCGCAGATATATAGTGATATTCGCCACCGCCAGCATGCGTGAAGATTTCTTTACCCTCCAGGGCAATTTCTTCTAAAGTTTCTAAACAATCGCTACTAAATCCTGGGCAAATCACATCAATACGTTTGGTTTTCGCTTTCCCTAACGCTTCTAAAGTGCTGGCTAAATAAGGTTTGAGCCACTCTTGTTTGCCAAAACGCGATTGAAACGCAACCGTATATTCATCTTTATTTAACTCTAAAGCTTCAGCCAATAAACGTGCAGTTTTATGACATTCACAATGATAGGGATCACCTTTCATTAAATGAAACTTCGGTAAACCATGAAAGCTCATCACAAGCTTTCCTGACCCATTTGCATTAGGTTTGCCATTCAAACGCCAATGCTCACGTACACTTTGCGCTAGTGCAGCAATATATGCAGGATGGTCATGGTAGTGTTTTATGGTGCGAATGGCCGGCATATTGCGCGTTTTAAGTAATATCCGCCATACGGCATCCAGCGCACTTGCCGTACTGCTGGCTGCATATTGCGGATATAAAGGAAACACTAAAATGCGGTCACAGTTTTTTGCGCGTAATTTATCAATGGCAGATTGCATGCTAGGGTTACCATAGCTCATGCCTAGCTCAACGGCAAATGGCGAATTGATTTTTTGACCTAAAAACCCACGTAGCATCTGCGCTTGCTTTTGCCCGTGCACTAACAATGGCGAGCCTTCTTGCGACCA
>JANOHT010000293.1:0-2458 GCA_031406605.1 Methylotenera sp. | reverse complement strand
TGTGACCATTGGGCCACGCCAGACCATCGGTGTATCGGTATCTACCAAAAAGCCAATACTCATAGCTTGTATGCCGTGCGCCAGCATTGGCTCCATACTTTTGCCATCCATGCTTTCTGGGCGCCCGCTAATGCCCAACATTTGCGGCTGGCTTGGGCCGTAAATATCAGCATCTAGCAATCCTACTGTTGCACCTTCTGCCGCCAAGGCCAAAGCCAAATTAACTGAGGTGGTCGATTTGCCTACACCGCCTTTACCAGATGCCACCGCGATAATGTTTTTCACATTTGGCAGAAGCGTTACGCCTTGCTGTGCCTTGTGCGCTACGATGCGGCTGCCAATATTCACCGTGACATTGCCAATACCAGCTACGTCTTGCAAGCTATTTTCTATCAGCGTTTTCACGCCAGTCATCACGCTGTTGGCTGGGTAGCCCAGCACAATATCCACGCTCACATCACTGCCGTTAATTTGAATATTTTTGGCAGATTTGCTGCTGATAAAATCCCTGCTCGTGTTAGGGTCGGTGATGTTTTTAAGCGCAGCTTGAATGATTTCTTGGGTAATAGCCATATTCAATTTCTATTTGAAACAAAACGCCATTTTAGCAGCTTGATTTGTTAAAATAGCGCCTATGAAAAAAATACTGGTCACTTCCGCGCTGCCTTATGCCAATGGCAGCATTCACCTTGGTCATTTGGTGGAATATATCCAAACTGATATTTGGGTACGCTTTCAAAAAATGCAGGGGCATACAGTGCATTACGTGTGCGCGGATGATACGCATGGCACGCCGATTATGCTGCGCGCGCAAAAAGAAGGTATTACACCTGAAGCCTTAATTGATGCGGTACATAAAGAACACAGTGCCGACTTCAAGGAGTTCTTGGTTGAGTTCGATAATTACTATTCAACCAATGCGCCCGAAAATAAAGAGCTTTCGCAAACGATTTACAGAAAACTCAAAGCTAACGGCAAAATTGCCACTAAAACCATCGAACAGTTTTACGACCCGGTTAAAAATATGTTCTTGCCTGACCGCTTTATTAAAGGTGAATGCCCAAAATGCCATGCTAAAGATCAATATGGTGATAACTGTGAGGTGTGCGGCGCAACCTATAACCCAACCGAGTTGATTAACGCCTATTCTGCGGTTTCTGGCGCTGCACCAATCCGCAAAGAGACCGAACATTACTTCTTCAAGCTTTCAGAATGTGAAACATTTTTGAAAGAATGGACACGTTCTGGAACATTGCAGGGCGAGGCCGCCAACAAGATGGGCGAGTGGTTTGAAAATGGTTTGAATGATTGGGATATTTCACGTGACGCACCGTATTTTGGTTTTGAAATCCCCGATGCACCAGGTAAATACTTCTATGTGTGGCTAGATGCGCCAATTGGCTATATGGCCAGTTTCAAAAAGCTTTGTGAAACGCAAGGTTTAGATTTTGACGAATATTGGAAACAAGACTCAACCACCGAGCTTTATCATTTTATCGGCAAAGACATTCTGTATTTCCATGCCTTGTTTTGGCCTGCAACGCTTGAAGTTAGTGGCTATCGCACGCCAACACAAATTTTTGCGCATGGTTTTTTAACCGTGAATGGCGAAAAAATGAGTAAATCACGCGGTACGTTTATTACCGCGCGCAGCTATTTAGACCACATTAAAAATCCTGAGTATCTACGTTATTATTACGCGGCTAAATTGAATAGCAGCATGGAAGATATTGACCTGAATTTGGAAGACTTTGTCGCCCGTGTAAATAGTGATTTGGTGGGTAAATACATCAATATTGCTAGCCGCACGGCTGGGTTCATCAATAAAAGATTCAATGGGAAAATAAGAGCAGCCACAAAACATCCTGTGATTGAAGAATTAAAGAATGCTGCAGAACCTATTGCTGATGCTTATGAATCAAGAGAATACGGTAAGGCGCTTAGAGAAATTATGCGTTTAGCAGACCATGCTAATGCTTACGTTGCTGAAGCTGCGCCTTGGCTTACAGCTAAAAAAGAAGGGGCAGAAGCTGAAGCAGAATTACTTTTGGATTGCTCTGCAGCATTAGAAATGTTTCGTTTACTAACCTTGTACCTGAAACCAGTTTTACCCAAACTAGCGGTAGAAGTTGAAAAGTTCTTAAATATTGCCCCTTTAACATGGGGTTCTGTCGCTGATTCGTTTGTGACTGGACATCAAATTAATGCTTACGAACATTTAATAACGCGAATTGACCCGAAAGCGATTGAAGCGATGACAGAAGCCAATAATGAGAATTTAGCACCAACACCAGCACTCATTAAAACGGCATCGCCAGCAGTCGCACCAATATTGGCTTCTGGCGATGCTGCTGAGACCTCGTTCATAACAATCGATGATTTTACTAAAGTCGATTTGCGTATCGCCAAGATTGTGAATGCCGAGCATGTAGATGGCGCAGAGAAGTTATTGAAACTC
>JANOHT010000266.1:0-3632 GCA_031406605.1 Methylotenera sp. | reverse complement strand
TGACCGAATGGCCACAAGAGGTGTCGAAGGGTACTTTTGATATATGTATATTGGGACATGATAACTTTGGATCAGCACTAGATTCACTACGTGGTAAAGCAATCAATAATAAACCTATCCAAATACACCATATTCTAGAGCCAAAAGAAGTAAATGACTGCCATTTAGTGTTTATTGGAAATATGGGTCGCTATCGAACCTCTAAACTGATGAGCGAGCTGGCTAATTTGCCTGTGCTGACGATTACTGATGAAACTAGCTTAGCAGAAGATGGTGTCATGATTCTGCTTTATCCTGAGAATCAGCGCCTAGTCTTTAATATTAACTTGAGTGCAGCCAAGCAAGCTAATCTCAACTTGAGTGCTAGGCTGCTGCGATTGGCTAGGCAGGTTACTTCACCATGAACATGAAAACTTGGTTTGGTAATCAGCCTATACAAAGTAAGCTGATACTAATCAATATCATCGTTATTTTAACTGCGCTAATTCCTATTTTTGGCATCATGCTCAGCTATGAATATTATGCAGTGAAGCATGCCACTTTGCGTGAAATGCAAGTGCAAGCCGACATTGTGAGTGATAGTGTAGCCACTGCAATGGCTTTTGCGGATGCTAAAGTGGCATCAGAAGCACTCGCCTCTTTGCGAGCATCTCCAGATGTTATGCAAGCCGCACTGATGTTACCCAATGGTAGAGTTCTTGCTACTTATCATAAAAAAGGGGAGGTGTTTAGCGCAGATAAAGACACCTTCAAAATGAGTGTTGGAAATAGCACATGGGGACGCTTCAGAATATATACGAAAATATCTTTGCACGCAGTACCCGTCGGTAATCTGATGCTGGAAAGCAGCTTAGCGTCATTTTACAGTCGCATGTCGATTTATTTTGCAGTTATTTTATTGATTTCAGGTTTAGGGCTAGCGCTAGCTATCTGGCTGGCATCGGTACTCCAACGATCAATTACCGGGCCGTTATCTCATTTAACAGCATTAACACATCGGGTGACTGCGGATGAAGAATATAGCGTCTATCCCGTGGTGGAGAGTGACGATGAAATTGGTGGTTTATCACGTGCATTTGGCCACATGGTTTTTCATGTTCAGGAGCGTATTAATTCCATTTTGTCTGAAAGTGAGCGTCAGTTCCGTACGATGGCAGAAAATACGCCAGACATGATCATACGATACGGCGTACATTGTCATAGAGTGTTTGTGAATGAGGCATACACAAAAAATACAGGCTTTTCGCCAGAACAGCTTTTGAATAGGCCTTTGGGGGAGGCTTGGACAGCTAAGAACTTGTCATCAGATGAATATAAAGCACGCTTGCAAATGGTCATGGAAACTGGAGTTCCAGATAGAATTTTGCTTGAATGGACAGACCGGAATGCAAAAGTGGTGAGTTATGATATGTATGTGGTGTCTGAGCAAGATGCAAAAGGGCAGGTGATCGGTACATTGGCTTTTGGTCGAAACATTTCTATGCTTAAGGATATTGAGCGAAATCTGGATGAATCACAGTCTTTGATTCTGGAGTGGGCTTCTATCAGAGAGCGTACGCTTGAAGAAGAGCGGAAGCGCATAGCACGTGAGATTCATGATGAGCTGGGACAATTGCTAACGCTTCTGCGCTTACAGATACAACTTCTTCCATGCAAACTGGATAATCTTGAGCAGCTTCCAGAGCGTATCGCTGAAACCGTAAAAATTGTTGACTCTTCAATACATGTCGTGAGAAATATAGCCAGCAGCTTGCGTACTGCGGTGTTGGATTCGGGAATCGTGCCTGCATTGAGGTGGCTAACCGATGAGTTCAGCCGCCAGACTGGCATCGTTTGCAAGTTGCATGCAGATCAGAAGGACGCTCCGACTAATGAACATACTATTACTGAATTATTTCGTATTGTGCAAGAGTCTTTGACCAATGTAACGCGCCATTCAGAAGGAACTGAGGTCACTATCAAGCTAGAGAAACTATCAACGCCACCGCAGTTCATACTTGAAATTCAAGATAATGGTAAAGGTTTTAAACCTGATGCAAAGAATACAAAAAAATCATTCGGACTTGTGGGGATGCATGAGCGAGTGCGTATGTTGTCCGGTGAGTTGACTATTTCCAGTACAATTGAGCATGGTACGCTACTGAGTATATGTATACCAAACAATGAAGTAACGGAGAAATTATGACTATTCGACTGATGATCGCTGATGATCATGTGCTAATGCGTGCAGGTCTAAAGAAACTTTTCATGATGACCGATGATTTGCAGGTTGTCGCTGAAGCTTCTAACGGTAACGAAGTGCTTGAGGTGCTGAGTAACTTGAGTATAGATGTGTTGATTTTAGATGTTGCCATGCCAAACATCAGCGGAGCCAATTTAATTAGAAAAATACTGTCTATTTACCCTAAGCTACCAATACTTGTTTTAACGATGCATAACGAACCGCAAATCGCACGTAACAAGTTGGATGCCGGGGCTTCAGGCTACATTACAAAAGATAGTGATCCTGAAATGCTAATTGCAGCAGCAAGAAAAGTGGCCGCTGGTGGACGTTATCTTTCCCATGAATTGGCTGAGCAATTAGCTTTTATTAGCAGTGAGCAGAAGCCTGCATTGCCACATGATAGTTTAAGTGATCGAGAGTTACAGATTTTCCGTAAGCTTGCTAATGGGCAGAGCTCGAATGCTGTGGCCGAAGACTTGTTTATCAGTAATAAAACCGTCAGCGCACATAAGGCGCGATTGATGGATAAAATGGGGCTCGAGAATAATTTTCAGTTAATACAATATGCAATGGCGCATGGGTTTATAGAGTCGACTAATGAAAGCTCCGATTAGTTGAGTAACATACCCCTCGCCTCCTAGCATGTGTGTGGTTTTTCCAGCCCAGATGAAATTTATTAAGCAATACCAATCACCTTTATGGCGGCTCAGTGTGAATGCACCAAGCCATACCATATCTTATTGTAGTTAAGTTGTTGCAACCTACTTTAAGCAAGTGCATGATCTTAACTGTTTTGTCTCTTATACAGACAACTCAATTTCTGGCATCCCCATACGCACTTTAGTCAGTGCCATTCCAAGGTTTGCAGTTTTTCTGCACACAAAAATAGCTACATAATCTGGATATTTTTTACCGCGCAAGAAAACATGAAGTAGATTGTCGCTATTAAGGATGATTTCCTGGAAGTAGTGGTAATCGTCATTTGCTAAACCTCTGGCATTTTTGAACATAGATTCAATCATCATGACATTTTCCCCGCAAACATATCTTAAAAGCCAGCGTGTAGTCCCGCTGTGTTCTCTTCATTCCAATACCCATTTGACGCTCCTTGATTCAATTCAAAAAGTGTCAACTTATTTCAGGACAGGTCACACATAATATAAAAGGCTCGAATGTGAGCCTTTTATATTATGTGAATTCAACGCATGAATTTAATTGAAACAGGCGAGGCTAATTTTTGATGCGTACTTAGCCAAAAAACTCTTTCGCTTTGTCTACCCAGCTTTTATTGCGTGGGCTGTGTTTGCTAGCATCACCTTGTGTACTCGTTTCAAATTCACGCAGTAATTTCTTTTGATGCTCTGTCAGTTTAACTGGTGTTTCAACCACAACATGCACCATTAAATCA
>JANOHT010000233.1:0-8997 GCA_031406605.1 Methylotenera sp. | reverse complement strand
GCTTCTTCGCTCATCGCGGCAGAGACTTGTATCAACTCACCTGTGCCCAAATCGCTCCATAATTTCTTTTCAAATAATTTAGGATTGTTGCTGATCACTTGATTGGCAGCACGCAGGATACGCACGGTAGAGCGGTAATTCTGCTCTAACTTAATGACTTTTAGTTTGCTAAAATCTTTTGTGAGTTGATGCAAGTTTTCAACATCCGCACCGCGCCAGCCATAGATTGCTTGGTCGTCATCACCCACTGCAGTAAATTGGCCACGCACACCTGTGAGCATTTTTATCAACTTGTATTGGCAAGCGTTGGTGTCTTGATATTCATCTACCAATAAGTATTGCAACTTGCGTTGCCACTTATTGAGCGCATCTTCATGCTGATCAAATAACTCAACAGGTAACTTAATCAGGTCATCAAAATCTACGGCTTGATACGCTTTAAGCGTTTGCTGATACAACTGATATACCTTGGCCGCCGCATGGGTGAGTTCTTCATCGGCTTGTGCTTTAGCTTGGTCTGCATTGATAAAGGCGTTTTTCCAGGCCGAAATCTGCCACTGCGTTTTACGTAATAATTGCTTATCAGTCGTGGCTAAAATGTCCGCCAAAATCTTAAAACTATCGGATGAATCTAAAATTGAGAACTGCGGTTTATAACCGAGCAGGGCGGCTTCAGCGCGTAACATTTGCAGACCAAGCGAGTGAAAAGTGGCAATCGTCAAGCCTTTGGTGCTTTTACCCTGCATCAGCTTGCCCACGCGTTCTTGCATCTCACGCGCGGCTTTATTGGTAAAAGTGATGGCGGCAATCTCTTTGGGCGAGTAGCCAGCTTCCTCAATTAAATAATTGATTTTTTGTGTAATCACACGTGTTTTACCGCTACCGGCGCCAGCCAACACAAGCAAAGGACCATCGAGATATTTAACTGCTTCGCGCTGCGGCGAGTTAAGGGTGTTTAGCATGCATTACTTTAAAATGGTCTTGAAGAAAAATGTTCTGGAAGAATTTGATTCGAAAAAAATTTGAATTTTAGCGAAAAATCTAGACTCTGGATTTTAGCGTTTAAGCCTGAAACTAGCTATCTAATATTGTCATCAAACGTTGATGATTAAAGCATGCCATAATCTGTCATTTGAAAAGTAACCATAAAAATCAAGGGTTAAAATGATTAAAGCAAATGCAATGAGGACTATCCAAATATGAGATCCACTAAAGCCAGCGCTGCAATCGATCGATTAAAACGACGTAGCGGTAATGAGCAATATTCTATGACACTAAACCGAGGCGGTTTATTTTCATTAGTACTCGCAGATGCTACTGGAGAGTCTAACCGTCTTTGTGAGCCAATGATGCTGGATGAGTTTGTGTCATTTGTGAACGCATACGGTCCACAAACACCAAAGCGGGTCAGTAAGCTGGATGTTGAGTTCGCGAAGCAGTTGGTTAAAAAGGAAACTTCCTGAGAAATCTAACATGTTCTAAATGCTAAACTGCCTCGATTGAATTCAACCGAGGCAGTTAACTCAGCAGTGCATAAAATTAAATATGAATCCTAGAACCTAATTCAATCACGCTATTACTCGGAATATTAAAATAGCTCACTACGCTACCTGCATTGCGTGACATGACTGCAAACAACTCATCGCGCCATTTTGCCATTTTGCCTCCTTGCCCAGAAATTACGGTTTCTCGGCTGACAAAGTATGAGGTGGTGAATGGGTCAATCGTCACATTGTCAATTTTGCAGTCTTCCAAAGCTTTAGGAATATTGGGTGTTTCCATAAAGCCATAATGCAACCTGATTGTCCAAAAGCCAGAACCGATTTCTTTAATGTGCAAACGTTGTTCTATAGCTACGGTTGGAGTATCTAAAAACTCTACTGTGAGTATTAAGTTGGTTTGATGCAACACTTGGTTATGCTTTAAGTTATGCATCAATGCTTGCGGCACAGTATCTGGGTTAGCACATAAGAATATTGCTGTGCGTTCGATTCTTGCTCTTTTTTCACGTGCAATATTATTCACAAAGTCTTCCAGTTTTGGGTCGTCCTCATGAATATGTTGCAGCAGAATTTCACGGCCTTGTTTCCATGTCCACATGACTATCACCAATAAAACACCAAGTGCTACTGGGAACCAGCCACCTTTGAAAAACTTGACTGAACATGAGGCGAGCAAGAGCAAATCTAAAGCAATAAATGCACCAGTAGCACTTAAGGCTATCCATTGCGGATACTTCCAGTTATGGCGTAATACAAAATAGGTGAGTATGGTGGTTATTAACATCGTACCAGTCACAGCAATTCCATACGCTGATGCGATAGCAGAAGAGTTTTGGAAAGCGATGGTAGTAATGACTACAGCCACTAACAAAAACCAATTGACCGCAGGCACGTAGATTTGACCTGACTCACTGGCTGATGTATGCAGTATTTGCATTCTAGGTAAAAAGCCTAGTTGTATGGCTTGTTGCGTAATTGAATATGCGCCTGAAATTACCGCTTGTGATGCAATGATAGTGGCAAGCGTCGCAAGTATCACTGCAGGAATCAGCAATTCAGGAGGAAACGATAGGTAGAACGGGTTACTCACGGCTTCAGGTGTTGATAACAGTAAAGCACCTTGACCTAAATAGTTAAGTGCTAAACCTGGTAATACTAAACCTGTCCATGCAATACGAATAGCAGGTTTACCAAAGTGCCCCATGTCTGCGTACAGTGCCTCTGCACCTGTGATAGCAAGCACCACAGCACCTACCGCTAAAAAGATACCAGCACCCCGGTCGGCTAAAAAGTGAAATGCATACATAGGATTAAGTGCATTCAATATCATGGGGTTTTGGGTAATGTGATAAATACCGATTGCACCTAGCACAGTAAACCATACGACGATAATAGGACCAAAGAACTTACCAACAGCATTAGTACCGTATTTTTGAAAAGCAAAGAGTGCAATTAAAATGGCAATAGAAATTGGCATGATGAAAGATTTTAAGCCTGGGGTAATCAGCTCTAAACCTTCTGCTGCCGAAAGCACAGAAATAGCGGGAGTGAGAATACTATCTCCGTAAAAGAGTGCGGCGCCGAATACGCCTAATCCAAGCAATATTTTTTTTCGCATTGGCGCAGCAGATGCACTAGAAACGGCAAGTGCAAGCAAAGCCATAATGCCACCTTCACCGCGATTATCTGCACGCAATACTAAAATGACGTACTTCAGTGTGACAACTAACATTAATATCCAAAATATAGCGGAGATTGCCCCGATGATATTAGCTTGTGTAAGTGCTATACCTGTGGATGCACTGAAAATCTCTTTAACTGTGTAAAGCGGGCTTGTGCCGATGTCGCCATACACCACCCCGATAGCGCCCAATGTTAGCGCCGCAACACTTTTTGATGGTGTGTTTGCTGATTGTATATTTGTCTGCATGATTGTTTCAAAATGACCTTTGTAAAATTAAGACAAGGTCATTGAAACAGCATGAGTGTATCAATCACATAAACATGGATTAAATATTGTGATTAAACATTTCTTGGAGAAAACATAATAATTGCCATGCCTATTAACGCAATTCCGGAGCCTATTAAATCCCAAATAGTCGGTTTTACGCCATCTACTGACCATAGCCAGAAAATCGCTACGCATACATACACTCCACCATAAGCCGCGTAAACTCTGCCCGCAGCCGTTGGATGAAGCGTTAATAACCAGACAAACAACGCAAGTGAAACACCTGCAGGAATAAGTAACCAAGCGCTTTTATGTTGAGTGAACCACAGATAGGGCAAATAACAACCAATAATTTCTGCGAACGCGGTGAGTATAAATAATCCGATGGTTTTTAGTTCGTCCATTATTAAACCCTAAATAATTAGTAACTAATATTTTATGTGGCTGAGAGTCTGTAGCCTATACCTGCCTCAGTCAGAATATAGCGCGGTGCGGCTGAGTTTATTTCAAGACGTGCCCGTAATCTGCCCATGTGAATGCGCAGATAATGCGTGTCGTTTACATATTCCGGTCCCCAAACTTCGACAAGAAGTTGACGATGTGTGAATACCTTTCCAGGTTTTTTTGCAAGTATAAATAGTAGCTTGAATTCAATAGGGGTGAGGTGAACAGGCTGTTTATGCAACGAAACACTAGAATTTACAGTATCAATTTCTAAATCATCCAATTTAAAAACATCGTCACGTAGAGACATCATCGCGGTGCGTTTAAGCGCTACTTTTACTCTGGCAAGCAATTCATTCACACCAAATGGTTTTGCCAAATAATCGTCTGCGCCTGAATCAAAGCAATCTACTTTTTCTTGCTCAGATTGACGCGCTGATAATACTAAAATCGGAATATCAGAACTGATGCGTACATAATCAATGAAGTCTCGACCATCGCCATCCGGTAAATTCAAATCCAATATGATGAGTGCAGGTTTATGCTCATTCAATAGCTGTTTGCCACCTGCAATCGTTGGCGCGCAGTGCGTTTGGTAGCCGCTTAGTTTCAGGCTAGATTGCAGAAACTGACTAATCTGTATGTCGTCCTCAATAATTAGAATAAGGCTTTTATCAGGCATTAGCATTTTCTGTATTCAGAATATTAAAGCTCAAAGTTACACAAGCCCCGCCGCCTTCCCGGTTATGAATAATTAAGCTTGCATCATGTAATTTTGCAATGGCTTGTACGATGGATAAGCCCAAACCAAACCCCTTCGCGTTTGTAGATGAAAACTTTTTGATTTGAGATGCAGTAAACGTTTCATCGAATCCTTTACCGCGATCATTCACACTGATATTGATACTATCATCAGTTTTTATAACATCAATCAGAATAGGTTCTGGGTTTAAATTGGATAGGTCAGTCTGTGCTTGATTTGCATTATCGATGAGGTTAACTAGCGCTTGCATCAGCAAGTTTGCATTCCCTTTAATCAATAGCTCTGGTTCGCTCGTGGTTACTCTTAAATCAAGCGATTCACCACGGTTCTTATATAGCGCTGTCACTACGCCTATCAATTCTTCGGGAGATTGCCAGTCCATAGGAATTTGTTTTACTTCGCTTGATTCTAAGCGGATAAGAGAGAGTATGTTCTCAGTTGTAGTGGCCAAATATCGTGCTTGTGAGGCGATGAGCGAGGTTAAATGTGTTGCTTGTGTGGGTTCTAGATCTGCCTGTTGTAAAGTGGTTGCCGCTCCTAAAATTGAGGTGAGTGGTGTGCGCATATCATGTGAGATTGAAGCAAGCAAAGCACTTTGTATCGCCTCTTCTTGAGCCATCAATTCAGCATGTTTGGCTTTTTCATTATTAATAAGCCGTTGGTAACTTTGTGAAATTTGATCGACACATGATTTGATTGCAGTATAGGTTTCTGCGCTGTCATGTGCATTTACATTATCAACGACTAAAATTGGCAGTTGACTCGGTAGGCGATTAAAAGGCATGAGCCAATATGAAGATTCTGGCCAGTTATCTGTGTACGGGCCTATGGGTTTACCGTTGGTTGCTACCCATATTAGGGCTTTTTGATCAGGTGTAGCCACATTATCTGAATGTAGCTGGTAGGTCTTGTTGGCATCTAATTGGGCAATAGCGAATGGTTTATTGAACTCAGTTTGTAATAATGTACAAGTGTCGTTAATTAAAGACGCTAAATCGGTTGAAAGTGCTAGTTTTTCTGCTAAAGCTTTAGCGAACTCAGCGCGTTTTGAGGCAAGTACAGAGACTTCAGTTTGAGACTTTAATTGTTTAACTAAAGAGCTGATCACAAGAGATACAATTAAAAAGCTGATTAAGCTCGCCCACGACTCAATATGCGCGACTTCAAAAGTGTAACGCGGCGCGACAAAGAAATAGTTAATGGTGAAAAACGCAGCAATTGCCGTGCCTGAGGCGATACCAAAAGTACAGAAATAAGCCACAGCAACCACAACCACTAAATACAGCATACTCACGCCAGTATTGCCTAGCATGTTGAAGAATGTGTGGTTAATGACCGTTGTGGCCATCAGTAGAACCAATATGCAAAATAACTGAAAGAGATGCTTGAGCAATCTTGCCTCACTTTAGGCTTTAATTAAATAACTGTAATTTTTTGTAAGATTTATATTACCAGTTGTGTAGGTGGCTTTTAGTATTTATTCAGAAAATCTGATGTATGTTAAATCGTGAGGACACATAGGTGTTAACGGCATAATAATTGCTTGTTGCTATACTTAACTTGGAATGTAAATTTTTTTAAAAACCTTTCAGGCCACAAAGCTATTAGGCAGTAGCTTTAGCTACGAAATTGGTTTTAAAGTTTTATGTAAGATATTTTTTAACTCCTAAAACTATCGTCATTTAATTGACGTGATTGGTAGAAATTCAACTATGAACGACAGAGTCAATAAAACTTCTATTTGCAGTATTGTGTTTCTGGACATCATTGATTACTCAAAAAAATCTGACTCTGACCAAATAAATGTAAAAATTCAATTCAATGATTTGATCAGCAACTCGTTAAAAAGTGTCGCACAAAATGATCGAATTATTCTCGATACTGGGGATGGTGTAGCGATTGCATTGATGGGGTCGCCAGAAGATGCCATGTTTGTTGCACTGACCATTCGTGATGGTATTTTAAAAAGCAACGTCAACCATTCAAACTCTTTGTATGTGCGCTTTGGTATTAACTTAGGGCCTGTACGCATTGTTACTGATATTAATGGTCAGCCTAATATTATTGGTGATGGTATTAATGTGGCACAACGCATCATGAGTTTTTCAGAACCAAATCAAATTTTAGTCTCACGTTCGTATTACGAAGTTACTTCGCGCCTCACTTTAGAGTTTTCAGAAATGTTCGCTTATTCAGGAGTTAAGCATGATAAACATGTGCGCGAGCATGAGATATATTCTGTGCGTTCACATATAGATTCAGATGTTGGCGCAAGTCAACCTCAAGCGCCTAAAGATGCTCGTAGATATTCTGATCAGATAGCTCTTAAAAACAAAGTGAACTGGAAATTTGCAACGCCTGGGCTGCTAGTCGTTGTGGCACTTTTAGGTTTTGCTAAATTGATGCCAACGCAAGCTGAATCTGTTACACCTCATGTAGCTACTCGGCAGGGTGAGGCGAAAGCGAATAAAGCTGAGTCAGCTGAGCCGGTGAAAGTTTCTTTGAGTGCGAGCGAGAAAATCAACAACCAACCATTGGTCGAAGTGAATGCTAGGTCTGAAGCTGCTGCGATTAGTCCTTCACAGGGGTCTAGCGCACCAGTATTACAAAACGATATTACGCGAGATATGCTTGCGCAAGAAAAGTTAGCTAAATCTAAACTTGCAGCGAAAAAAGCTAAGCAGAATGCGGCAAAAGAAAAAGCACAAAGTGAAACACAGAAGGCATACATTGCAACAAGAAGTGAGTCGTCTAACAGTGCTCATGCAGATGTTAAGCAGGTTGAACGTAAAAAGCCCGTGGAGTCAACCGTTGCTGTTAACGTTACACATAAAGCTAAATCTGGTATGGATGCATTCGCTAACAGCTTTAAACAAGGTCAAAAAAACGAGTGTTCGCAAGCGCAGATTTCAATGAATCAATGCCATTAAATAGCAGTATTATTTGGAGCATCACCTTCTGATACATTGTATTCTTCAGTGATGATTTGTTCATCATCAGATGTCACTGCCTTGGTGCTTTGAATCATTGCCTCACGGCTTAATGGTGTTTCCAGGCTGATTCTGCCAATTGCGCCACTGCGGTAATCGGTTAAAAAAGCCACAGCAGTTTTTTCGGTATCCCATAAGCCATCATGACGTTTATAAGAACGTCGTTTGGCAATCGCCTCTAGTAAATCTACGCCATCCATTTTCAAAACATCAAGATACCCACCATCAGCTTTCATGGTATCTAGCTTATAACGGGCATTAAGTAATTCAGGATAGTTTTTAAGTAAATTATTGGCTAAAAATAGCGCTACATCTTCATCAATGACTGCGTTACGTCCGATGGCATGACTGGCTGCAAGCATGTAACCATCAGATTCGTACTGAATTTTTGGCCACATCATGCCTGGTGTGTCAGTAATACTCATAGTTTCGCTTAAATCAAAACGCTGCTGGCTTTTAGTGACAGCAGGTTCATCGCCTACTTTGGCTACACGACGATTAAGCAGGGCGTTCATCAATGTAGATTTACCTACGTTTGGGATGCCCATAATCAGCATGCGCAAAGGCTTCAAGTGCGTACCGCGATGTGGCGTAAGTGCTAAACAAACCTTGGGGATTTTGTTGGCTTCACCAGGTTTTTTGCAGGAAAGCGCAACAGCTTTGGTATTAGGTTGACGATTAAAGTAATTAAGCCATGCTTGCGTGGCAACGGGGTCAGCCAAATCCGCTTTATTCAATATCTTTAAATTAGGGCGCTGACGGAACAGACGCATTTAGTTAATCACAGGGTTATGGCTCGCCTCAGGCACGCGCGCGTCCAATACCTCAATGACAATATCCGTGAACTCCATTGTCTCTTCGGCTTTTTTGCGTGCTTGGGTCATATGACCCGGATACCATTGAATTGCCATTTATTCTATTTCCTTATTAATGCTAACTTCATTGCTTATTTTGCATTTTAACATTTAGTGCATCAATTCAAGTTTTTATCTACATTTATCCGCAATTGTCAGTGGTTAAATTGTTTTTGCCTTAAAATAGCGTGATGCAAATACCTGAAATCAATCCAAATCAATCAATTGAGCTACTCAAAGCCTTACATATACTCACGCGTGACGGCAAGCTTAACCAAGACAGTCGCCGCAAGCTTAAGCAGGTTTATCATCTATATAACTTTATTGAGCCTTTGCTTAATGATGTCATGCTGCAAAATCCAGACCCAACGCTCGTGGATCACGGCGCGGGTAAATCTTATTTGGGCTTTATTTTGTACGATCTATTCACAAAGCAGCAGGTGGCAGGGCGGGTGATTGGTATTGAAACCAGGGCAGAACTGGTAGAAAAGTC
>JANOHT010000218.1:0-2034 GCA_031406605.1 Methylotenera sp. | reverse complement strand
TGCTAGCCCACTGACCACGCACAAGCCATAACTGCATAACCCTTGAGCAAAGGCCTCAGCATTTTTTTCGCCTTGTACAGAAGCATTGCGGCTGCCGACAATAGCAATGCTCGGTTGATTTAATAGCGCTAAATTACCTTTTGCATATAGCAGCGGGGGAGGGTCAGTAATTTCCAGTAATGCTTTGGGATAATCAGGGTCGGCGAGTGTGACGAGATGATTGTTGACTTGAGACAGCCAAGCCAACGAATCAGCTAAAGCATCTTCATCTACGCCTTTGATGATTTCAGCCGCGATTTTGTCTGAAACAACTTCTTTTAATTGCTTGCCACTTGCCGAGTATATGTTGCTTGGACTACCAAATGCTTTAAGTAGTTGGCAAAAGGTTTGTGCCCCTACACCATGAATACTATTTAAACTAATCCACAGTGACTTTTCTGTAATTTCATCGCTGTGGTCATATGACATAAGCAGAATAATTTAATCAATAACTTAAGGTGTATTGACTGAGTCAAGTTTGTTGATCGGCTGTGATGCCTGCATTACTAAAGCATAAGATACACGCTCAAACACACGGAATACCATCAGTAAACCGACGCGTTCATCCGGTAATTTAATCATCCCAGGCTCAAGCACTAACTCAGTTTTTGCAGGTTCTTTTTCAAAATTAACAATTGGTTTGCCGTCTTTATCTTTACTGACGTCAAAATTTAACTCTTTCAATTTTGGTTTGGCGTTAGCATCTTTATCTTTCGATGGCTCGGGGTCTTTAATCACACGACCGTATCGATTAATCGCAAGGACATGCCCAACCTCGATACCATCTGCAGAACCTCGGCTGATAGAGACTATGCTTTCTGGTCCAGCTTCAGCTACACCGCCATAAATATTGATAATGCGTCCTGATATTTCGGTATCAGGTGCACGTGGAACAAAGTTAGTTTCAACGACATCATTCGTAGGTACTAAGCGATCCCTGGTAAAAATTTCTTCTTTAGCTTTAACGATGTCAGCACTTGCAGGCTCACCGTATTTAGTAATGGTAGCATCACCTAAATACATCGCTTCTGTACCTAACACTTCTTTACTATCAGGATCAATTAGCACACCGCCCGGACGATATACAAACCAGTTAATACCATCGCCTTCTTCAATTTTATTGATATAAATCCGAGTGCCTGGGCTTAACACGACGCGGTTATCTGGTCCGGAAATAATTCTTGGCGACGTGGCTAATTGATCTTTCTCAATAACAAGTGGCTGACTTAAAAACGGTGCAATTACATTGAGTGAAATAGTAGAAATCGCAGTTTTTTCTAACGGCTCAATGACAACACCTGGCTGTAAAGTAACAGTTTCGCGTAGCAAACGCAGTTGCGGAGAGCCGCTGCTCATGTCTAATACGATTACATCACCAGGGTAGATTAAATGCGGATTTTTAATTTGCGCGCGATTAAGTTGCCAAACTTTTGGCCACTGCCATGGGTCTTTAAGGAACTTGCCCGAAATTCCCCATAGTGTGTCGCCTTTAACCACTACATGACGGTCAGGATGATTGTTTTTGAGTGCAACTTCTTGAGCATGAATGCTTAAGCTTATGCAACAAAACATGAGCAGCGTTATAATGTGGCGAAACATATTGTTGACCTCAGTCAATTAAACGTTAAAAAGCAGTAAAAAATACGTGGCAATGCCGCGAAATTACGTTAAATTTATCACGTAATTCATTCAACAATCAAGCTTTTATGGAAACAACAGTACTTTTATGGCAATTTTGAACATACTCAACTATCCAGATCCACGTTTGCATACAGTGGCAAAACCTATAAAAGAGGTGGATGCGACAATTCGTCGTTTGGTCGATGACATGGCGGAGACAATGTATGACGCGCCAGGAGTAGGTTTAGCCGCTACACAAGTGAATCAGCATATACAGTTGATAGTGATTGATACCAGTGAAACTAAAAACCGTTTGCAGGTATTTATTAACCCTAAAATTATTGCGAAAAGTGGCGAAAAAGATTACGAAGAAGG
>JANOHT010000190.1:0-2623 GCA_031406605.1 Methylotenera sp. | reverse complement strand
TGGCGATGCGATGGTCATCTAAGGTAGTGTGAATTCGTGTGAGTTTCACGTAATTTTCTACTGACCTAAGAAGGGGATTTAATAGCTAAGTGAATCATAAGTTTTACTTTCGCCTAGTAATTCCAAACTCATTTGATTCGGCAAACAAATCGCAGCTTGCCCAGCGCGCGTTAGCCAGCCTTGATGAATGCAGTATTGGTTACGGCATGGTGATTTGGCAAACCTGGCTTTGCCTTGATCAATACTAATTACTGCATCACCTAATTTACCATGGACATGAACTTCACGTTTTTGGTCAATGCTATAAGTTGCATAGATTTTATCACCCAGCCTGATTTGTACTTTTGTGGCTTGTTCGTTGGACCAAAAGGTACGAAACAAGTAAAACACACAGAGCAAGCTAATCAGAATAATCAGCCAGTCGCCAATGCGTAGTTCCGCAAAAAGTAATTTAGGGTAGCGTAATAGCTTTAACATTTGGCGCTACCCAGTTAAGTTTTTTGGACATGGTACTAGAGACAAATACAGCAGATTGATTATCTATCACTATAAAATCTTTAATACCAAAAACTAGCGCTGCTTTGCTGCGATTTTCTGGCTTTTCAATGAAAATCGGCTTCGAGGCTACATCAGATAATACGCCAGCATGTGGTTGTGGTGGCACTAGTACTGTCACGGCTTGCGTGTGTTGCGCTGGATAGCCCGTGCGTGGGTCAATAATATGGCAATAGCGTTTACCGTTCAGCATGAAGTACCGTTGATAATCACCTGATGTACCGATTGCCCAGCCATCAGGTAAGTCAATGGTGGCAATTGCCGTGGGCATGCGCGGATGTTGTATGCCTACATGCCATGGCTTATAACCATGCTGACCAATTGCGATGATATTGCCACCGATATTGATGAGTGCATTCTTAACATGTTGCTGACGTAGGTATGCAGAGGCTTTATCTAGTGCATAACCTTTGGCATAGCCCCCTAAATCCAACTTTACAGATGTATTGGTGCTGTAAGTTATGTGATCTCTCACAACAATATCCGTCATGCGAGGATTGGCCTTGACTAAGGATCGGATTGTTTTGTCATCAATATTCACCGCGCTAAACTCATCCCGCTGAAAGCCCCAAGCGGCAATCAAATGACCAATTGCGGGATTGAATAAGCCTTCTGATTTAACAGAGAGCGCAGTTGCATCAGCGAGAATATTTGCAAGATCGGTACTGATGTTGATGGGTTTGTTGCCGTGCTCAAAAGCCGCATTGAGTTGACCTAATTCGCTGAGCTGATTATTTGCGCCGAGTTTCCATGCGTGCAAGCGATTATGTAAGTCTTGAAAATCTTGCAATATTTGATTGCTAAGTTGAGTTGCACGTTCGTCAGGTTCACCATAGATACTGATATCGACAAGCGTGCCAAATACATAACTTTGACTGTGGTACAACGGTTCACGAAAATATGCCTGAAGACTAAATACGCTGAGTATCAATACTAAAGCAACCAGTACAAATGTGACTGCTTTGCGCATTTAATACACTATATCGAGTTCAAGTGCATCCATCATGACACCTGCGGGATTGCATGGTTGTGCCAGGTCGCGTGTTTGCTTAGCGATCTCTACCATACCAGTTGGACTTGTTACGTTAATCTCGGTGAGATGCTCGCCGATGACATCCAGACCCACTAGAAATAGACCTTCTGTTTTGAGTGTCTTGCCTACTGTAGTGGCAATTTCCAGATCACGTTTGCTTAGTAACTGTGCCACACCTATTCCGCCGGCAGCCAAGTTGCCACGGGTCTCGCCCGTTTTAGGAATACGTGCCAATGCATAAGGCAACGGCTTACCATCAATCACAATAATGCGTTTGTCGCCTTGTGAAATTGCGGTTAAGTAGCGTTGCGCCATCACGGTGCGTGTGCCAAATTGCGTAATTGTTTCTAATATCACGCTGATATTCGGGTCGTTTAAGCCTAAACGAAAGATACTGCTACCACCCATGCCGTCGAGTGGTTTAACGACAATATCTTGATGCGTATTTAAGAACCCTCGAATTAAATCATTGTTGGCAGTAACTAAAAATTCAGGTGCAAATTGCGGAAAGCGTGTCACCGATAATTTCTCGTTCCAGCTACGAATTGCAGCTGGCTTGTTATAAATGCGTGCACCCTGATGTTGAGCGATTTCCAGCAGATAGGTACTGTAAAGATACTCATTATCAAACGGCGGGTCTTTGCGCATAATCACTGCGTCAAAATCTGCAGGTAAACACTCGACAGCATCTTCTAATGAATAGCTTTGAACTGCAAAGTTAAACTTTCTAGCTTTGATTCTTGCGATATCACCACGTAAAAATAGCTCATGTTGCATGCTCACATATAACTCATGCCCACGATCAGCAGCTTCACGCATAATGGCAAGGCTAGTATCCTTTTCAGCTTTTAACTGATCTAGCGGGTCTAAAATGAAGGCGAGTCTCATGGCTGGTTACTTTTATGTGTTGAGAGGATCTTGTTCTTGCAATTCAATCGCTGCGGCAAGTAAAGCTAAACGCGCTACTACGCCATAAGCATAAAAGCGGTTAGGTAAGGCATCAGGGGCGCCAGCACAATCTGGTAATGTACATGG
>JANOHT010000148.1:0-6876 GCA_031406605.1 Methylotenera sp. | reverse complement strand
TGCGGCCGAAGTTGTACCAGAAATATTGGAGGGTAGCTTAATGCTAGCTTCGCATGCGTTAATGTTGCTGGGCGTGCCATTGAATCGGGTAGTCAAGCGCATTCGTTTATTCCGAGAAGAGCGTTATAAACTCTTTAGAGGATATTTCCATGGTATTTCAGATGCTGAAGATGAGGATTTAGAAAAGCAACAAGTACGTCTGCATTCGGTCATTATTTCAGCAGGTACATTTGCGATTGGCAGGCGTTTGGCAGATATGAATTTAGAAAATTTTGCTGTAGAGGTCAAATCCATTCGCCGTCCAAACTCTAATGGCACAGAACCCACGTTTGATAGTATTTTGGCAGAGGGTGATGTGATCGTGCTATTGGGTCAGCCTACGGGGTTAGCCAATGCGCAAAATGCTTTGCTCATTGGTCGCGTAGCTATTAAATAATCTTAATTAAATAATTATGTCTAAAAAAGTATTAATCGTGGGCGGCGGCATCGTCGGCTGCATGACCGCCATGGCGTTAGTGAAACGCGGTTGTAATGTCACCATAGTAGAACGCAATCAGATTGCCAGCCAAACATCGGGAGAATCCTCTTGGGCTGGCGGTGGCATACTTTTGCCACTGGTGCCTTGGATGTACTCAGACGAAGTCAATGCACTGACTAATAACGGCGCAAATGCATATCGTCAGCTTAGCCAGCAATTACAGCAAGAAACAGGCATTGATGCTAATTTTGAGCAGTCAGGCTTTTTAATCTTACCGAAGTTTGATACTGAAGCTGCTCAAACATGGTGTGCGCGCAATCAAATGCCTATTCAGCGAGTAAAAGCATCTGCTTTCGGTGTGCAATCTACCAATGGTGAAGATGCGCTTTGGTTACCTACCGTGTGCCAGATTCGTCCGCCTTATCTTATGCAAGCCATGCGTAAGTGGCTAGAGCAAAACAATGTCACCATGCTAGAGCACACAGAACTCATTCCTCTTAAACAAACACCAACTTTGAATGAGTGGCAAACAGTAAACGGCGAAAAATTAACCGCAGACCAATTTGTCGTCACCTCCGGCGCATGGAGTTTTGAGCTGCTCAAAGAAACCACCGCTAAACTCAACATTAAACCCATGCGCGGGCAAATACTGCTCTATAAACCTCAAAAGAACCTCGAACAAATGGTGTATAAAGAAGGTTTTTACTTAATACCGCGCCGTGATGGCTACTTGCTGGCTGGAAGTACTTTAGAAGATGTTGGGTTTGATACTGCAGTGACAGAAGCTGTACGCGCTGAAATTAGTGCAAAAGCTGAAGCAATTATGCCGGAACTAAAAAACCAACCCATCATTAAACACTGGAGCGGTTTACGGCCTGGTACCCCAGAAAACTTACCTACTATTTCAGCGCATCCTACCATTGAAAATCTTTACTTAAATACTGGGCATTTTAGATATGGTTTGACGATGGCGCCAGCGAGTGCGAAGTTGGTGACGGCATTGATGTCTGGTGAAACGCCGCAAATTGATGCGACACCTTACGCTTGTACAACATAGCGATGGTTTGGGTTATGTAGGTTGGTGCTGAGCATAGCGAAGCTCAACGATTGTAGTAAATGTTGAGCTTTCTCACTTCCACTTAGTGGAGTGGTGAATGCATTTACGGCCTCATTTTATTCAGCCCAACCTACGTGCTTAATTATGCTATTTGCAAACGAATAATCTCCCTCTATTAAAAGAGCTGGGTGCACTGTGGTCACTTTCATCAGCATTACCCTCCCTGTCTGGGTTGTATGCTGAACCTTTTAAACACAAGGATTGCCAGTTGTAATTACAATCACCATACGAGCCATTATTACACTTAATCACGTAAACCTCTTTGCCTTGAAAAGGGATTGTAGTGGTAAATATTTTATAGTCATCACCAGACTGAACTTCAGGTTCGGCTGCATTAGCAATAGTAATTTCAGTAAATGCCACAAGCAAAAATGCCAAAGCTAATTGATAAATTTTAATCATTAGTTATCCTTAAGGTTAAGTCAGAAGTAAAATAATACAAATCTTAATGATGCGCTACGTGTTTACCCGCTTTTAGTTTGTACTTGATGCCGCAATAAGGACAAGTCTTTTGCAGCCATTGTCACCCTTCCAAGAGCAGATTATTATCTTCATGCGGAAAAACCTACTTAAACATAAACTTAACTATTTATCAAGGCGCTACGTTAACTGTTAGATTCCACTTCGCTACGATTAAGCCTGCCTAGGTTGGGCTGAGCTTTGAATAATAGGGGTCAGACCACGGTTAAACTTATTCCCCCGCATCTTATGGCGCAGCTTCACTCTCAGCTGCTTTCAACTTTTCAGCGGCGAGTGCTTCTGCATTGTGAATGTCGTTAGTGGCTTTATCAATAATCTGTTTAGGAATAGCACCAACTTCGGCTGAGGCTTGTTTTTGTTTCTCACAGGCAGTTAATGTAATTGTGCATATCGCACAAAGTAGTAATAATTTATACAATTTACTCTCCAAAATTAGCTTTAGTTGCGTTTCTGTTAACTCTTACTTAGCCACCCAATCACCTGACTTCCCACCATGTTTTTCTAACACTTTAATATCACTAATCGTCATACCTCTATCCACAGCTTTGCACATATCATAAATCGTTAATAAGCCTACGCTCACAGCGGTCAGCGCTTCCATTTCAACGCCTGTTTTGCCATAGGTTTCTGTCGTAATGGTGCATAAAATACTGGTTGTAGCTTCGTTGATATCGAACGTCACTGCAACGCGAGTGAGTCCAATTGGGTGGCACAGCGGGATTAGGTCTGATGTTTTTTTACTGGCCTGTATGGCGGCAATTCTGGCAATACCTAATACATCGCCTTTTTTGCTATTACCTTGTTGAATAAGATTGAGCGTAGCGGGTAGCATTTTGATGCTGCCAGTAGCAACTGCAATGCGGTGCGTTTCAGCTTTTTCGCCTACATCCACCATGTGCGCTTGGCCGCTACTATCAAAGTGGGTGAGCGGGTTGTTAGGGGTATTTGAAGTTGGCGTCATAAGCTTAAGTATTGGTTTTAGAGAAATATTGTAATGTTTTGATACATTTTTTTCATGAACTGAATGGCTTTAACTATTATCATAACAACAATGAAATTAAAATCATCAATTATTATTACCGCGCGAACTGTGTTGTTGGCACTAGCGTTTTTCTTATCAGTAGCAGGCATATCAAACGCTGGCGCTAACGAGCTACCCGAGTTAGGCGATGCTTCTGGCACTGTGCTATCCGCATTGCAAGAAACTGCAATTGCCGAGCAAATTCTGCGTGATGTTGCCGCCAGCGACGAGGTGCTGCATGACCCAGAGGTGACGGATTATTTGCAAGCTTTAGGTGCAAGGTTAGTGTCTAATGGCCCTGACAAGCAGCAAAAATTTAATTTTTTTGTCGTGCAAGATAACTCTATCAATGCGTTCGCTATGCCAGGTGGGGTGATTGGTGTACATACGGGTTTAATTTTGGCTGCCAATGGCGAATCAGAGCTTGCTAGTGTGTTGGGGCATGAAATTGGTCACGTCACACAGCATCATTTGGCGCGTATGCTGGCCTCGCAAAAATATGATACTTTTAAGAACATTGCAGGCATTGCATTGGCTTTATTGGTCGCACGTGCAAATCCAGAGCTAGCTAGTGGTGCGCTTACGACTGCTTCAGCAGTGGGTGTGCAAAATCAGCTGGACTACACACGCGAACATGAGCGCGAGGCTGATCGTATTGGCTTGCAGATATTAGAAAGTGGCGGTTTTGATGTGCGAGCGATGCCAGCTTTTTTTACCACATTGTTACGCGGTACGCGCTTCGCAGAAGGTAATGCTCCTGGTTTTTTGCGCACCCATCCGTTGACTACTGAGCGTATCGCCGATGTGGCGAACCGTGTGGATAGAATGCAATATAAACAGGTGCCAGATAGCGTAGAGTTTCAATATGTGCGTGCTAAATTGCTGGCGAGTACTGGGAGTGTGCAGTCTGCTGTTGATTTATTTGAGCAAAGTATTCGTGAACGTCGCTACAAAAATGAAGTAGTTGAACATTATGGTTTGGCTGTGGCGCTATTGCGTAAAAATGCATTGGTGCCAGCTGAAAAAGAAATTACATGGCTTAGAAAAAATGCACTACAACACCCCATGATTGAAAATTTAAGCGCGCGCTTAGCCGTAGCTAAAAATAATCCGCAACTAGCTGCAAAGCAGTATGCGACCGCATTGCAGTTGTTCCCTGATAATCGTGCGTTGATTTACGGCTATGCTGAACATTTTTTAGCGGTGAAACAAGCTGAAAACGCAGCTAAATTGACGAAAGAAAAGCAGGGTTTGTACCCTGATGATGCGCATTTATATGACTTAATGGCAAAAGCTTATGCAATGCAAAATAAGGCGTTGCTCAGCCACCAAGCACAAGGTGAAGCGTATTATAGAAAATATGACTTGGCAAAATCTATTGAGCAAATGGAGTTGGCGGTTAAAGCTAATGATGGCGATTTTTACCAAAAATCAATTGTAGAAGCGCGTTTAAGTGAACTAAGACGCATGCAGGGCGATGAGAAAAAAGCGAAACTTTAATGCATGTTTGGTCATGATACTGATCAAATTGATGGAGTAAATAATGCAACGTAGAAATTTTGTACTGAGTTTGTTCAGCTTATTGGTTTTAGCGCCAATCAGTGCCTTAGCCGCTGTTTGGAATAAAGCTGCTTTTGAAACAGCTATATTAAATGAAGCTACTGGTAACTTAAATATTGTTAATGCGTTACCCAGCCAAGATATTCAAATCACAGCACCAGACCGCGCAGAAAACGGCGCGATTGTGCAGGTGGAAATAAAAAGCAATATTGCTAATACCGAATCAATCGCGATATTGGTAGAAAAAAATCCAACGCCTTTAATTGCCACTTTTAAATTTAGTAATGGTGCTGAGCCTTATGTAGTGACGCGGATTAAGATGGCAGATACGTCAGATATTAAAGTGATAGTAAAAGCAGGGGATCAATATTTTACTAATGCGCGTAATGTAGTAGTTTTAGAAAATGGCTGCGGCTAAAGTGCAATTTTATAAACAGTGCACTACTATAAACTCAGAATGATGAAACACAATTTCAAATTTATGTAGGGAAGTGCAATGGACAGTAACATGAAAATGCGCGCGCAATTAAAAGGCGACTATGTTGAAGTGAAAGTACTCATGAGTCACCCCATGGAAACTGGCCGCAGAAAAGGGGATGACGGTCAACTGATTTCTGCCCATTTTGTACAGTTAGTGACTGCTTCATTAAATGGTAAACCAGTATTAGAAGCGCAGTGGGGTACGGGTATTTCTAAAAATCCCTACCTTACCTTTAGGTTAAAGGGTGCGAAAGTGGGCGATACAGTGGCCATTACTTGGCACGATAATTTAGGTGCAACAGCCACGCAGGGTATAGCGGTAATACTGGGCTAATTCATTTTTCATGTCGAGCTTATAAAAGCTAACTATTTGCAATACTAAGTGCTACGGCTTCAGCTACTTTAATGCCATCTACACCAGCGGATAATATACCACCTGCATAACCAGCGCCTTCGCCAGTAGGGTATAAGCCTTTTGTGTTGATGCTTTGTAAATCATCGTCATTGCGTTTAATGCGGATAGGCGATGAGGTGCGGGTTTCAACACCAGTCAGTATGCCATCTGCCATATCAAAGCCCTTAATCTGCTTGGCAAATTGCGGAATTGCCTCACGAATTGCAGTAATGGCAAAGTCGGGTAGCGCTGTGTCTAGGTTGGTTAAATGTACGCCAGGCGTATAAGAAGGCGTTACTTCACCAAATTTTGTGGAAGGCTGATTCGATAGAAAGTCGCCTATCAATTGCCCCGGGGCTTTGTAATTGCTGCCGCCTAATAAATATGCCTGGCTTTCCCATTTGCGCTGTAATTCCATCCCTGCCAGCGGGTGATCGGGAAAGTCGACTTCTGGGGTAATTCCCACCACTATGCCTGCGTTGGCATTACGCTCGTTACGTGAATATTGGCTCATACCATTAGTGACCACACGGCCTTCTTCAGACGCTGCGGCTACTACCGTACCGCCAGGGCACATGCAAAAACTATACACACTGCGACCATTGCTGGCGTGATGCACCAGCTTGTAATCTGCTGAACCTAAAATAGGATGCTGAGCATTTGGGCCGTGGCGCGCATGGTCGATGAGTGATTGCGGATGTTCGATTCTAAAGCCGATACTGAATGGTTTAGCTTCTATAAATACGCCGCGTTTGTAAATCATTTCAAAGGTATCGCGCGCACTGTGCCCAACAGCTAGTACCACATGATTGGTTTCGATACGTTCGCCACTTGCCAATACCAAAGCTTGCACTTCATTCTGACCCTGAGCGTTAGTGGTAGTCTCAATATCATCTACCCTGCTTTGGAAGCGAATTTCGCCTCCCAGTGCGGTGATGGTGTTGCGCATTTCTTCCACCATGCCTACTAATCTAAACGTACCGATATGTGGATGGCTGACGTATAAAATCTCTTCAGGCGCACCAGCTTTTACAAACTCTTGTAACACTTTGCGCCCGTAATGTTTCGGATCTTTAATTTGGCTGTAAAGCTTTCCGTCAGAAAACGTACCTGCGCCGCCTTCGCCAAATTGTACGTTTGATTCAGGATGCAGCTTAGATTTTCGCCATAGATCCCAAGTATCTTTAGTGCGCTCACGCACTGCCTTACCGCGTTCTAACACCAATGGTTTAAAGCCTGATTGCGCTAGTATTAACGCGGCAAACAGTCCCGCTGGACCTAAGCCGACAACGACAGGTCTGTTTTTAATGGTTGCAGGCGCGTTGGCAACAAATTTGTATGAAGCA
>JANOHT010000111.1:0-3115 GCA_031406605.1 Methylotenera sp. | reverse complement strand
CACAAAATATGGAAACGTCATCTCGACATGTCCAGATTCCGCTTCTAAACGAGTAATCATTTCACGTAGAATTGTTTCAAACGACTCAATAGAAATAGCATGTTCGTTCATGTTGAGAATTTCAACAAAACGTGACATGTGCGTACCTTTGAATTGTTGTGGCAAATGTACGTACATATTGAACATCGCTACGGTATGTTGCTCTCCGCCAGATTTATCTTTTACAATTACTGGGTGGCGAATGGCTTTAATGCCAACTTTATCAATCGCAATCTGACGGGTGTCAGCCGTATTTTGCACGTCTTCTATTGTGGTAGGAATGGCTGCTTGGTTCATTTTGATCCGATCTCTACGCCTGTAATTTCTGGCGTATTTATAGTGTAAATTAGTATAACGCTAGGCTAAAAACTTGCCTAATTAAATGTTTTAATGGACTTAATCAAAAAATTTGATGGATAGCTTTAACTATACCTTCAGCGTTCAGACCGCAATCGGCCAACATGGTTTCATGCACACCATGTTCGATAAATTGGTCAGGTAATCCTAGGCATAATGTTTTGATTTGCACTGCATTAATAGCAGGTGCGCGTTTATTTTGTATCGCTTGCAACGCCTCAATTACAGCAGACCCTGCACCGCCCATCACACAGTTTTCTTCTACTGTGACTAGTAATGTGTGGTCGTTTAACAATTTTTCAAGCATGGACTGATCAATTGGTTTCACAAAACGCATATTCACAACGGTTGCATCCAGTTGCTCACCCGCTTCTAAGCAAGCTGGTAGCATGCTGCCAAAGCTTAAAATAGCAATTTTCTGGGCAGCACTGTTTCTGTTGGTATTCACTTTGATCGTACTTATAGCATCTCGTTTGATTTCTGCTGTACCAATTGCAATCGCTTGCATTTTTTGTTCAATCACTGCGCCCGTTCCACTGCCACGAGGGTAACGCACTGCGGCTACGCCATTGTATTTAAAGCCTGTGTAAAGCATTTGTCTACACTCGTTTTCATCACTCGGTGCCATAATCACAATGTTTGGAATGCATCTCAAGAAGCTTAAATCAAAGCTCCCCGCGTGCGTAGGCCCATCTGCACCGACTAAGCCTGCTCGGTCAATCGCTAGCAACACAGGTAAATTCTGTAAGGCAACATCATGGATAAGCTGGTCGTAAGCGCGCTGTAGAAAAGTGCTGTAAATAGCGACGACAGGCTTTAGGCCATCACACGCCATGCCTGCTGCAAAAGTAAGTGCATGTTGCTCGGCAATGCCTACGTCAAAGTAGCGGTCTGGATATTGTTCTGCAAAAGCATTCAAGCCTGAACCATCACACATAGCCGGGGTAATACCGATTAAGCGCTCATCTAGCGCTGCCATGTCGACTAGCCAGTCGCCGAACACTTGGGTATAGGTTTTTATAGAGGCGCTAGCAATAGCGTCGCCGTTGCAAGGGTCAAATTTACCCACGCCGTGAAATTTATTGGGGTTATCTTCTGCGGGCTCAAAACCTTTGCCTTTTTTGGTCACAATATGTAAGAATTGCGGCCCACTTAATTGCTTAATGTTATGTAAAGTATCAATCAGTGCATCTAAATCATGTCCGTCGATTGGTCCTATATAGTTAAAACCAAACTCTTCAAATAACGTACCAGGTGTAACCATACCCTTAACGTGCTCCTCAGCCCGCTTGGCAAATTCCATCATTGGCGGAACTGCAGAAAGTACTTTCTTCCCGGATTTTTTAACGGTTCCATAAAAACTGCTGGAAAGTAATTTGGCAAGGTAGTTATTAAGCGCGCCGACATTGTTTGAAATGCTCATGTCGTTGTCATTTAATACAACCAACAAGTTGGCATCCATGTCGCCAGCATTATTTAATGCTTCAAACGCCATACCTGCGGTCATGGCGCCATCGCCAATAATTGCTACAGCACGTCTTTCTAGTCCAGCTTTTTGTGCAGCAACCGCCATACCTAAAGCTGCCGATATGGAGGTGCTAGAATGACCCGTACCAAAAGTATCGTATTCACTTTCACAGCGGCGTGGGAATCCTGCAATGCCTTGTGGCTTGCGCAGGTTTTGCATTTTTTCACGGCGGCCTGTCAGAATTTTATGCGGATACGTTTGATGACCTACGTCCCAAACTAATCTATCGTCAGGTGTGTTAAACACGTAATGAAGTGCGATGGTGAGCTCTACCACGCCTAAATTGGATGCTAAATGCCCGCCAGTTTTGGCAACACTACCGATTAGAAACGACCGTAACTCTTGCGCGAGCTGAACGAGCTGCTTACGTTCAAGGTGACGTAATTGCAGGGGTGAGTTAATCGTATCGAGTAATGGGGTCATTTTTTGATATGTATTGTTTTAAGGCAACATTAAAAACTGCATTGTTAAAAACCCGCGTTGTTAAAAACTACGTTGCGTAATAAATCGAGCTAACTCACGTAAGCGCTGTGCATCGTTGCCAAACGGTTTCAGCACAGTCATTGCTTCTTCATAAAGTTGCTGTGCATGCTGTTTTGCATGCTCCAAGCCTAATATGGTCACATAGGTCGGCTTGTTGCTATCGGCATCTTTGCCGGCCGTTTTCCCTAGTGTGGTGGTGTCGGCTTCCACATCCAAAATATCATCAACTACTTGAAACGCTAAACCAATATTTTGAGCGTAAATGCGCACTGCAGCAATTTTCCCCACTGTACCACTGACCGCACCCAAGACAGCTGCAGCTTGAATCAAGGCGCCCGTTTTTAGGTGATGCATCGTTTCAAGCTCAGTTTGTGAGAGTGGTTTGCCGATAGAAGCCAAATCAATACCTTGCCCACCAGCCATGCCAGTGGAGCCTGTGGCTTTAGCTAAAATATTGATCATACTAATTTGCTGACTGGCTTGCGGGCACAAGTTTGGTTGAGACAGCACCTCAAAAGCTAAGCTTTGTAATGCATCGCCTACCAATAATGCCGTGGCATCATCATATTGTTTATGATTGCTCGGTTTGCCGCGGCGTAAATCGTCGTCGTCCATACACGGCATATCGTCATGTACTAATGAGTAGGCATGTATCAGTTCAACCGCGCAAGCAGATGCATCTGCAACAGCAGGTTCTGTCTGGCAAAG
>JANOHT010000110.1:0-8793 GCA_031406605.1 Methylotenera sp. | reverse complement strand
TGGCGATTATTGGCCGACTGATTGTTCTTGATATGTCAATTGTACAAACACATCTTCTAAGCTGGTTTGATCAGGTGCAATTTGATGTAAGCCCCAACCGTTCTGTACGGCGGCTTTTACGATAGATTCAGCTGGTGTTGCATCATCCGCAAAACGAATGCGCATCAAACCGCTTGGCAGCGCTTCGACCTCAATCACGCCAGAAATTTCTAAAAGTGCATCTGAATTTGGCGGGTTATGCATACCGACTAATAACTTGTTACCAATTCTGTGACGTTTTAGCACGTCAATCGAACCGTTAAAAACCAATTTACCTTTATCGATGATTTGTACATGGTCACAGACCATTTCAACTTCAGGCAGGATATGCGTAGAGATAATCACACTATGTTCTGCACCTACCTCGCGAATTAACGCGCGAATATCGCGGATTTGAATTGGATCTAGACCTACGGTTGGCTCATCTAGAATGACCACCATCGGGCTGTGGATAATCGCTTGTGCAATACCCACGCGCTGTTGATAACCGTTAGATAAATTCTCAATCAGCCGCTTGCTCATATGGCCTAAACCACAGCGTTCTTTAGCAATTTCTACGGCTTTTTTAATATGCTTTGCACTCACGCGATGTAGCCTAGCAGCGACTTGCAAATACTCATCCACTGTAAGTTCTTTATAGAGTGGGCGCATTTCAGGTAAGTAACCTATCAGTGCTTTGGCTTCTTTGGGATTTTCTATCATATCGATGCCACAGATTTTTACGCTACCATTGCTAGGCGCAAGATTACCTGTAAGCATTTTCATGGTGGTAGATTTACCCGCACCATTCGGTCCTAAAAAGCCTAACACTTCACCCTTACTTAATGTAAAACTGACATCACTTACGGCTTCTCTTCCGCCGTAAAGCCGCGTGAGTTGGTTTGCCTCTACTGTAAAATCATTCATCGCTACTCAATTCAAAAAACTCAATTTAAGATACTGGATTTAGGGGGCTAGCTTTGTTTCTATCAATTCTTTATAAATTATTTGGGCTTTTGTCAGAAAACGTCGGCAATAGAAAGTTCTCTTTTGCAAATTAACAAGTAAGCTATTGACAGGCACTCTAGTCAATCCATAATTATGTAGGAACTTGCGGCACCTGTCACGGACTAAGAAATAGAAGCCTACACTATTGAAATAATCGTTTATTATCTTAATAACTTATTGCCACCTAATTTAATTCAATTGTTTCAAGTTAAGCACTACATTTAAAACCCCGATTTGAATCTATGCGACCAATTACGAACATGCAACCAACTAAATCTTTTATTAAAAAAAACTCTCTCACTTACACTTCTATAGTCAGTGTATGCTTAATCGCTAGTGCGTTAAGTCTAAGCAGTTGCGCCAGTCAATCTAAAATAAAAATGACGAGTGCAACAGACCCCGAAATAGAGCGTAGCGAATCTGGGCTGTCATCCGAATTTGTTTACAAATACTTGGTTGGTGAAATAGCAGGGCAACGTGGCGACCTAGCCACTTCTGGCTCAATTTTTTATGATTTAGCCAGAGAAACAGGGGACGCAAGCCTTGCAGAGCGCGCGGCCAAAATTGCCGCTTATGGCAACATCTCCAGCTTGGCAATTCCTGCAGTAATGTTGTGGGCAGAGCTTGACCCAACCTCAACTGAATCTCAGCAAGCAATGACAGAAATGTTAATTGCAACAGGAAAATTAGACGATACTGAGCCCTTCTTAGCGAAATTATTTATTAAAGAAGATACCAGAGCTGGTGGATTTCTATATTTGAATAATTTACTTAGCAGAAGTAATGACAAGCCAGGTGTCTTACGCTTAGTACAATCACTAGCCAAGCCTTACCCGACGCTAGCTGAAGCCCAGTTTGCCATTGCGCAAGCAGCATATTCTGCAGGTCAGGATAGTGTGGCTCTGGCTGCGTTAGATAAAGCCGAAGCGCTTAAACCGGGCTGGCCAGTAGCGGCGTTACTTAAAGGCCAAGTTCTATATGCAAAATCGCCAAAAGAAGCTTTAGCTTTTTATCAGGATTTCGTGAAAATACATCCTGAGGCGAATGAAGTACGCTTGAATATGGCTAAACTTTTGGTCAATCAAAAGCAATTTGACGCGGCCAAAAAAGAATTTCCTATCATACTGAAATACGCAAAAGACAGTGCGGCAAGCAATGCACCTGAAATAACAGCTGTTATTGGTTTGTTGTCCTACCAAGTAGCCGATTATGCGGCAGCGGAGAGTTATTTTCAGCAAGCACTTGCATTAGGTTTTAAAGATACGGATCAAGTGTATATCTATCTTGCACAAACCGCAGAAAAACAAAATCATGATGACGCCGCAATTGCTTGGTACAACAAAGTAGAGTCAGAACAACGCTATCTTGAAGCACAGATAGGACTTGCTAACGTGATTGCACGTAAGCAATCGGTTGATAAAGCAATCGAAAAGTTGGACGCGCTTGAAAACTTAAGTACCGAACAACAAATTATTATCATTCAAACGCAAGCTGCGTTGTTAGCGAAAGCAAAACGCAATCAAGATGCATTTGAATTGCTAGAGAAGGCCGTAAAAAACTTACCTAATACGCCTGAACTCATTTACGACTATGCTCTAGCCGCTGAACGCGTACAAAAGCAAGATATTATGGAAGCAGAGCTACGTAAAGCAATAGCTGCAAAACCTGACTTTGCCGCCGCGTACAACGCGCTAGGTTACTCCTTTGCTGACCGTAATATCAAGTTGGATGAGGCGGTTCAACTGATTGAAAAAGCGCTATCACTAAGCCCTAACGATCACTACATGTTGGATAGCTTGGGCTGGGCTCATTACCGAAAAGGCAATTTAGATAAAGCCATTGACTATTTGCAACAAGCTTATAAAGTGAATCCAGACCCTGAAATTGCAGCGCATCTAGGTGAGGTTCTTTGGCAAAAAGGCCAACATGATGAAGCTAAAAAGATTTGGAATGATGGCTTATTGTCTGATCCTAGCAATGAAGTACTGCTAGCCACCACCAATAAATTTAAGTCATAAATGCGTGCTTTTTTGAAACTCATTATGCTCACACTTGAATTATCTAAGTGGTGTTTTAATGCATAAGATAACGTTTCATAATGACCTTAATTTAATATGTTTTTGATACGCATATCTTTACTATCAACGCTAATTGCGTTGTTATCAAGTTGCGCAAGTGCTCCTCAAATTAAAAATGCCGTTAATGCTGAATCTCAAGCTTCACATATGCGGCATTTGCAAGCGCTTAGTGCAATCCAGAAATTCACACTCAATGGTCGTATCGGCGTGCAAACAGAAGGCAAAGGATTTTCTGGTAGCCTCAACTGGCAGCACGATAACGCAAATGATGACATTACACTGCACTCACCTCTTGGCGGACAGGTCGCCGGTATAAAAAAAACATCGACTCAAGTCACATTAGAAGATGCAAAGGGTAATGTTATTTCTGCTAGTAATGCAGAAACCCTCACAGAAAATGCGCTCGGCTGGAAACTACCACTTACAGGCCTTGCAGATTGGTCATTAGGGCGCCCTTCCAGTGCCACAATTCAGGCCAGTAGCTGGGATGACCAAGGCAAATTAACAACACTTAAACAAGATGGCTGGGATATTGAATATCAAAATTACGCTGAAAATAATGGTGTTTTTTTACCCAGTAAAATTTTGCTTAAAAGTGAAAAAGTGAATCTAAAACTGCTAGTAGAAAAATGGGACTTTAGCAGTCCGTAGGTCCGTCTATCGATAACGAAAAACTCAATTGCGTGCGGCATTGATGATGTAAAATGAAGTTATTCTTACCATCAGGAAATCAGTATGCTTCAACACACGTCAATTAACGAATTTCTGAAACAACATTTGCAGGGCGAGCACCGTGTAGCCCTAAATGCAATGCTGAACGATGTCATTAATGCGTGTAAAAAAATCGCTGTTTCCATAGATAAAGGTGCACTCGCTGGCAATATGGACAGCCTGGGCTCGGAGAATATTCAAGGTGAAACGCAAAAAGCATTAGATGTGATTACCAATGACATTTTCATTGAGTTTAATCAACAAAGTGGCTATGTGGCTGGCATGGCGTCGGAAGAAATGGACGATATTGTAGAGATAGAAGAAGCACATCGGCAAAATGGGCAATATTTGATGTTATTTGACCCGCTAGATGGCTCATCAAATGTCAATGTAAACATCTCTGTTGGCACAATCTTCTCTATACTAAAGAGTGCAAATAACAAGCCTGTATTAGCTGATTTTTTACAGCCAGGCACAGCACAGGTATGTGCTGGTTACGCCTTATATGGCACCTCCACCATGCTGGTATTTACAACAGGTAATGGCGTCAATGGATTTACGTTAGATACAAACACTGGCGAGTTTTATCTTAGCCACCCAAACATGCAAATTTCTGCTGAAACGCAAGAGTTTGCAATCAATATGTCTAATTATCGATTTTGGCACGAACCCATACAACGTTACATTGATGAGTGTTTACAAGGTGCTGAAGGCGACCGTAAAAAAGATTTTAATATGCGCTGGGTAGCATCTATGGTGGCAGAAGTACACCGTATATTAGTGCGCGGCGGAGTATTTATGTATCCGATTGATACCAAAACTAAAAATGGCCAGGCCAGCAGTGGTAAGTTACGTTTAATGTATGAAGCCAATCCAATGAGTTTTATTGTCGAACAGGCAGGCGGGGCATCAACAACTGGCGCGCAGCGAATTTTAGAGGTGCTGCCTAACGGCCTGCACCAGCGCGTGCCTGTGATGATGGGTAGTAAAAGAGAGGTTGAGCGACTGGTTGCTTACCACTCTAGGACAAGATCGTCGAAGTCGTAACCTAGTAAGTTGAGTCAATCTGTGCTAATAATTGTGCAATGGCTTGCGGGTAAATCAAGTGTTCTTGTATTCGCACCCGTGCAGCCAAACTCTCTGCTGTATCACTAGGTAATATAGGTACTTCAGCCTGCGCTATAGTCGCCCCGTTGTCCAACTCTGCATTTACATGATGTACGGTAGCGCCGGCAAATTTGCAACCTGCATCTATAGACCGCTGGTGTGTATTTAACCCTGTAAATGCAGGCAGTAGCGAGGGATGAATATTAACCAAACGCCCTGCATAATGCATTACAAATTTCGGCGTTAAAATTCGCATAAAGCCTGCTAACACGACCAATACTGGTTCATAAGCATCAATTTTTAGCATTAATTCGACCTCAAAGGCTTCGCGTGTTGCAAAATCTGTGTGGTTGAGACTACCAGCTGTAATGCCTAGTGTATTGGCTAACGCTAATCCACTTGCATTTGGCTTATTACTAATCACTGCAGCAATACGAGTATCAAACTTAGTTTGCCAATCTTGCATTTCTGCAGCTTGAATAATAGCCGCCATATTTGAGCCACTACCTGAGATTAAAATGACGATATTTTTCATATAAAGGGTAACAGCGCACTCTTGAATACAGAGTAAGCTATTTGGAAAAACGCCGAGTTTAGCTGATGGCAATACGATTAGGTATACCTAGATGATGATCAAATGCAGCTTGAAATTAGTCCACTAAGCAAGTACTGGCCTGAACGCTATTCGCAACACGACAAATGGCCACGAACTCCTCTGCTTTTAAAGATGCACCACCAATAAGCCCACCATCTACATCTGGCATTGCAAACAACTCTTCTGCATTCGCAGCCTTTACACTACCTCCATAAATAATACGTACCTTTGCCGCTGCTTCTGCATTGCGGCGCGCAATGCGGTGACGTATAAATTGGTGCACCGATTGCGCCTGTTCAGGGGTGGCGGTTTTACCAGAACCAATCGCCCACACAGGTTCGTATGCAAACACCATATTTAAATGCATGGCTTTAGCAAACTCTTGATCACCCATGCTTGCTAATACTGCATCCATCTGGCTCGCCACTATTACTTCAGTCAAGCCCGCATCACGTTCTGCGACTGTTTCGCCTACACACATAACCGGTGTTAAGCCAGCCCTAACGGCAGCATCAAACCTTGCCGCAGCGGTTAAGTTATTTTCGTGAAATAAATTACGACGTTCAGAATGTCCTAGCAAGACATACGTACAACCAAGATCAACGAGCATATTTGCAGCCACAGCACCTGTAAAAGCACCCTGTTCATGTTGGTTCACATTCTGCCCGCCCCAAGCGATGTTGGTATCCTCTAGCAATAGTCTAGCTTGAAATAAGTATGGGCTAGGCACGCAAACCACAAAGTCTGCATTATTAAAATCACGTAATCCCTTGATTAGGCTATTGAGCAAAAGTTGGTTGCTCTGCATGTTGCCATGCATTTTCCAATTTCCTACTACTAAGTTTCGGCGCATATTCTGTCCTATCAATTCTGATTGGCAATTCATATCAGTCTACTCTGACTATAAATTGACCGCTATTTAACCACTGCATGTAACTCACCGCGTTTGTAGCGCAAAGCCATCGTGTCACATGAAATTGGTTTAATGGATGATGCTTGACCCGCAGAGCCAAAAGCTTCATAGCGTGCTTTGCAAATATCGCGCATGGCAATTGTAGTGGCAGCTAAATATTTTCTTGGATCGAATTCTTTTCTATTCTGGGCAAAAAAGCGTCGTAATGCGCCAGTAGATGCCATACGTAAATCTGTATCGATATTCACTTTACGCACACCGTGTTTGATGCCTTCTACGATTTCTTCCACGGGCACACCATAAGTCTCGCCCATATCACCGCCAAACACATTGATAATGCGCAACCATTCTTGCGGCACCGAAGATGAGCCGTGCATGACCAGATGGGTATTAGGAATCCGTGCATGAATTTCTTTAATGCGGCTAATCGCCAAAGTTTTGCCAGTCGGTGGCTTAGTAAATTTATAAGCGCCATGTGAAGTGCCAATTGCGATTGCCAATGCATCTACACCTGTTTGTCGCACAAAATCTGCTGCTTCTTCAGGATCGGTAAGCATTTGGTCGTGATTTAATTTGCCTTCCGCACCCGAGCCATCTTCATCTCCGGCCAATCCAGTTTCTAATGAACCTAGTACGCCTAATTCACCTTCTACAGAAACGCCGATTGCATGCGCTAGTTCGACAATTTTTTTTGTGGTGTCTACATTATATTGATAACTTGAAGGTGTCTTGGCGTCTTCCATCAGTGAACCATCCATCATCACACTAGAAAAACCTGATCGCATGGCTTGTATGCACACTGCTGGCGTATGGCCATGATCTTGGTGCATCACCACAGGAATATGGGGATAAGATTCAATAGCCGCCAATACTAAATGTCGTAAAAAAGGCTCACCCGCATACTTACGAGCACCCGCTGATGCCTGCAAGATAACCGGGCTATTCACCTCGTCTGCCGCCTGCATGATAGCGATTACTTGTTCCATATTATTGACATTGAACGCAGCAAGACCGTAGTCGTGTTCAGCAGCATGATCTAGCAATTGACGCAGTGATACCAGTGCCATAATGTACTCTCAAATAATTAAAAAAATCAGTTTATTGTTACTAGTCTTGTAAGGCTGTGGCTAACCAGTATTGAGATTGCGCTAGGGTAAAGCGCGCACAGCACAGGTATCACCTAAACTCCATTTAATTCATCAGGAGCATTCCTTCACATGGCTACATGTTTAGCGCGTAATTATAGAACACTTATGTCTTATATAAAACATCTAATATATTATAGATTAATTCTTACCTCTGAAAGGTGCCTGAAACACATTTGATTTGAATCCATACCTACTGCATAGTTCACACCAATTAGCTTATAGTTAAAATGCACCCTTTAATGTTTAGCCACTCAACACAACAATAGCTTACATATGCATTTATTTATGCATAATTCATGCCGCAAGCAATGAATAGTTAACAATTTTATTCTCAGTCATATTTGCATCAGCTAAAATGCTGCTTATGCATGATTCTCAAAGACTTCAAGATTTTCAAAAATTCCTGGCACCCGCAAAAATCAATCTGTTTTTGCACGTTATTGGACAACGTGCAGATGGCTACCATCTATTACAGACCGCTTTCAGGTTACTTGATTTTTATGACACCATTTACCTAAAACCGACACAAACCAAAGATATTAGGCGGATAAATGATGTAGCAGGTGTGCCAGAAGCCCAAGATTTATGCATAAGAGCTGCGCAGCTTTTACAGCAACACACCAACTATCAGCAGGGCGTAGAGATTTTCGTTGAAAAAAACATTCCAATGGGCGGCGGATTAGGCGGCGGCAGCTCAGACGCAGCTACTGTGTTACTGGCTTTAAACCGCTTATGGAACCTAAATCTTAGTCGGGCAGAATTGCAGGATATTGGTTTAAAACTAGGTGCCGACGTTCCGTTTTTTATTTTCGGCACTAATGCCTGGGCAGAAGGTATTGGGGAGCAGTTACAAACAATTAAGCTGCGTGATGCTTATTACGTGATATTGAATCCCAATGTGCATGTGTCTACCGCGCAAATATTTGCCAATAAGCAATTGACAAAAAATACGATTTCTAAGACAATGTCGACCTTCTTAGGGATGGCAAATTCAAGCGGCAGTAATTCAGTCGTAGGCAATATAAACGCCGAGTTTACAAATCAGTTAGAAAAAATAGTGTGCAGTGAATATCCGCCAGTTTTAGCCTGTTTAACATGGTTAAGACAGTTCGGTGACGCAAGAATGAGCGGTTCTGGTGCTTCAGTATTTTTAGAAGTGGCAAACGAGCAAATTGCGATAGATATATGCAATCAAAAGCCTAAAGAAATGCAGGG
>JANOHT010000294.1:0-3424 GCA_031406605.1 Methylotenera sp. | reverse complement strand
GCCTAAGTATTAATTCAATTTACTCAAAAAATCATCTACCAGCAATGCAGCGATATTGACCTGAGTCACGCTTTGCAAGCCTTTCCATGCTGGAATGCTATTCACTTCCAGCACATAATATTCACCCGTTTCTGCTTGAATAATATCTACGCCGCAATAATCAATTCCTACCGCCAAGGCTGCTTGCAGGGCAAGTTGCGTCATCATTTCATTAGGCTGTATTGCCTCACAGCTCCCGCCCGCCGCCACGTTATTCACCCAGCTAGCACCTGTGCGTTTCATGGCAGCAACTACCTTCCCGCTCACGACGAATAATCGATAATCATGTGGCGCGTCCGCTGTCACTATCAATTGCTGTAAGTAATACACACCATCTACATGCATTTCCATTGGCACAGGCAAAGGTTCATGAGCAAGCAACTTACGTACACCCAGCCCTTGTGAACCGAATAGCGGCTTAATGACTAACTGTTGATGATGAAGCTCAGCGTTTTGGCGAATTTTTTTAGCTACTGTCCTAGATTCGCACACCCAGGTATCAGGGGTTGCAACGCCATGCTGATGGAGTAAAAAACTGGTCATGGCTTTATCCACAGTGCGCTCTATCGCCCTACCATTGTTATAGATTTTGATGCCCTGTGCAGCTAGCATATGCAAGATATTCAATCGCATAATGACTTGCTGTAGAGTTCCGCCTGAAACGCCGCGTACAAAAGCGCCTTGCGGATATTCATCAACAAAAGAAGGAATATTGATTGATGCTGCTTGCTTATGTAACCTGGTGCTAGAAATTGCATTTGAAATACTTAAGCTGCAATCCATGAGTGAAATAAACACCGCTTCAACCCCACTGTGTGCAAATGCTTGTTTTAATTGCTCACCATGCCAGCCTGCATCGTCAGTAAAAATGGGTAGTTTCAAAAGAGGGTTTCAACTAGAAAAAGACAATTCAATCAAATCTGCATTGAATTCACCACCTTCAAATACATTTCCAGTATCTACATTGGTAATGGTTACTTTAGCGGGGGAGAACAACATAGGGTCAATTTGATAAAAATCCATATTGTACGATTTGAACACTTCTGCAAATGGTTTACCGTAGTCGTTCGAAGCGCTGCTAGGTAGATTCAATGCTAACTCAGCAGCAGCAATATCATCGCCACGCACCTGTAAATGTACGCTGCCACCAAATAAAATTGCGTCATTGGTACGTCCCATGGCTGTCATAAAATCTTTAGCGACGGGAGGCAACACCGCAACACCATTGCCGCTAATGATATTTTTTAGCGGAAAATACAACGTATGCGCTTTGTGTAAGGCGACTTCTAATACTCGTCCGACAATTTGTACTACACCGGCGACGCTAGTAGTCGGCGTTAAAATAATGGTCAATCTTTCGGCTGCCACTTTGGTGTCTCGAAGAATTTTTTCTATCACTTCAAGCGGTGGTATTTTGTCCGTTTCCAGCACAATACAAGTACTAGTTGCCGAATCTTGATAATCAAGCTCTTTGAACAAATCTTCGCGCTGAGCCAGTGCTCGCGCAGGCCCTGAGCCAAGTGCAAAAAACTTTTCATGACTAAGCGCCCAGCCAGCATACTGACTCGCGAGGCAAGCAATTACAGGCTCTGAGGATGCAACTGCGATAGCATTTGGCCAGCCCTTAAAGCGGTTATCCGTTTCCAGACGCACTTCACCTAAACCACCCATGCAGATTTCCGCGATTAAGCGCCCAGCCTCCGCGCTACCGGCTTTTAAGATACCTGCGTCTACGATAGTACAGCCTGATTCATGCTGTGATACGCCGATTTGCAGCTTATCCTTTTGCAAAAGAAGTTGATTTAATAAGGGTTCGCTAAGCTGGTTAACGCTTAAATGCAGGGTTGGTTGAATGTTGGTTTTGTTTTGCATAGTTGTCTTTCTAATTACCGTACTTGCTGTTTTGAGCTTGTAACATTTTAACTACTATTTTAGCCCGAGTTTGCGCCAGTTGTTTCGAGTCCTCCGCTTGGCTTGCGTATGCCGTAACCGTACAGATTGGCTGATTCGCCAATATCTTGATATATTCAAATCGCGTTGCAGGATGTTTAACTGGAAAATGAGGCGTATCCACGACCCAGTCAGACCAATAGAATGATGCTGAAACTTGAATATCAGATGCAGCGTACACAATAGCGTGTGCTTTAGAAGTTTTTACAGCTTGAAGGACTGGTTGGATATTGAATTTTGACTTTTTCAGGCAAGCATCTAAATGCAAGTCAAATAAATTAGATTCTGCATCATCATATAAATCGAAAGTGGCACTTAATCGAGGATTGATTTCTAGCACATACACTAGATCATCTTGCGGAGCTGAATTTGGAATGACAGCATCCAAGCTATTTAAACCAATTAAGCCAAATTTTTTAGTTAACTTTGTTGCCGCATCGATCAATTGTTGTTGAGTTTTTTGTGCCAATGAAACATGGCTGACTGCGCCGCCGTATTGAAAAGGCTTATCCACTGTGGGGCTGAGCCATTGCTCATTAAACCCAATCACATTAACTTCCTCGCCATTGGCAATAAATAGCAACGAAACTGAAGGCCCTTTAACGTATTGCTGATAATAATGATTTGGCGTTAGTTCGGTATCAATATCAGCAAATCGTATATGCGTGCCGCCGCAGCCGCCTGCAAACTTTTGCAAATGCGTAGTATTTATATCCGCGTTTGATAATTGATGATTAATTTCAGGAAACAAAAGGTTAAGTGCATTTAATGCTGCAAAAAAGCTGGAAGCCGTTTTTACCGCACACACTGTTGCCGGAGTATTGCCGATCAATGGCAATAAGTTTGCAAGCTGCTGCAATAGTTCAGGCTGTGCATCTAAACCACTGCCATACACGAAACCAGCATATTGACTTAACTCCAAGGCATTCACTGCTGCTAATAATGCATCAGCGTTAAACCCATATTCATCATATTCAATCACAATTGTTTTATCAGCCAAGTCGACCGTTTGCTGGTCCGCAAATGCATCGATGGCTGTAACCCTATAACCAGCGCGCTTTGCAGCCTTTACAAATGGCCGAGCCGATAGTGCGATAATTAAGATTGATTTTGACTTCAAGCTATTTTTACCAGCTCTCGTGCCAAACTAAATGCCGCCATAAAATCAAACACTTGGGGCTTTTCCGCAGCAAGAATTTGTTTTAATAGCTGATGCTGTACGGTATATTTAAGCTGCCCAATCGCTAAAGCGCCAATCCCGTACATCTTCGTGTTTTCAACAATTACGCCATCTCCATTTACCGCCACGCCTTGTATACCAAGCGGTGGCACCGCATTCACATCCGCTACTATTTTTAATTGTTTCGCATGAGCTAAATGGTTTTGGCTAAGCACTTGTATGCCCGCTGCCGCTGCACAGAGTACAAGCTCACTT
>JANOHT010000083.1:0-8155 GCA_031406605.1 Methylotenera sp. | reverse complement strand
ATTAGAAGCTGAGAGCTTGCTTAAGTTGCTACCTTGCGGTACTACAGTGTTAAGGCTATCTGGCATTTATGGCCCAGGCAGGCTGCGCATGATTAATTTAGCAAAATCACCTGAAAATTGGCCTGAGTTAAATAACTGGGGCAATCGCATTCATCGTGATGATGCTGCGGCATTTATGGTTTTTTTAGTTCAAAAAGTATTAACAAATGCTGCTGTTGATAGCCGTTATATAGTCACTGACTCAAAACCGACAACCCAATATGAAGTGTTGCAATGGATTGCAGCGAAGTTACAAGTTGAAGCTCAGGTCAAGGTGCCTGTGATAAACGGCGGTAAACAGTTAAGTAACCAAGCCATGATGGCGACTGGTTTTAAGTTGCAATTTCCAGATTTTAAAGCTGGTTATCATATGTTGATTAATCAAATATCTAATACAAAAGATTCTACCCAGCCAGCGGCATCTCAGCATGGCTAATAAAACCATACTACCAATCTTTTTAGCGCTGCTGTTTGTGTTCCCATTTAATGACGCTTTTGCAGAAGATGGTTTTAATCTCTGGCTGTACGAATTAAAACAAGAGGCACTCACGTTAGGGGTCAGCGAAAAAACAGCTACCGACACAATTAATCATGTTGAACTGCTGCCCAACATCATCAAAATGGATCGTGCCCAGCCTGAGTTTGTCAGCACATTTTTTGATTATTATTATCTGCGTGTAGATGCCGTTAAAATCTCACGCGGACGCGTACAGCTAGTTCAACATGAAGCGTTACTGAATAAAATTGAAGCGCAGTATGGCGTACCAAAAGCATTGTTAGTTTCATTTTGGGCAATGGAAACAAACTATGGCGGCTATCAAGGTAACATTGATACGCTCTCAGCCCTTGCTACACTGGCTTACGATGGCCGTCGTGCAGCATTCTTTCGTCATCAGCTATTAGATGCCATGCGCATGGTAGACGCTGGCCATGCAGACATAGGTGAGTTTCGCGGGTCATGGGCAGGAGCTTTCGGTAACATGCAATTTATGCCCAGTACTTTTATGACCTTCGCAGTCGATGGTGATGGAGATGAGCGTATAGATATTGTTAATTCTGTACCAGATGCATTTGCTTCTGCAGCCAATTATTTATCACAGGTAGGTTGGCGTGATGGTGAACCTACCATGATAGAAGTCCAGTTGCCTGATAATTTTCAATGGCAAGATGCGCAATTGAATTTAAGAAAGTCGACAGAGGATTGGGGGCGACTGGGCGTGACTGCTTTGCAGCATAACAAAGTTACAAAAGACATTAAGCAAGCGCCTGCAGCTTCCGGTTCTAAATCTGCAGAACCTATTAGTAAGCCCAGTAAAAGAATAACTAAAAAAAAGAAGTTGGTTAGCAAAAAGCTTGCTGACAAACGACCTTATCAAAACACTTCATTTAAAATATCAGCCTCTGAGTCTATTCCGGTTAAAGTAGCGTTACCTGAGACGGGCAGCCGAGCGGCTATACTGTTGCCCCAGGGTTGGCGCGGCCCAGCATTTATGGTATTTGATAATTTTGATGTCATCATGGATTGGAATCGCTCAGTGAATTATGCGCTTTCAGTGGCGCAACTAGCTAGGCGTATTGAAGGAGAGTCACCAATTTTTGGTGGGAGCCTTGCCGAGGTGGGTGCACTGACATTTCAGGAAATGTTTGCATTACAAACAACTTTAAATAAGCGTGGATTTGATGCGGGAGAGCCAGACGGCTTTCCGGGTCTGCAAACACAAGCTGCTGTTCGTGCATATCAGCAATCACAATATTTACCCGCAGATGGTTACGCTAGCCCTAGCTTGTATAGTCGTTTGCAAGAAATGCAATAGTTTAACGCGTTAAAAACCAGCCCGTTAAGCTCATTCTGTCCTGAGTTGCAGGTAACACTTCATGATAAAAAGTATCTGATAGAAATACAACTAATCTGCCACCCAATGGTGCAATGTCTATTTTAGATTCAATATCTGCCTCGTCATTTGTATTAAGGTATAACCGTAAATCACCACCGTACTCACCTAGCCAATCTTGGTTCAAATATAAAATACAGCTAATTTGACGTACTGGTTGATTGTTACTGTTGCCCTTAAATCTATCAATATGCTTTTTGTAGCCAGCGCCAGTGGGGTAAAGCGCTAAATGGCTTTCAAGTCCGAACAAACCCAAATACAGATGTTGATTCAAGCTGAGCCGCAGAGTTTCCATTTGGCTAAAATAGGCTTGTTGTGCAGTGCTTGCTTCAGTTTCATTCAACCAGTAAATGATATCGCCACGTAGTTGTGGGTTGATAGTCTTATGAGCGCGACCCGTGCCCGCTTCATGCATCATTGCGGTGTCTTTTAGCGCAATTATTTCATGTAATATAGCCAGGGTTGCATCTTGAGATAGAAAGTCGTCCATTACGCAGAATCCATGCTCTGTTACTTTGGTAATCAACTGTTGTATATTTTGTGCGAGATAATTCGTTAACATTTCGTTATTATAACGTTTGAAGTTTGCGCCTAAGCCTGCAATCAGCTAAAATCACGCCTTGTTTGAAAATGACATCAGAATAGCGATATTCAAACAGTATTAATACATTAGGCGGTTAGCTCAGTTGGTTAGAGCGCTTGGTCGACATCCAAGAGGTCAGCAGTTCGAGTCTGCTACTGCCTACCAGTACTTTTTTTACACAGAACATTAAAGTTAAAGCCGTTAAATTAACGGCTTTTATTGTTTAAAATGCCTAACTAAATTGATGGATAACTAAATGCCAGTAATTCGCTTACCTGATGGCTCTGAACGCAGCTTCGATGCACCAGTCACCGTAGCAGAAGTTGCCATGAATATTGGCGCAGGCTTAGCTAAAGCTGCGCTTGCCGGTAAAGTGGATGGTGTACTGGTCGATACGTCCTATGTCGTCAGCCAGAATGCTGAACTTGCAATTATTACCGATAAAAATCCAGAAGGCCTGGATGTCATTCGCCATTCAACAGCACATTTGTTGGCTTATGCGGTAAAAGAGTTATTTCCAGACGCGCAGGTGACGATTGGCCCTGTGATTGAAAATGGCTTTTTCTATGACTTTTCATATAAACGCCCATTTACGCCAGAAGATTTAATCGCCATTGAAAAGAAAATGGGTGAGCTGGCTAAAAAAGATGAGCAAGTCACACGTAAAGTGTTGCCGCGTGACGAAGCGGTCGATTATTTCAAATCGATAGGCGAGGATTACAAAGCCGAGATTATAGCCAGCATCCCTGCCGGCGAAGATGTTTCTCTGTACACAGAAGGTAATTTTACTGATCTATGTCGTGGTCCACACGTACCTAATACAGGTAAGTTAAAAGCCTTTAAGCTTATGAAGTTAGCGGGTGCTTACTGGCGTGGCGATAGTAATAACGAAATGCTGCAACGCGTATACGGTACTGCCTGGCGCAATAAGGAGGAGTTGGAAGCCTATTTATTCCAGCTTGAAGAAGCTGAAAAGCGCGATCATCGTAAATTAGGCAAGCAACTCGACTATTTCCATATGCAGGATGATGCCCCGGGTATGGTGTTCTGGCATCCGCGTGGCTGGAGTATTTGGCAAGAAGTTGAGCAATACATGCGCCAAATGTTTCGCGATTATAATTATCAAGAAGTGCGTACGCCGACCATTATGGATAAAACCTTGTGGGAGAAATCGGGGCATTGGCAAAATTACCGTGAAGGTATGTTTGTCACCAGTTCTGAAAGTCGCGATTACGCAGTCAAGCCGATGAACTGCCCGGGACATGTGCAAATTTTCAATAGCAGTTTGCATAGTTATCGGGATTTACCTTTAAGGTTGGCTGAATTTGGTTCATGTCATCGTAACGAACCATCAGGCTCGTTACATGGATTGATGCGCGTACGTGGTTTTACCCAAGATGATGCGCATATCTTCTGTACTGAAGAGCAAGTTGAGGCAGAAGTCGCTGATTTCATCAAAATGCTTTACAAAGCCTACGGTGACTTTGGCTTTAATGATGTGCTAGTAAAACTATCTACCCGCCCTGAAAAGCGCATAGGTACTGATGCGGACTGGGATAAAGCTGAAACATCACTGGCAAATGCACTTAAATTAAATAACCTTGATTTTGAATATCAGCCAGGTGAAGGTGCGTTTTATGGTCCTAAAATTGAATTTACGCTAAAAGATAGCCTTGGTCGTTTATGGCAATGCGGCACGATACAGTTAGACCCTAACTTGCCTGAGCGCTTAGGTGCAGAATACGTAGCAGAAGATAACTCTCGTAAACGTCCTGTGATGTTACATCGTGCCATCGTTGGTTCTATGGAACGTTTTATAGGCATCTTGATTGAGAATTATGCCGGCGCAATGCCGTTATGGCTCGCGCCTGTGCAGGTGATGGTTTTAAATATTTCTGAAGGCCAGGCAGATTACGTGCGCCAAGTGGTTGAAATGTTGAAGAAAAATGGCATCAGATGCGAATTTGACTTGAGAAATGAGAAGATTACCTATAAAATACGCGAACATAGCATGCAGAAGATGCCTTATTTGCTAGTTGCAGGTGAGCGTGAAATGCAGGCAGGACATGTAGCCGTGCGTACCAGAAAAGGTGAAGACCTAGGATCTATGCCGATTGAAGCGCTGATTGAGCGCTTAAAAGCAGAAGTTGAAACTAAGGTTTAACTTGCGATAAGTTGGCTAAAAAGCTAATTTAAGCATCATTTCTGAAAATGCGCGGCTTAACTATTTGGAGAATTTGATATAGCACAGGACAAAGATACACGAATTAATGGCGACATTACAGGGTCGCAAGTTCGTTTGGTAGGAATAGAGGGTGAACCGTTAGGCATTATGTCGCTGACGGAGGCGTTTGCAAAAGCAGACGAAGCAGATATTGATCTAGTGGAAATCGCGCCTAACGCTGTTCCGCCGGTGTGCAGATTGTTGGATTACGGTAAGTTTAAATACGCCGAAAGTAAAAAACAGCACGAAGTTAAGCTTAAGCAAAAACAAGTGGTGGTGAAAGAGATTAAGTTTCGCCCAGGTACTGATGATGGCGATTACAACATCAAAGTACGTAACATCATCCGTTTTATTGAAGATGGTGATAAAGCAAAAATCACGTTGCGTTTCAGAGGTCGTGAGATTACGCACCAAGAGTTTGGCTTAGCATTACTTAGACGTGTAGAAGCAGATACAAAAGAAGTGGCAGTGGTTGAGCAGTTTCCAAAAATGGAAGGTCGCCAAATGGTGATGGTGCTTGGCCCGCATAAGAAAGTAAAGTAATAAAAACAAAAATGTTGTAAGTTTTTTTAGGTGAGTCACGTTGTTGCTGCATTAAATTTAATCGTTTGCATATATTTAATATGCTGCACTCTTAAATTTAACTTGCGCCTAGTCTTACTTAAACATTTTAATTTTTAGGTTGTTGATTTAAAAAATTCCGAGTGATACGGCTTAACGGCATGCCTAAGCACTCATAACTTAAGTTCAAGGAGAACAAAATGCCAAAAATGAAAACCAAGAGTGGTGCTAAAAAGCGCTTCAAATTCTTGGGTAATGGTAAAGTGAAACGTACGCATTCACACTTACGCCATATCCTCACAAAAAAGACCACCAAGCAAAAGCGTAAACTACGCGGCACGGCGATCATCTCACCAACAGACGTCAAACGCGTCCGCGCAATGATGCCAACACGATAAGGAGACCGATATGCCTAGAGTAAAACGTGGTGTCATTGCTCGCGCTAGACACAAGAAAGTATTAAAAGCCGCTAAGGGTTACCGCGGTCGTCGTAAAAACGTTTACCGCGTTGCTAAGCAAGCGGTAATGAAAGCTGGTCAATATGCATACCGTGACCGTCGTCAGAAAAAACGCCAATTCCGCACATTGTGGATTGCGCGTATCAATGCTGGTGCACGTGAGTGTGGTTTGACATATAGCCGTTTCATGAATGGCTTGAAAAAAGCAGCGATTGAAGTTGATCGTAAAGTATTAGCTGATTTAGCAGTATTTGATAAAGTTGCATTTGCTCAATTCGTTGAAATGGCAAAGAAAGCTTTAGCAGTTTAATTATTAAGCGCAAATTTTGTTAAATAAGTAAAAAAAGAGGCTTCGGCCTCTTTTTTTTGCTGTAAAATTCCACTTTGAATTTATTCAGTAGAATCAATACATTATAAAAATAACTGCAGTAAATTAAAGTCAATTCTTAAAGTTAAACTAAAAAGATTAAAGATAACAAATCACATGGCAGACTTAACGCATTTAATTTCAGAAGCACAAACAGACTTTGCTAACAGTACCTCCATGAATGATTTGGAAAACGCAAAAGCCAAATATCTAGGTAAAACCGGTTTGCTGACAGACGCATTAAAGGGCTTGGGTAAATTAAGCAATGAAGAGCGTCCAGCTGCGGGTGCGGCGATCAATGTAGTGAAGCAGGGTGTTGAGGCCGCGTTAACAGCCCGCCGTGAAGCTTTGCTAAATGCAGAGCAAGCCAAACAGCTGGCGCAAGAATCTATTGATGTGACCTTGCCAGCGCGTGCGCAATCGCAAGGTGGTTTGCATCCTGTGACACTCACATTGCAGCGCATAGAGCAGTTGTTTCATTCAATTGGTTTTGAAGTCGCAACTGGACCTGAAATCGAGACTGATTTTTACAACTTTACAGCGTTGAATATTCCTGAAGACCATCCCGCGCGTGCGATGCATGACACGTTTTATATTGATGAAGCAAATGTATTGAGAACGCATACTTCGCCTGTGCAAATTCGTTATATGGAAAATGCGTTAAAAACTAACAAAACGCCGCCATTGAAAATCATTGCACCTGGTCGCGTATACCGTGTGGATTCTGATGCTACACATTCGCCGATGTTCCATCAAGTGGAAGGTTTGTGGGTAGATGAAGATATAAGCTTTGCTAACCTTAAGGGCGTGGTGCAGGACTTTCTGCAGAAATTCTTTGAGCGTGATGATTTAACCGTACGCTTCCGTCCTTCATTCTTTCCATTTACTGAGCCATCAGCCGAGATGGATATGAGCTGGAACGGTGGTTGGCTGGAGATTGGCGGCTGCGGTATGGTGCATCCTGAAGTATTTAAACATGTAAACATTGACAGTGAAAAATATCGTGGTTTCGCATTTGGACTAGGTGTAGAGCGCTTAACCATGCTGCGTTACGGAGTAAATGATCTCCGTCATTTCTTTAATAATGACTTACGTTTTTTAAGCCAATTTAAATAACACAATAAATTTAATAATTAAGGTCACAACAGCATTATGCAGTTTTCAGAAAATTGGTTACGTAGTCTTGTTAACACTGATTTAGATAGCGAGGCGTTGAGTCATGCTTTGACGATGGCTGGGCTTGAAGTAGAAGAAATGCAACCAGTAGCAGCAACCTTTAATAAGGTGGTTGTCGCAAAAATATTATCAGCGGAAAAACACCCTGATGCGGATCGTTTGCAAATCTGTAAGGTTGATGTTGGTTTGGCGGAGCCCTTACAAATTGTTTGTGGGGCGTCTAATGCGCGTGCCGGCTTGCTTGCACCTTGTGCCATGGTGGGCGCGGAGCTTCCAGGCATCTCAATCAAACAAGCTAAAGTACGCGGCATAGAATCTTTTGGCATGATGTGCTCATCCAAAGAGCTTGGCATCAGCGCTGAAGCGACAGGCTTGTTAGAGCTAGATAGTGATGCCGTTGTTGGGCAAAATATTCGTGAATATCTAGATTTAGACGATCATCTTTTTACACTTAAACTGACTCCGAATCGTAGTGATTGCTTAAGCATCGTGGGTATTGCACGTGATGTTGCGGCTATTACTGGCGCAAAAACGAATTTTGAGAAAATTTTGCCTGTAGCAGTTGAGGTTGATCAAACTAAAACTGTCATTGTGCTTGAGCAGGCTGGCTGTCCACGTTACTGCGGGCGTTTAATTACCGGCATCAACGCTCAAGCTAAAACCCCTGACTGGATGATTAAACGTTTAGATCGCAGTGGTTTGCGTAGTATTAGTGCAGTGGTTGATATTACTAATTATGTCTTGTTGGCGCTTGGGCAACCGATGCATGCTTTTGATGCGGCTAAACTGAGTGGCGATATCAATGTACGTTTTGCTAAAGAGAATGAATCTCTTAGTTTGCTTAATGACCAGACA
>JANOHT010000072.1:0-7842 GCA_031406605.1 Methylotenera sp. | reverse complement strand
TGGCGATTTAGGTATGATTATCGCGGGCGACATTGTCATTGCCCTTTCTAACTCAGGTGAAAGCGACGAGATTCTTGCCATTGTTCCGCCACTTAAAAGATTGGGCGCAAAAATTATTGCAATTACTGGCAAAGACTCGTCTTCGCTCGCCAAAGCAGCAGACATTCATTTAAGTGCAAGCGTTTCCAAAGAAGCTTGTCCGCTAGGTTTAGCACCCACCTCTAGCACAACGGTTGCATTAGCATTAGGTGACGCACTGGCTTTGTGTGTGCTGGATCAGCGTGACTTTACCGCAGAAGACTTTGCGCGTTCCCACCCTGGCGGTAGCCTTGGACGACGTTTATTGATACATGTGACGGATTTGATGCGCACTGGCAGCAACATCCCGCAAGTGCCAATGAACGCATCTTTGTCCGATGGTTTACTGGAAATGTCGCGTAAAGGTTTGGGCTTAACAGCAATTATAGATAAAAAAAATAAGCCGATTGGTATATTTACCGATGGTGATTTACGCCGTGCGTTTGAGCAAAACGTGAGCGTAGCAACATCCAGCATTGCAAACGTGATGCAAACTAACCCGCAGGTAATTCACCAAAATGAATTAGCAATTGTTGCGGTCGAAATAATGGAAAAATGCAAAATCAATGCGCTTTTGGTCATAGATGATGCCGGGGTTTTAGTTGGCGCGTTAAATATGCACGATCTTTTATTAGCAAAGGTGGTTTAAACAGGTATGTTGCATACTGAAATTAGCTTACAAGAAAACGCCACTATGAGTTTAGAGCTCATTGATGCATTACAAAAACGTCTGCAGAACATAAAACTACTAGTGCTAGATGTAGATGGCGTAATGACAGATGGTGGCTTAACCATAGGCGATGATGGTCAAGAATACAAAACGTTTCACTCACATGATGGCTTGGGTATGAAGTTGTTGAAAGCCTCAGGTGTTGAGCTTGCAATCATTACGGGGCGCACCTCAAATGTCGTAAAAAAGCGCGCCGAAAGTACAGGGGTTGCACATTTTTATCAAGGTGCAGAAGATAAATTAGTCGCGTTTAACGCGTTAATGGAGGCGAGCGGGTTACAAGCAAACCAATGTGCTTTTATGGGGGATGATGTCGTAGACTTGCCGCCTATGCTCAAATGTGGCTTAGCAATTGCTGTACCAGCTTCGCCCGCCCTGGTACTTAGACACGCGCATTACATCACTAACAAAATGGGTGGTCACGGCGCCGTGCGTGAAGTATGCGAAATGATTATGCAAGCGCAGGGTACATTTGATGGGCAAATGGCGCAATTTCTAACCCAAGCGCAGATTTCAAACTAGCGATTCATATTAAGACTGTAATTAATCTAGGTATGCACACTCAAACAACAATAAGTAATAATTACGTATGAAGTTAAATGTACGCTCAGCGATTGTTTTTCCACTGATATTGCTATCATTGTTAGCGTTGCTGACTTTTTGGATCAACAATACTGTGCAGCCAACTTTGCCTAAGATGGATGGCAGTAGCCGCCATGATCCTGATTATATAATGAGCAATTTTGTGACAACACAAACAGATATTAATGGTGGTTTGCGTTATAAGTTAGCTGCAGCTGAAATGAAACATTTTCCAGATGATGACACCACTAATTTGCAACAACCACGTTATACACAATTTACGTTAGGCAAACCTTATACTCAGGTTGAAGGTTTGCGCGGCTATGTGTCCAGCGATGGCGAAGAGGTACAACTTGTTGATAATGTGAAAGTGACCCGTCAAGCCTTTGCGGGCAAAGGTGAAATGACTGTAGAAACAGAGTATTTGAACATTCGCCCAAAAGAAGACTTAGTACAAACTGAAAGCCCAGTTGTGATTCGACAAGCTCCAAAAACCGTTATTTATGCCACAGGTATGATTTATGATAAGAAAAAAAATACCGTAACACTGCTACATAAGGTGCGTGCTCACTATGAACGACCCAGCCCTATTAGAACTAGTGCTAATCGTGTTGAAACTAATCAGTCTGCAGCACCAGAAAAAGCTAACAATACAGATGCCAGTACGACCAAATCCAGCACTATCAAACCTAACACTACTAAACCTAACACTAATGATGCGCGCATTCGGAGACGCTATGAGTAAGTATTTAACCACCATAAAACATAAGCTGACTGCGCGCCTAACAGGCTTAATGTTAAGTAGCGTGCTATTAAGCTTTTCGAGCCAGCTGTTTGCTGAAGCAGCCGACCGTGATAAGCCGATTGACTTAGAAGCAGATAGTGTAAAGGTTGATGATGCAAAACAAATCAGCACCTATTCAGGCAATGTGATTTTAACGCAGGGTACATTGGTGATACACGCAGACAAATTGATTGTTCGTGAAGACAAAGAAGGCTTTCAACACAGCACTTCGCTAGGTAACCCAACAACGTTTAAACAAAAACGCGAAGGTAAAAACGAGTTTATGGAAGGTAGCGCGCAACGTATTGAGTACGATGGGCGCATGGATAAAGTCCAGCTTTACACTAGAGCATGGGTCAAGCGTGGTGAAGATATTGTGCATGGTGACTACATCAGCTATGACGCTAACGCTGAATATGCCGAAGTGATAGGCGGCACCAAGTCTGGCACCTCTAGTGGCCGTGTACGGGCGATTATTCAACCTAAGAGTAAAAAAGCTACAGTGCCTGAGACTGACAATTCAAAGCCTAACCCAGCAACTACAAAACCTGACACAAGTAAGCCAGGCGCAGACAGCGGTGCTCAAGCCCCTTTGAAAGACTCACGTTTGAGCAGAAGCTTACAGATTGCTACCGAAACAAAATGAAGTTAGAGCAAGCAAACAGTACGCTAGCAACCTATACATTGAACAAAACGGAATAAGAATCAGCCATTATGAGCGAACTCATTGTAGAAAATTTGCGTAAATCGTACAAAGGCCGCACCGTAGTACAAGATATTTCTTTAAACTTAAAGAGTGGCGAAGTTGTGGGTTTATTGGGCCCAAACGGCGCAGGTAAAACCACTAGTTTTTATATGATGGTAGGCTTAGTGCCGTTAGATGAAGGCAGAATCATACTCGATGGCAAAGATTTAAGCCGCATGCCTATTCATATGCGCGCCAGAATGGGCTTATCTTACCTGCCACAGGAGCCATCAATCTTCCGCAAGTTGACAGTGTCTGAAAACATCATGGCCGTGCTTGAATTACAAGAAATGTCAGATATCGCAATGGACGAAAAGTTAGAGTCTTTGTTAGAAGATTTGCACATTACGCACATTAGAGATAACGCTGCAGTAAGCTTATCTGGCGGCGAACGTCGCCGTGTAGAGATTGCACGTTGCCTTGCTTCGAACCCTAGTTTTATTTTGTTAGACGAACCATTTGCGGGTATTGACCCAATTGCCGTGATTGATATTCAGAAATTAATACGCTTTTTAAGTGCACGAGGGATTGGTGTGCTCATCACAGACCATAACGTACGCGAAACTTTAGGTATTTGTGACCGCGCCTATATTGTGAATCAAGGGCATGTATTTGCTTCTGGCATTCCGAACGAAATTGTTGAAAACCAAAGCGTGCGAGAAGTATATTTAGGTAGAGATTTCCGTCTATGAAGCAAGGCTTACAACTTAGGTTTTCGCAAAACCTTTCGCTCACACCGCAACTACAGCAGGCTATTCGCCTACTGCAACTCTCTACGCTTGAGCTGAATCAGGAAATCGATATATTGATGCAGACTAATCCATTGCTAGAGAGAGGTAGTGATGGAGAAGATGAGTATGGTAATGAGGCGGAAGAAGTAGCGGGTGATATTAGCCTTAATAATGCAAACAATAAAGAAGATAACCCACAAGCTAACGGAGAAGATGGTGAAGCTTTCGACTCTGAATTTCCAGAACTGAACCTAGACTCTAATCAAAGCAATTCAGATAGTTTTATATCAAACCCAGCTGATTCAAGCCAAACTGAAATAATCCAGCAATCGGAATCTGCCGACTTTGAACCCAGTACACCCGATTTTCAAAATGACTTTAATGACGAGTTCGATGAATTTTCTAACGGTAGCCGTTGGGATGAAAACAGCACGCCTGCAGATGACGACAGCGATTTTAAACAACAAGAAACGTTGCAAATTAGCTTAAGAGAACACTTACTTTCTCAGCTCAAGTTAATGCCACTTTCAGAACGTGATCAAACACTCGCTTTACTGTTGGTGGATAGCATTAATGAAGATGGTTACTTAGAAGAGTCTCTGGAAGAAATTGCAGAAAACATGCCGCTTGAGCTTGAAATAGACGCTTTAGAACTACAAACGGCGCTACGTCATGTGCAAAATTTAGATCCGATTGGTGTTGGTGCGCGCAATTTAAGTGAATGCTTACTATTACAACTAAGCCTCCTACCAGAAAATACACCTCACTTGGCCTTAGCAACTGAAGTGGCTAAAAATCATCTACCAGCACTAGGTGGTCGCGACTTTACAAAGCTACGCAAAGAATTAGGCTGTGACGAAGCAACACTAAAAAACATACAGCAATTAATTACCAGTTTAAATCCACGACCAGGCAGTGCATTCAGCATTATCGGCTCTGAGCATTATATTCAGCATGAAGTCATTGTCAAAAAAGTAAAAGGTATTTGGATCGCTACACTGAACGACGGCGTCATTCCTAAACTCAAAATCAATCAACTTTATGCAAGCATCCTAAAACGTAATCGCGACAGCTCTAGCCAATATTTACAAAGCCAGATGCAGGAAGCAAAGTGGATGATTAAAAACATACAGCAGCGTTTTTCAACTATTCTGCGTGTGTCACAAGCGATTGTGGACCGCCAACGCAACTTTTTAGAATATGGCGAAGTGGCCATGCGACCGTTAGTATTACGCGAAATTGCAGATGAGCTAGATTTGCATGAATCAACCATATCTCGGGTGACAACGAATAAGTACATGCTCACTCCACGGGGTATTTTTGAGCTTAAGTATTTTTTTGGGAGCTCGGTAGCGACTGATACTGGTGGTACTTGCTCGGCCACTGCAATTCGCGCATTAATAAAACAGTTAGTGGATGAAGAAAACCCTAAAAAGCCGTACTCTGACAATCAAATCACTGACCTATTAGCAAAACAAGGCATTGTGGTAGCCCGTCGTACGATTGCTAAGTATCGCGAATCTCTCAACATCTCGCCAGCCAGTTTAAGAAAGACACTTTAAAGGTTTTTACCACGTATTACTAAAGACTATACCCTTAATTTAACATCAACAAATATCTTTTTTTCAGTGGCACAGATGCAATTTTTAGTAGTAAACTGAAATTGTTCGATAAGTTTTGAAGCGCTAGAAACTTTCAACCTTTGATTATTTTTATAGTGTCTGATTTAAAAAAATGTGGAATGTTGGAAATTAAAGGCCATCCAAACTCAAGAACATCTTTGAAAAGGAGTAAGTCATGAATTTACAATTAACTGGTCTTCATTTAGAAATTACACCTGCAATGCGTGATTATGTCACAAGCAAATTAGCCCGAATTAGCAGTCACTTTGACCATGTAATCGACGTCAAAGTCACCATGAGTGTAGAAAAGCTTGCCCAAAAGGTGGAGGCTACACTGCATGTACCAGGCAACGATTTACACGCCGCCTGCGAGGATGACAATATGTATAGCGCGATTGACATGCTCACAGATAAACTGGATCGCCAAGTGGTCAAACACAAAGAAAAAAATGCCGACCACCATAAAACAAATGGCGCAGTGAAGCATCAAGTTATTCAATAAGCTGGATTTTCATTAGGACAGATTTTCATAATCTTAGTCATTTTATTAACAAGCAATTTTCTTATCTTTAATCGCAATTTATGGCTCAAATCAACGTAACCGAGCTATTCAAACAAACCCGCCGTAAGCTCAAACTGAAATGGATTGCTGGGCTTGCTGGCGGGTCTAACACACTCACTAGCCAAGCGGTTACTAAACCCTCTTTAGCATTGATCGGTCACCTCAATTTTGTACACCCTAACCGTGTACAGGTGATGGGTTGTGCTGAAATGGATTATTTACGTAGCTTGCAAACAGTGGATACAGAACGTGCCATTGCGAATTTATATTCCACTGATTTAGCTGCAGTTATTGTAGCGAATGGTGAAGCAGTACCTGACTCGCTAATAGCTGCAGCCGATAGCCACTCCACCCCACTTTTTTCATCACCGCTGCGTAGCCCTGAGTTGATGGATATTTTGAGTCACTTTTTAGCGTTAGCAGTGGCTGAATCAGTGAGCCTACATGGCGTGTTTATGGAAGTTCAAGGCTTTGGTGCGCTAATTAAAGGCGATGCTGCCATTGGCAAAAGTGAACTTGCATTAGAGCTTATTTCCCGTGGGCATAGACTGATTGCTGATGATATCGTTGATTTTTATCGCATTTCACCAGAACGTGTTGAAGGCCGTTGTCCTCCATTATTACAAGACTTTTTAGAAGTGCGCGGTTTAGGGATTTTGAATATTCGCGCACTGTTTGGCGACAATTCAGTTAAGCCCACTAAGCCGTTAGATCTCATTATTCAGCTTGAGATGGCAGATAAGTTAGCGCCACAATTGCTAGATAGACTCAGTATTAAAGCGCAACTTGAAGAAGTATTGGGAGTCAAAATTCCTAAAGTGCAAATTCCGATTGCAGCTGGGCGAAATATCGCTGTACTAGTTGAAGTAGCGATTCGTAACCACATGCTATTATTACGCGGTATAAATGGCACTAAACAATTTACCCAACGCCAACAGCGCGAGATGAAAAAATCTAAATAACGGTAGTTAATTTAACCCACATCATGAAACAATTGATTATCGTCACGGGGCTTTCTGGCTCAGGCAAAAGCATTGCATTACGCGCACTTGAAGACAGCGGTTACTATTGCATCGACAACTTACCTGCCACCATGTTGCCGCAAATTGCGCAGCATTTGCACACCGCTAATCAAGACCGTGTAGCGATTAGTATTGATAGCCGTAGTGCGGCAATTGAAACCCTACCGGCACATATCGAGCAACTCAAGTCACAAAATATTACCATTCAAGTGTTATTTTTAGAATCTAACGTTGAAACCTTGGTTAAAAGATTCAGCGAAACACGCCGAAAACACCCGTTAAGCAAAGACAATACAACATTAGCAGAAAGTATCGCCTATGAACGTGAGCTACTTGGCAATTTGGGTAGTTTAGGCCATGTCATTGATACCAGTCATTTAAGCGCAAATACTTTACGCGGATGGGTAAAAGATACTGTCTCTATTGAACATGCCGGACTAACGCTGCTATTTACCTCGTTTGGTTTCAAACATGGCATTCCGCTAGATGCAGATTTTGTATTTGATGTACGTTGCTTGCCCAACCCGCATTACGATCCTAATTTGCGCGACCTGACTGGGCGTGATGCCGCAGTAAAATCATTTCTGGAAGAGCACGCCAGCGTGCATACTATGCTCAAAGATATTCGAGACTATGTAGAAAAATGGCTGCCATGTTTTATAACGGATAATCGCAGTTACCTGACAGTGGCCATTGGGTGCACTGGTGGTCAACATCGGTCAGTTTATTTTGTAGAGCAACTAAGCCAATACTTTAAGATGCAACAAAAGGTGTTAACACGTCATAGAGAATTAAAATAATTTACACTTAAGATTAAGTGATAAGAGTATTTGTAATTAGAAAAAGACTTGTAGTTATAAAAGACTAATATTTAGAAAATTTGGAGTAAAGAACACAAATGATCGGTATTTTAATCATCACACACGGTAGTTTAGGCGAAAGCTTATTATCGTGTGCAAAGCACGTAATTGGCAAAGAACCTGAAC
>JANOHT010000280.1:0-3240 GCA_031406605.1 Methylotenera sp. | reverse complement strand
GTACGCGCTTGCTCAGAAATGGGCATTAAGTCTGTGGCAATTTATGCGGATGCTGACCGTCAAGCATTACATGTAAAAAAAGCAGATGAAGCTTATAACATTGGCGCAGACCCTGTAGCGGGTTATTTAAACGCACATAATATCGTTAACTTAGCTGTTGCATCAGGTTGCGATGCCTTGCACCCAGGCTATGGATTCTTATCAGAAAACCCAGAACTTGCAGAAATTTGTGAGCGTCGAGGCGTTAAGTTTATTGGGCCAAATGCTAATGTTATTCGCCAAATGGGCGACAAAATTCAAGCAAGAAATGCCATGACAAGCGCAGGTATTCCATGCACGCCTGGCAGTGACGGCAATTTAGCAAACTTAGATGAAGCTGTAGCCTTGGCTAAGAAAATCGGTTATCCCGTTATGCTAAAAGCGACGAATGGTGGCGGTGGTCGTGGTATTCGCCGCTGTGATAGCGAAAAAGAATTACTTAGCAATTACGACCGTGTCATTTCTGAAGCTAGCAAGGCGTTTGGTAAGCCTGAAGTATTTTTAGAGAAATGTGTCGTGAACCCTCGTCACATTGAAGTGCAAATATTGGCAGATGCAATTGGCAATGTAATTCATCTATTTGAGCGTGACTGCTCGATTCAGCGCCGCAATCAAAAACTGATTGAAATTGCACCCTCACCCCAATTAAGCCAGGCACAACGTGAATATATTGGTGGTTTAGCGGTTAAAGCAGCTAAAGCTGTGGGGTATGAAAATGCAGGAACTGTTGAATTTTTGTTAGATTCTGACAATACCTTTTACTTTATGGAAATGAACACCCGTCTGCAGGTTGAGCATACGGTAACTGAAACCATTACTGGTATAGATATCGTGCAAGAGCAGATTCGAATCGCTTATGGCTTGCCGCTGCAATATCAGCAGAAAGATGTGCAGTTTAGGGGTTATGCAATGGAGTTCCGTATTAACGCGGAAGATCCTAAAAATGACTTTCTTCCAAGTTTTGGTAAAATCACGCGTTATTATGCGCCAGGCGGCCCAGGTGTACGTATGGATGCGGCAATATATACGGGCTATGAAATTCCGCCCTACTACGATTCTATGTGTGCGAAATTAACGGTGTGGGCACTTAACTGGGACAGCGTGATTGAACGTGGCCGCCGTGCCTTGGATGATATGTTGATTTATGGGGTGAAAACTACCATCCCTTATTATCAAGAAATCTTAAAGCACGAAGATTTTAGAAATGCTGAGTTCAACACAAGCTTTGTAGAGTCACATCCCGAGCTTACTAATTATGCGAATGAAATTCCACCAGCATTGATAGCCGCTGCAATTTCTGCTGCTATTGCTGCACATGAAGGTGTTTAGTTTTAAATAACAATTAAAAACAATTGATTAAATAAATATATTAAAGTGAATTAAGAGTTTAAATTATGGCGAAAATACAAGTTACCGAGCTGGTTTTACGAGATGGGCATCAATGTCACATCGCTACGCGCATGCGCACAGAAGATATGTTACCCATTTGCAGTAAGCTGGATGCTATTGGCTTTTGGTCATTAGAAGCTTGGGGCGGTGCTACTTTTGATGCCTGTGTACGTTACCTTAAAGAAGACCCTTGGGAGCGTTTAAAGTCATTACGTAAAGCATTACCTAATTCACGTATTCAAATGCTATTACGTGGCCAGAACTTGCTTGGTTACCGTCATTATTCTGATGATGTGGTGCGTGCTTTCGTACAAAAATCTGCGGATAAGGGTGTTGATGTATACCGTATTTTTGATGCTTTAAACGATACGCGTAATCTGAAAGTTTCTATTGAAGCTGTTAAAAAAGCTGGCAAGCACGCTGAGGGTACGATTAGCTATACCACTAGTCCAGTACATGATGTTGCGCATTTTGTAGGCATTGCTAAAGAACTTGAAGCAATGGGTAGTGACACGATTGCTATTAAAGATATGGCAGGCTTACTCACACCGCAAGCAACTGTTGAGTTGGTTAAAGCGTTAAGTGCGAATGTAAGTCTACCAATTCATATTCATAGTCATGCCACCAGTGGTCTTGCAAGTATGAACTTGCTGCGTGCAATTGAAAATGGCGCAGTAATGATAGACACTTGTACCGCTGCATTTTCAGAGGGTGCAAGTCACCCAACGACTGAAAGTATGATTGCAGCTTTGCAAGGTACTGAATTTGATACCGGCTTAGACATTGCTGCTGTACAAGAAGTAACGGCTTATTTCCGCGAAGTACGTAAAAAATACTGGCAATTTGAGAGTGAGTTCACCGGTGTTGACACACGCGTACTGTTGAATCAAGTGCCAGGCGGTATGATTTCAAATTTAAGCAATCAACTTAAAGAGCAAGGCGCACTAGACCGCATGGATGCAGTGTTAGCTGAGATTCCATTGGTACGCAAGGATCTGGGCTATATTCCGTTGGTAACTCCAACCTCACAAATCGTTGGTACACAGGCTGTATTGAACGTAATGACAGGTCAGCGCTATAAATCCATTACCAATGAAGTTAAAAACTACTTCTTGGGTCAATATGGTAAAGCGCCAAGTGAAGTTAACGCAGAAGTTAAAAAACTAGCGATTGGCAATGCAGAACCTATCACTTGCCGCCCTGCAGATTTATTAGAACCTGAAATGGTGAGGCTCACCAGCGAGTCGGAGCGCTTTGCACAATCTGAAGAAGACGTGTTGACCTATGCGATGTTCCCGGATATTGGTAAAACTTTCTTGCAAGCGCGCAGTACAGGTTCTTTAGAGCCTGAGGTGCTGTTGGATAAAGCTGCAGTAAATGCTTCTGCATCACGTTATGCACCAAGTGAATTCAAGGTTACGCTGCATGGCGAAACTTTCCATATCAAGTTAACTGGCAGCGGCCATGCGGGTGAAGAGCATCGTCCGTTCTATGTATCTGTGGATGGCATTGCAGAAGAAGTGATTGTCGAAACCTTAAGTGAGATTGAAGTTTCCGGCAACGGTAGTAGCACTGGCGGCAAAAGCGTTGGTAAAAAGAAATCTGGCTCAACCGCAAATGGTCGTCCGCGTCCGCATCATGCGGGTTGCGTAACCACCGCCATGCCAGGCACTATTGTGGCGGTAAAAGTAAAAGTGGGCGATAAAGTCAGCGCGGGTGATGGAGTTTTAGTCATTGAAGCCATGAAAATGGAAAACGAGATTCAAGCCTCTAAAACAGGTACTGTGGTTGCCGTGCACGTCGCTATAGGCG
>JANOHT010000258.1:0-4782 GCA_031406605.1 Methylotenera sp. | reverse complement strand
CAATTTACCTTGGAACATCACCCGCTTAGGCGCAAGACTAGAGCTACAGTTTTGTGTTGAAACTCCGCGAAATGCACAAGAAGCAAGGACAGCACAAAATGATATTTTAGAAGGCGCGATTCATCTTTATTTGCTGAATCGCGGCGTCTTACTTACGCCATTTCATAACATGATGCTGGCTTGCCCAGCGACCAGCATTGAGGATATTGAACGTTTGGTTAAAGTATTTAATGAGTGTTTAAATACACTAACCAAATTGTAGTGTGCGCAAAGATAAAACGCTAAAAACACATGCCATGTTACCCTTATGGATATTGGCTCTCAAAGCATTGCTTATGGGTTAAGCTCTACGTCTAATGCAGATTAGACCTAAAATACCAGCAAGCATCAATGAATAAGTGCTTGGCTCTGGAACAGAAGTAACCGTTAACGATGTACTACTTTCCTCTGAACCTGTAGTGCCAAGACTACCCGAAATCAAGTTTAATGCACCCCCATCAATTCTATTATGCACAGCATAGCTGCCACCGTCAGCCTTAATGTTAAGAGCACCTCCAGAGTGCAGTGTAATATCAAAATTGCTAAATGATATAATTGATTTTGGTGCAGACTGCACTATAGGAACCGGGCTAGCATTACCACCTGTCAGCGTAAAATTAGAGCTCGAGTTAATCAATACATTGCTGCCTATTGTCAACATCCCAGTCAACACAGAAAACGAAATATTAGGTGCTGTAAAAGTTAAATTATCAAGGAACAAGTCTCCACTAGCTGCAATATTTATTAGTGAATCGGATGTAACATAACCATCAGTCAGCGTTAAGTTGCCCGAACACGCAAATGATGCTCCATCTAGCAATGTAGCTGTCAGTGCACCCGAGCAGTTGGTATTGGCGATGCTTGAGGTCGATATTGCATTAGCAGTAATAGGTAAAAAAGCCAAAAGGCTTAAAGCACACAAAATACGCAACATAGAATTACCCATCCAAGAAAGCTTAATGCTAACTTGATACTGATGGAGTTATGTGACGAATTAGTGAATCACTAACTACTATCTAAATATTCAGACTATCATCTGTAGTGTCAACCTGAAACGACTCCCCAGTAACAAAAAACTGCCCGCCAGCTACATAGTGCATGGTTCTATTCAGTGGGTTATCACCAAAGTGCCAGCGGTTATCTGTATGGACTTCTGCATTTGAATAGGCGGCTATTACTTCAGCAATAATGATGTCGTAGCGGTCACTTGCATCGGGAATCACTTTACACTCTAGCCACGCGGCGCAGCCTTCTACCATCGGTGCGGCAATTTTTTGTGATGGAAACGTATTGAGATTAAATGCTGCAAACTTATCTAAGTCTTTTCCAGAATGTGAACCTACAGCCAAGGTTTGTGCGGCAATAGCGCGTAACGGCAGTTGCAAACCAAACTCGCCGCTTGCATCTACTAATTCACGCGTTAAGGTGTTGCTATCCATAATGACAATGACTTTGGGCGGATTGAAATCTAGCGCCATTGCCCATGAGGCCGCCATGATGTCGCGACGGCCATTGTGCATACTGGTGACCAAAGTAACCGGGCCGTGATTAAGCAATTGCGAACAGCGCGATAGCTCAACTAGCTGCCTATTGTTACTTTGATTACCAATACTCAAATTACTCATGCTAATGAAACAATTGCCTCTATTTCTACCAATACATCACGTGGCAATTTAGCCACTTGCACAGTGGATCTTGCTGGCGTGTGGCTACCGAAAGCTTCACCGTAGATGCCGTTCATCGCAATGAAATCATCTAGATTTTTTAGAAATACTGTGGTTTTAACTACTTTGGATAAGTCAGCGCCTGCGGCTTCGATCACGGCTTTTAGGTTAGACAATACTTGCGTGGTTTGCACAGCAATATCGCCATTATTTAATGTGCCGTCAGGACGTAAAGCGATTTGACCTGAGGTGAATAATAAGTCGCCAACAACCATGCCTTGTGAGTAAGGTCCAATGGCGGCTGGAGCATTTGGTGTTTGAATAACGCGCATGTGTAATCCCTCTTAATTTTATTTAATAGTTTTTGATGTTGTGGTTAAAAGTTTGATGAGTTGTGCATCTGAATAAATACGATACAAAAATTGTCTATCAGACAGCTTACGAATCCGTGTACTTGAATTGTACCCGCTTAACATTACAAAACAATTCATACGCAATTGTGCCCGCATTGCTTGCTACTGCGTTGGCCGACACTTGATCACCCCATAGCTCCACTTGGCTACCAATCACAGCATTTGGCAATTCAGTTAAATCGACAAATAACATATCCATTGATACGCGGCCTATTAGTCTAGCCATTTCGCCGTCTACTGCCATCGGTGCGCCAATTGCAGCCGACCTTGGGTAGCCATCTGCATAACCACACGCAACCACCCCAACGACAGTGTCGCGCTCGGCAGTAAATATACTGCCGTAGCCTATAGATTCGCCTTTTACAATTACACGTTTTGAGATGATGCGAGAAGTTAACTGCATTACAGGTCTTAATGTATTTTTTTGATTAAAAGAATGATTTGCATGCAGAGGATTTGCACCGTACAACATAATCCCAGGCCGTGACCATTGTGTGATGATGTTAGGCAAGCCTTGTGTACGCTGTATCTGCGGCCAACCTAAAATTGCAGCGGAGTTTGCTAAACTGGTCTCGGTATTTTCTAGTTTCAAACCAGCTACTGTTTGCTTAAATAAATCTACTTGTTGCTGTGTATGTGTGGAGTCTAGATTATCTGCATTTGCAAAATGGCTCATCAACACAATTTTCGACACGTTCGGGTGGTTAACAAGACGCAAATAAGCACTGCTATATTCAGTGGGCGATAGGCCTACACGATGCATGCCCGTATCCACCTTTAGCCAAACCTGTAGCGGTTTCGCCAATTTAGCAGCTAACAATATCTCTAGCTGCCACACATGGTGAACGACAATCCATAAATCATTCGCCACAATATATGGCAATTCTGCTACTTCAAAAAAACCTTCAAGCAATAAAATGGGTTTGGTAATACCTGCTTCACGCAATTGCAGTGCTTCTTCTATAGCTGCTACAGCAAATCCATCTGCTTCATTTTCAATTGTTTTTGCACATTGCACAGCACCATGACCATAAGCATTGGCCTTAATAACAGCCAGCGCTTTGCCTCCATGACATTTTTTGGCTATACGATAGTTATGCCTAAAAGCATCTAGGCGAATGTGAGCGATTGCAGGACGAGACATGTAGTAATTTTTTAGTTATTGTTTATGCGCTAATTGTATGAAATCTTTATTCTCACTTTGTGCCAGCACTTCCGTATCCGGCAGTTTAGTACCCAAGACTTTAGTATAGCGATTAAAAGCTAAATCATCACTTTGAATCGCGGGTTGATGATTCGCTACCAAATCTGCCAATAGTTGACCAGAACCGCATGCCATTGTCCAGCCTAATGTGCCATGACCTGTATTCAGCCATAGATTATCATGCTGAGGTTGTTTTGAGGCGCGACCAATAATCGGTGTGCCATCTGGTGTCATTGGACGTAAACCCGTCCAAAACTTGGCTTGTGCAGTATCGCCCGCATTGGGAAACAAACCATTTAATACCATCTCCAAGGTTTCACGACGGCGTGGGTTTAAACTCAAATCGAAGCCGGCTAATTCCGCCATACCACCCACCCTAATGCGGTTATCAAAGCGCGTAATGGCTACTTTATAGGTTTCATCCATCACCGTAGATACTGGTGCTAATGCATTATTGATAATTGGCACAGTCAATGAATACCCTTTAACAGGGTAAACTGGGATTTGTAATCCTAAACCCAGCAATAACTCACGCGAGTAGCTACCAAGTGCGACCACATATTGATCTGCGCGCAGTGTTTCTTTACCGCTTTCAGTAGTAATTTCAACGCCGCTCAATTTGTTATTGGGGGTGATTAATTTATTGATCGTCACGTTTTGAATAAACTTCACACCAAGCGCCTGCGCTTTTATTGCTAGTTGGGTAGTAAAGAGTTGGCAGTCACCCGTCTCATCGTTTGGTAAACGCAATCCACCTAATAACTTGCCTTTAACCGAAGCTAAACCGGGCTCAATACGCACACAATCATCGGGGTCAAGATGCTCGAACGGCACGCCAAGACGTGAAAGCACAGCAATGTCTTTTGCTTCTGCATTTAACTGCTTACGGGTTCGAAAAACTTGTAGTGTGCCTCGCGTTCGCGCTTCGTATTCAATACCAATTTCGCTGCGTAATGTATCTAAACAATCGCGGCTATATTCTGCCAAACGCACCATGCGTTCCTTATTCAGGTCATAACGTTTGGCGGTGCAGTTTTGTAAAAGCTTGTATGTCCATTGCAATTGCCAAAGCGTGCCATCTGGCTTTACAGCAAGTGGTGAATGTCTTTGAAACAACCATTTAGCAGCCTTAGCAGGTACGCCAGGCGCCGCCCAAGGTGCAGAATAGCCTGGGGAGATTTGCCCTGCATTAGCAAAGCTAGTTTCCATCCCTGGCAATGGCTGACGGTCAATTACGGTAACTTCAAAGCCTTTTTTAGCCAAATAGTAAGCACTGGTAACGCCCACTACGCCTGACCCTAATATAAGCACTCGCATTGCTGCACCTCAAGATTGCTATTAAAAGCATTAGAAACAGAATATAGCACTAGTTTATTTCCTAACTGCCCATTAACTTAACTTAATAAATTTAAATTTACAGTTAATAACACTGACTTTTTAAATATATTAGTGATTTATTCTA
>JANOHT010000171.1:0-5338 GCA_031406605.1 Methylotenera sp. | reverse complement strand
TACATTCACTTACCGTTGCGGGGGCAGCATTGGAATTGTTAATTTTTCATAGCTTGAAGAATTAACGCACCTATTTCCCAGTTTCACCTTATTTGTAGAAAACAAACTTGGCACCTATCAACAGGGGAGAATTATAGCGTTTATTTTTTAAGTAACTTGAACTATTTTCTTAACTCTCTGTTTACAATTATTGTAATACTTTGGAAAATCCACGTTAGCTATTGACTATAATCATTTTTTTAATTTATAGTGGGCATATGGATGCAGATTTAAAAGCGCTTGAAGAAAAATTATCAAACTTAATCGGTTTGTATAACGATTTACGTCATGAAAACTTACAGCTGCGCCTTGATTTGACCGCTATGCAAAGTGATACTGCTTTATTGAAAGCAAATATGGCTGCAGCGAGTTTGCGTGTAGAAGCCTTGATGGAGAGCCTGCCTTAATCGGCCGCAAGTTTATAATGAGCGAAATTAAGGTGGTAGATGTCAATATTATGGGACGTGAATTCACGGTCTCCTGTACTGACGAAGAGCGTCCAGGGTTGATTAATGCGGTTAATTATTTAGATAAAAAAATGCGCGATATTCGCGATAGCGGAAAAATCATAGGCGTCGAGCGTATTGCGATTATGACAGCGCTGAATCTATCGCATGAGTTACTCAGCAGTAAGAGCGGTAACGTCGATATCGGAGATTTCAAACGCAGAATCACACAGATGCAAGATGATATAGATAAGGCGTGTGAGTCGAATAAATAGTAATATACTTTTAGTAACAATTCAGCAATAAATTAAGTACAAATTTTTTAATAAAAGCTTAATATTTAAATAGCTAAAGATAGTAGAATTATTTCAATTGCTTTAGAACTTATTAAAGCGTCTTAATTTCATAATTTAGAAAATACTGGTTTCAAAGTTTGTTCTCTGCGGTGCGGTTTAGGCTATTAATTCCTAGAACTAGTCTATAGCATCGGTTTTGGTCATTCGAGCGTTGTGTGCGCGCCCTAAGTTGAGTGCTCTTTTAAGAACCTCTTGGCGGGTGTACCTAATGCGTTCTAGGCCGCTACCACTTGAGCCTTTTTGGTTCAGGATGCTAGCCTAGGCTGTATCCGTGGAGAACTCCTATTTTGACGAGTGAATATCCTATTTTCATTCAGAATAATGCGCTTCAGCGTACGGCCTGCATCTTGTTTTCGTGTGTTACTTTAATGCAAAAAATGAAACAATTACGTAGACTTACCGTAATTCGTGATATTTCAAATCAGCCAAACTGACAATTTCTAAACATTTCGCATGGCAGGCTTCTAAAATCACTGGCGGTGCAAATCCTGCCTCGCTTGCTTCTAACCAGCGTGCAGCACATACACACCAACGGTCTCCTGCTTTTAAACCCTCAAAGCCAAACTCTGGGCGCGGCGTGCTTAAATTATTGCCGCGCGATATTGAAAATGCCAAGAATTCATCTGTCATTTGTGCGCAAACAGTGTGGCTGCCTTGGTCTTCAGTGCCGGTGTCGCAGCAACCGCTACGCGTAAAGCCTGTGAGCGGGGCTAAGCTACATAATTGTAATGCGGTGCCAAGTACATTTTTAGCTTGAGGCATTTTGCTTAATTGATTGGCCATATAATATTCTCGAATTTTCGATAATGTCGTTTAACTATATTGTCGTACAATTTACAGGGTAAATCCTAATAAAATTAAATCTAAATAAACTCCAATAATATTCAGTAAAAGGTTAAATATGCGCTACTGGCTAATGAAGTCTGAGCCTACAGATGTATCGATTGATGATTTAGCGGCTTTTCCCAATCAAACTGTGGATTGGTATGGAATAAGAAATTATCAGGCTAGAAACTTTATGCGTGACCAAATGAAGGTAGGTGATGGCGTATTTTTTTATCATTCCAATTGTGATGTACCTGGTATTGCCGGTATCGCCGAAGTGAGTACACTGGCTTATCCAGACCGGCTACAGTTTATCAAGGGGCATAAATATTATGATGAAAAAGCGACGCCAGAAAATCCGCGCTGGTTAAATGTAGATGTAAAGCTAGTGCGTAAAACACGCTTACTTAGCCTAAAAGAATTACGTGGATATCCAGAGTTAGCCAGTATGCGCATATTACAGCGTGGCAATCGCTTATCTATTACGCCTGTAGATCCCAAAGAGTGGGAGTTTATTAACAGTAAATTGGCGGCTTAATAATTTGTATAGAATAATTTGACGAGCTAAATTTAAGTATAAAAAAGCCCCGAATCTTGGGGCTTTTTTATACTTAACTATTACAAACTAACGCATATGTAGCCTATAAAGGTTTGTCTAAACTGCCCATAGATTTAGGGTATGTCACTACACCCCACGGTAATTTTTTGTCTTCAATTTGTTTGGTGACTTCCAGTTTTTCAGCATCAATCACAAATACCGCATCGGACTTACCGCATGCCAACAAAATCTCTTTGTCATCTGGTGTAAATGTAAAGTGCCAGCAACGATTACCCGTTGGAATATCTTTAATTTTTGCGTAGGTTTTGGCATCAAACACTTCTAATGTTTTGGCTTTGTTAGCTGCTACAAAAATACGCTCGCCTTTGCGGTCATAAGAAATGCCATAGGGTGTTACACCTGTATCTACGGTGCGTAAGACTTTAAAGTTTTTGTTCATCACCATGAATTTATTGCCGTATTCTAGCGTGACTATATAAGTTTTGCCATCTGGTGAGACTTTAACGCCACGTGGTCTGTCACCATATTTTTGAGTTTTAATGGTTTTAAGTAACTTACCCGTCTTCATGCTATGCACGGTTACGGTATTGTCTGCTTCGTTGGTAATCACTAATTGTTTACCATCCGCGCTAAATTCAATACCTTCAGTTTCTGGGCCACCAATAATTTCACGTACTTTTTTACCTAGTTTCAAATCAATAATGCCGATGCGAGCCGGCTCTTCGTCATCATCTTCCGCTTCGGCAGCTGCGGCTTTAGCCTCAGCAGAGCCTGCTGCTGGTGGAGGGCCGCCTTTTGAACTTGGCTCATAAGAAACAAAAGCAAAGTTGCCACGAATACGTACAAACTCAGGATTTTTACCCACTGGCACTTGGTTAACCACTTGATTTGTTGTGGTGTCGATAATAGAAACACTACCATTTTCACGCGTTGCAACTACTAGGAACTTCCCATCATCAGTTACAGCTAAGCCCCGAGGACCTTCTGCTTTAACGTCAATATTGCTAGTTGATGTGAGTGTATTCAAGTCAATGACAGATACGCCGCCATCTTGATTAGATACATAGGCTTTACCGCGATCAGCAGCGTTAGTGTTCAGGCTTATAGTCATGCCGACTGTTATAGCCATTACCAAATGCGTTAACTTCATACTTTATTTCTCCTTGAGGTCAATCTACGTTGCTTGTGCTGTATGGCACACTAAATAAGGTTAGGTTCAATCATGTGTAGCGTGTTTAATGCAATTCATTATTACGGACTAGTTAAACTAATGATATTAACTAGCAAGAATTGTTCTCAACATTTAGGATATATAAAACAAAGGGTTAAATTTTTAGGTTGTGACTTATGGTTTTATATAGCCACCGATTTGGTTGTATACAGCCAAATCGGTGGCTATTATGCAAATAAATTTAACCTAAGAACAATTGATAGGCAGGATTATTAGTTTCATCCCAATGTGGATAACCTAGATTATTTAAAAACTCTTTAAAATCTGCTGTATCAGCGGGCGGTACTTGCATCCCTACCAGTACGCGGCCAAAATCTGCACCATGGTTGCGATAGTGGAACAAGCTAATATTCCAATCATGCCCCATCGTATCTAAAAAGTTCATTAATGCGCCTGGTTTTTCAGGGAATTCAAACCTAAATACCATTTCATGTTCAGCTTGTGGCGCGTGTCCACCTACTAAATGCCGTAAATGCAACTTAGCCACTTCATTATCGGTTAAATCAAGAGTCGGTAAGTTGTGCGCTTGAAGCGCGTGCACTAAATTTGCCGATTCCACTGGGTCGGCAATGGCCACGCCTACAAATATGTGGGCATTTTTTGGGTCAGAATAGCGATAGTTAAACTCAGTAATATTGCGGTGGCCTAGCAAACGGCAGAATTTTTTAAATGCGCCTGGTTGCTCTGGAATCGTCACTGCCAACACAGCTTCGCGCTTTTCGCCGATTTCCGCACGCTCTGCAATAAAACGCAAACGATCAAAGTTCATATTGGCACCTGAAGCAATGCCTATCAAGGTTTCACCATTTAATTTATTGCGCTTTGCATATTCTTTAATGCCTGCCGTAGCTAGTGCACCAGCAGGTTCTAAAATGCTACGTGTATCTTCAAATACGTCTTTAATGGCAGCGCATATCGCATCGTTATCAACAACAATCATCTCATCCACATATTGCTGACATAGTGCAAAAGTATGTTTGCCTACTTGCTTCACGGCCGCACCATCAGCAAACAAGCCTACTTGGTCCAACATCACTCGTTTACCTAACTTAAGTGATTCTGTCATGGCTTCAGCATCTTTTGCTTCAACGCCGATCACCCTGATTTCAGGGCGAACTGCTTTAATGTAGGCAGCAACGCCAGCCAACAAGCCGCCGCCGCCGACACAGCAGAATATGGCGTGGATAGGTTCCGGATGCTGGTTAAGAATTTCCATTGCCATCGTACCCTGGCCAGCAATCACGTCGGGGTCGTCATACGGGTGTACAAAAGTCAGGCCTTCAGCTTGTTCAAGTTCTAGCGCATGCGTGTAGGCATCAGAGTAACTGTCACCAAACAGCACTACTTCTGCACCACGGCTTTTTACCGCGTTGATTTTAATGAGAGGTGTTGTGGTGGGCATAACGATCACGGCACGGCATTTGAGCTTTTGTGCCGCTAATGCAACACCTTGGGCATGATTACCTGCAGAAGCTGCAATAACACCTTTTGCAAGTACCTCTGCCGGCAGATTAACCATTTTATTGTAAGCACCACGCAACTTGAATGAGAATACAGACTGCATATCTTCACGTTTTAACAATACCTTGTTGTGTATACGCTTAGATAAATTGGTTTGTAATTCTAGCGGCGTAATTTTAGCGACATCGTACACGCGGGAATTTTGGATCTTGCTTAAATATTCGTTGATGTTCAGTAATGGTTCATTCATGGCGTATTTTATTTTGTGGCAAAGTTAATGATGAGTTTTGCGTTAGTTTGGCAATTTTCAATCATTACCCTGCGGTGTTATAGTATTAGATGTTTGCAATTATAAAGAAATTATAAGGATTTAACTAAAATGGCCTATACGCAGGACGAATTAAAGCAACAAGTAGCAAAA
>JANOHT010000158.1:0-4368 GCA_031406605.1 Methylotenera sp. | reverse complement strand
CATGAATAAGCGTGCGGTATCTGCGCCATAAGTATCAATCAATTCTTGCGGGTCTACGGTATTACCTTTAGATTTACTCATTTTAGAGCCATCTTTTAATACCATGCCTTGCGTGAGCAAGTTGGTAAATGGCTCGTCATTCTTAATTAACCCAACATCGCGCATTAACTTGTTAAAGAATCGCGCATATAACAAATGCAAAATTGCATGCTCAATACCGCCTAAATATTGATCTACTGGTAACCAATAATTCGCACGTTCATCTACCATCACTGTGTTGCTATCAAAGCTCGCATAACGTGCAAAGTACCAGGATGATTCAAAGAATGTATCTAAAGTATCTGTTTCACGCGTCGCTTTGCCACCGCAAGTAGGGCAGGTGGTCTCAAAAAAACTCGGGTCTTTTTTAATCGGCGAGCCTACGCCGTCCATCACTACATCTTCTGGCAATACAACCGGTAATTGGTCAGCAGGCACGGTCACTTCGCCACAGCTTGCACAATGGATGATTGGAATTGGACAACCCCAATAGCGCTGGCGTGAGATGCCCCAATCGCGTAAACGGAATTGCGTACGTTTTTTGCCTAAGTTTTTTGCGCTTAATGCAGATGAAATCGCATCAGAAGACTGCTCAAAATTTAAGCCATTGAATTCAGCAGACTCTGAGTTAGAGTTGAACAAAACACCATGTTCTGTCATCGGCAAAACATCATCGTCTGCATGTTTAATCACGGCTTTAATCGGTAAGCTATATTTTTTGGCAAACTCAAAATCACGTTCATCATGTGCTGGCACGGCCATTACAGCGCCTTCGCCGTAGCTCGCCAATACATAGTTCGCAACCCACACTGGCAATTGTTCGCCATTCAATGGATGCGTCACGAATAAGCCTGTATCCATGCCTTTTTTCTCGGCTGTAGCAACGTCTGCCTCAGCCACGCTACCGCGTTTACATTCTGCGATAAAGTCAGCCAGTGCAGGATTGTTTTGCGCAGCCAATGTTGCAAGTGCATGCTCTGCAGCTACTGCCACATAAGTCGCGCCCATCAATGTATCTGGACGAGTGGTGTATACCTTTAAATTTCCACTTTGACCAACGATAGGAAACTCAACCTCGCAACCGTAGCTTTTGCCTATCCAGTTGCGTTGCATGGTTTTTACTTGCTCAGGCCAGCCATCCAGTTTATCCAAGTCGTTTAACAACTCTTCAGCATAGGCCGTGATTTTCATGAAGTACTGTGGAATATCGCGCTTTTCTACCAATGCGCCACTGCGCCAGCCGCGACCATCAATGACTTGCTCATTGGCTAACACCGTTCCATCTACTGGATCCCAATTGACAGAGGATGTTTTTTTATAAATGAGACCTTTTTTGAAAAGCTCGGTGAATAGCCACTGCTCCCATTTGTAATACTCAGGTTTGCAAGTCGCAATCTCACGGTTCCAATCTACGCCTAAGCCCAATTGCTTAAGCTGTGTTTTCATGTGCTCAATATTGCTATACGTCCAAGCTGCAGGCGCCGTATTATTTTTAATCGCAGCATTTTCAGCAGGTAAACCAAACGCATCCCAACCCATCGGTTGCATGACGTTAAAGCCCTTCATTTTATGAAAACGGCTCAATACATCACCAATCGTGTAGTTGCGCACATGGCCCATGTGCAGACGACCTGATGGATACGGAAACATCGATAAACAATAGTATTTAGGTTTATCAGATTTTTCAGAAGCGGCGAAGGATTGATTTTGTTCCCAATAAGTTTGGGCTTGTTGCTCAATGTCTTTGAAAGGATATTGCTGTTGCATGTGCGAGACTTAGAGGTAAATTTTAGATTCAAAGATTATACCTCTAAGCAGGGTGCTAGTCATTCCGCGCATGACATGGAACCATTTTCTGTCATTCCGACGAAAGTCAGAATCTAGTGGCTTTGGGTTTATATGTATTGGTTGTTGGTCGCTTTCGCGCGACTTTTACAGGGCTTGCGAGTTACTTTATTTTGCTTAGCCAAAAGAAAGTAACCAAAGAAAAGGCTACCCCCTGTCGCTTATTTCCTGCGTTGCTCGCCTTAATGGGCGGCAATCGGAAACTAGCTTACGTTCAAACAGCCGATTACCGAAATCTCCCATTAAGACTGCGCTACTCGGCACGACAGCAGGGGGAATTGTTATTTGAGGGCAAGTTATTGCGTGAAGGAAATATATCAAATATCCACTGCACTTTCGCAATTTAAAAATCATCACTACAATAAACTAAGTATTAACAATTAAGGAAACTTCTGTGATGAAAAAATCAGTAATAGCGCTAACTATTTCAGTAACTTTTTTATTAAGCGGCTGCGCCACAACTGGAACGGATGGTTTTGTAGCTCTTGGAGGTGATCAATACATGATTGGTGGTTTAGGTAAATTTACAGATTTTTCAGGGAGCGCAGTAAAAGCAAGATTCTTTCAAGATGCCACTAAGTTTTGTGCTGAAAAGGGTTTAACTATGATTCCAGGAGCAAGCACTTCGAAGGATGTTGAGAATGGTCATTATGCTTCTGCAGAAATTCAATTTCGTTGTGTGCAGGCAGAGTCCAAGTAGTATTGAGGTAATTAAGCTTTAATTAGATAATATGTTTAACAAAGCATAATAAGCGAGCATAGCCTAGATGAAATCAAGGCTATGCTCGTTAGATTAAAAAAGCAATTTTTTTAATCTATAGACTTATGAGCCTTCTTTAAGGTTTGTTTTAATATGCGTAATTAGGCTTTGCATACCTTCTGGTTTTAAAATGCGTCGAGTAATCAAATTTTCGATATTTAAGAGTCTTTGACCGTTTTTATCGTCAACAAATACTGATACTCGATTGCTTCTGTCACTAAAAGTAACTATGGTGTCAAAAGACGCTAGACAACTTTGAATAACTTGTGGGAGGGTGTATCTTTCAATTTTCATAACTTTTGCTCCTAAAAATCAATTGGAAGCAAAAGCCTAGCACTGCAACTTGCATTTTTTTACAAATAAATTTAGCAAGCGTAGGGTGTGCAAAGTATTTTATTTGCACACCGATATTCTTATATTAACTGCGCAAAAATATTATTCTTAATTGTTTCCATCTCGCCTATACCATTCACAAACACATGTTTAGGCGCACCAGCTAAGCCGCTGTTTGCCCAATCTACATAGTATTTTACTAATGGTTTAGTTTGGCTGTGATACACATTTAAGCGGTTTTTGACGACTTCTTCTTTATCGTCGTCACGCTGCACTAAGTCTTCGCCAGTAACATCGTCTTTACCTGTAACTTCTGGCGGATTGAATTTAACGTGGTACGTACGACCACTTGCTGGGTGTGAACGGCGACCACTCATGCGCTCTACAATTGCCTCATCTGGCACATCAATCTCAACCACATAATCAATACCAACGCCTGCATTTTTCATGGCTTCAGCTTGTGGAATAGTGCGTGGAAAACCGTCAAACAAGAAGCCGTTTTTGCAGTCAGCTTCTTTAATACGCTCGCTCACCAGGCCAATGATTACTTCATCTGGCACTAAGCCACCGCTATCCATAAATGCTTTAGCTTCTAGGCCTAACGGCGTGCCAGCTTTAACAGCCGCGCGTAGCATGTCACCAGTTGAAATTTGTGGAATATTGAATTTTTCGCGTAAATGCGTGGCTTGTGTGCCTTTACCTGCGCCTGGTGCGCCTAAAAGAATAATTCTCAAGATGATGTCCTAACGATAGTTGATTTGAATTAAGGTTGAATTTTATTTATGTAAATTATATCAGTCTGAAATATACTGGTTTGAAATATCTGGTTCTGAAAATATCAGGTGAGGTAATTTGCAATCGCTACAAATTCTGCAACGCTTAAATTTTCTGCACGTAGTTGTGAGCTTATATTGAGCGCAGTAAATCCATCGTCATCAAGCAAACCTTTAAGTGTGTTACGCAAAGTTTTACGGCGCTGGCCAAATGCAGCAGTGACTATTTTTGCAAATAATGCTTCATCTTTTGCTACATAAGGCAAAACGGCATGGGGTACACAGCGAACAAAGGCTGACTCCACTTTGGGGGCAGGCTCGAATGCTTCTGGCGGTACAGTAATGAGGTAATCCATGCGTAAACGATATTGCAGCATGACACTCAAACGGCCATAAGCTGGCGTTGACGGCTCACCAACCATACGCTCAACGACTTCTTTTTGCAGCATAAAGTGCATATCAGTGATATGCGCAACATTATCTAGCAGGTGAAAAAGAATAGGTGTAGAAATGTTATACGGCAAGTTGCCGGTAACTCTTAAATTTGCTCCCAAGCTTGAGAAGTCAAATTTAAGCGCATCTGCATTGTGAATGGCAATATGATTACCAACGTACTCT
>JANOHT010000140.1:0-2351 GCA_031406605.1 Methylotenera sp. | reverse complement strand
TACGTCTGCATCGGTCATGATGATGATGCGGTGGTAGCGTAACTTTTCTGCATTAAAGTCGGCTTTTCCTATGCTGGTGCCTAGTGCAGTAATGAGTGTAGCAATTTCTTGAGAGCCTATTAGTTTATCAAAACGTGCTTTTTCTACATTTAAAATTTTACCTTTGAGTGGCAAAATTGCTTGAAATTTACGATCACGCCCTTGTTTGGCTGAGCCGCCGGCAGAATCACCCTCAACTAAGTAAATTTCGCATTTTGCTGGGTCACGTTCTTGGCAATCTGCCAACTTGCCTGGTAACCCCATGGTATCCATTACCCCTTTTCGACGGGTAATTTCTCGGGCTTTACGAGCTGCCTCGCGGGCGCGAGCAGCGTCTACGATTTTTCCAACGATGATTTTAGCGTCTACTGGGTTTTCTTGTAAGAATTCGGCCAATTTGGCCGATACTACTTCTGAAACCACAGGTTGTACTTCACTGGAAACTAGCTTGTCTTTTGTTTGTGATGAAAATTTCGGATCTGGTACTTTAACTGACAATACGCAACAAATACCTTCGCGCATATCATCGCCCATCGTTTCAACTTTAGCTTTTTTAGCCATTTCAGTTTGTTCAATGTATTGATTCAGTGTGCGCGTCATTGCGGTACGTAAACCCGTTAAATGTGTGCCGCCATCACGTTGTGGAATGTTATTAGTAAAGCACTGTACTGTTTCAGAGTATGAGTCGTTCCACTGCATGGCGACTTCAATCGTCATGCCATCTTTTTCACCCATCGCATAAAAAGTCTTCGGGTGTAATACGGATTTAGTGCGGTTCATGTATTCCACAAACCCTTTAATACCACCCGAATAGGCAAAGTTTTCACTTCTGTCGTGGCGTTGATCAATTAACTCAATTTTTACACCGTTATTTAGAAATGATAATTCACGAATGCGTTTAGCTAAAATTTCAAAGTGGTATTCAACTAAAACAAAAGTTTCTACTGAAGCTAAAAAATGTACTTCGGTGCCGCGCTTTTCAGTTGTTCCGGTTTGCGCTAGCGGCGCCATTGCTACACCGCGTTGAAACTCCATTTGATGCACTTCGCCATTACGATAAATTTTGAGCCGTAACCAATCAGACAAAGCATTCACTACGGATACGCCCACACCATGCAAACCACCAGATACCTTATATGAATTTTGGTCGAACTTACCGCCAGCATGCAGTTCTGTCATTACAATTTCTGCGGCAGAGCGTTTTACAGCTTTAATATCATCGAACTTAATATCTGTTGGAATACCGCGACCGTTATCAGTCACGCTAATCGAGTTATCTAGATGAATAGTCACTTTAATATCATTACAATGTCCCGCCAACGCTTCATCAATCGCGTTATCCAGCACTTCAAACACCATATGATGTAGACCAGAGCCATCAGAAGTATCGCCGATGTACATACCTGGGCGTTTACGTACTGCATCTAAGCCTTCAAGAATTTTAATACTGGATGAATCGTAATCTGGTGATACTGCTTTGTTTTCAGCCATGCTAGTTGTCTTTATTTAAGTTAACTTTGTGTATATCTTTATAAATATTTAGTAATTTCTTGTATTTAAATTGTTTGTTTCACGTGAAACAAATTAAGTAATAACTTATATGCGCATTGGCATTACTACATACTTGTAATCTAAATTATTAGGTACAGTAATCAAGCAACTGCTGTTTGCATCTGCAAAAGAAAAAGTCGCTTGCTCACTATTGGTATTATTTAATACATCAATTAAATACGTCACATTAAAGCCAATATCCAGGGTATCGCCGTTATAACTTACTTCTAATTCTTCTTCTGCTTCTTCTTGATCGCTATTAGTACTTATTAACTTTAGGTTGTTATTACTCAATACCATGCGAATACCACGATATTTTTCATTCGATAATATTGAAGCGCGTTGCATTGCTAACAAAACACCTACTCTATCCGTTGTAAATGAGTTTTGATGTCCGGTGGGAATCACACGATTGTAGTCTGGGAACTTACCGTCAATCACTTTTGATATCAATTTAAAACTGCCGAAACTAAAATTCACTTGATTGCTAGATATTTCAATTTGCACATCCTCTTCGCTGTCATCTAACAACTTTATCAATTCAACTACGGTTTTGCGCGGTAAGATAATATCTTGTTTTTCGTAGCTTTCTTTTAATTCTGTTGAAGTAAAACTCAAACGGTGACCATCCGTACCGACAATATTCAAACGATTACCAGAGACTTCAAATAATAAGCCATTCAAATAATAACGAATGTCTTGCTGTGCCATCGCAAACTCAACTTGCTTTAATAAAGCTTTTAATTGATGTTGGCCTATGG
>JANOHT010000125.1:0-7929 GCA_031406605.1 Methylotenera sp. | reverse complement strand
ATTCAAGCAGAAACGGGTGAATATTATGTGCTGGAAGTGAATAGCATTCCAGCATGGAAAGGCTTGCAAAGCGTGACTCAGGTCAATATCGCTGCATTGCTGGTAGATGATTTTTTGAGTAAATTGAATTAATACTTAGGCCGAAAGCAACATGCAGAAATCCTTAACAGCCGAACACTTGGCGCATGCTTATAAAAACGCATGCATGGCTGAATTACAAGCGTTAAAGCCAGGTAACGTACATATTTTTGCCGATGGCCATGGCATGACCATATATGATTTCATCAAGAGCGCGGATGCATCGGCGTCCATAATTGCCCAGCCAGATCTGACAGTGGGCGAGCGTATTTATCTGGCTGTAGAAGCGACTCAAAAAGCAGTCGGTTTGAATACCAATTTAGGTGTGATTCTGTTATGCGCACCGCTGATTCACGCAGCTTTGTTAGGAAATTCAACGTTATCATTTGAAGAGAATTTAATCCATACATTAAGTCAACTCACAGTTCAAGATGCGGCACTTACTGCAAAAGCCATTGTACTAGCTAACCCTGCTGGTTTAGGCAGCAGTCATCAGCATGATGTTAATGAAATACCAAATGTTACTTTGCTAGAGATGATGCGGGTTGCCGCGCATAAAGATCGAATTGCATGGCAGTATGCAAATGCCTACCAAGACATTGTGGTATTTGGATTGCAGAGTTACACCAAGGCAATCGCGCGCTGGCAAAACCCAGCCTGGGCAACCACCGCTTTGTATTTGGATTTTTTAGCGCATCGCTTGGATACACATATTGCCAGAAAGTATGGTGAAGCATTTGCAGCTAGTGTGATGTTGGAAGCACAGCCATTTGAAAGTGCTTTCCTGATGGCTGAAAATCCTAAATTAGTACATAAGAAATTATTAGATTGGGACGCTTCTCTTAAAAAAAGAAACATTAACCCGGGTACAAGCGCAGATTTTACTGTAGCTACAGTGTTAGCTTCACTAATCTTCTAAATCTATGTAGCCTAAAGAGGTGATTAATGAGGCGGAATAAAGACAATCCCTCGCTTTTCAGATATAATATCGCGTTAGATTTTGTATAAGACCGATGCTTGTAAAGCATGTATATCTTTCCAGACACATGTGTAATCTAAAACATGTAATTAAGAAAAGATGCAGTCAAGTCTAAGAAGCTTAAAGTCAAAATAAATAATTTTCAGGAGGCAAGTGATGGCAAATTTATTAGAACAATTGAAAAGCATGACTACAATCGTGGCCGATACAGGCGATGTAGAAGCAATTAAAAGTGTAAAACCCGTTGATGCAACTACTAATCCATCATTGTTATTGAAAGCAAGTACTTTGCCACAATATGCGCACCTGATCGAAGAGTCAATTGCTTATGCAAAAGCACAAGGTGGCAGCAAAGAAGTGCAGATCGAAAACGCAGCTGACAAATTAGCAGTGTTGATCGGTATCGAAATTTCTAAAGTTGTACCAGGCCGTATCTCTACTGAAGTGGATGCACGTTTGTCATTCAACGTTGAGAAAATGGTGGCTAAAGGCCGTAAACTTATCAAGTTCTACCAAGAAGCTGGTGTTGGTAAAGAGCGCGTGTTGATCAAATTAGCATCAACATGGGAAGGTATCAAAGCGGGTGAGATTTTAGAAACAGAAGGCATCCAATGTAATTTGACGTTGCTATTCGGTTTCGGTCAAGCGCGTGCATGTGCTGAAGCTGGCGTATTCTTGATATCTCCATTCGTTGGCCGTATCTTAGACTGGTACAAAGCTAAAACTGGTGAAACATACACACAGGAAACTGACCCAGGTGTAGTTTCAGTACGCGCTATCTATGCATATTACAAAGAGCATGGCTACAAAACTGTAGTGATGGGTGCATCTTTCCGTAATACAGGTGAATTGATTGCTTTAGCAGGTTGCGATCGCTTAACTGTTTCACCAAACTTATTGCAAGACTTGGCTGCAACAGAAGGCACATTAGTGCGCATGTTAAGCGATGCCGGTGCTAAATCAACGCCACCAGCAAGATTGACTGAAGAAGAGTTCCGCTTCCAATTGAACGAAGATGCAATGGCTACTGAAAAATTAGCTGAAGGTATCCGTGGTTTTGTTGTGGACCAAAACAAACTTGAAGCAGCTTTAAGCGCAAAACTATAAGTGTGCAAAGCGGCAAGTAGTAATTATTTTGTAATAAAAGCGTAATCAGGCAAGTTTAGAATTGACATATGTTTACGGGACATTTACTATAAGTGTCCAGTTTTTTGTAGCACTAAATTTGTTTAGTACGAATTTTTTGTAATTTAAAAATTTAGTAACAGGCATTTAATCAGAGATTAAATGTGGTTTAAATTTTTTACGAAAATAGCAATAATCTGTAACACCCTAAAAATTATTAACCGGAGAAACACCATGGCTTTAACCCAAATGGCATTAGATTCATTAGATTTTGACGCAACAGTTGCATTAGCAACTACAGTTGCTCCACACGTGGACATTCTTGAAATTGGTACACCATGCATCAAGCATAACGGTGTTAAATTACTTGAAGTTTTACGCGCTAAATTCCCAAACAACAAAATCTTAGTTGACTTAAAAACTATGGATGCTGGTTTTTACGAAGCTGAGCCTTTCTACAAAGCTGGTGCAGACATCTGTACAGTTCTTGGTTGTGCTGATATTGGTACTATCAAAGGTGTAATCGATGTTGCAAACAAATACGGCAAAAAAGCACAAGTTGACTTGATCAACGTTGCTGATAAAGCTGCAGTTACTAAAGCTGTTGTTGCTGCTGGTGCTCACATCATTGGCGTTCACACAGGTTTAGATCAACTAGCTGCTGGTCAAACACCATTCACTGACTTAGCTTTAGTTGCTTCATTAAACCTAGGCGTTGAAATTTCAGTTGCTGGTGGCGTTAAAGCTGCAACAGCTGCTCAAGTACGTGATGCTGGTGCAACGATCATTGTTGCTGGTGCTGCTATCTACGGCGCTGCAGATCCTGCTGCTTCAGCTGCTGAAATCACAGCTATCGCTCACGCTTAAGTTAAGCATTGGTTTTCAATAACCAATAGCAATTAACTAAGCCCAATAAGCAATTATTGAGATGAGTAAATAAAAAATCCTGACTCAGTAATGGGTCAGGATTTTTTTTGATACGATGAAGACTAATACTATAATAACTGTTGAATAATTAAGGAAATATCATGGATCATCAAAAATTAATTTTGGATAGACTCACCACTATCTTGTCAGAAACAGATAAAAGCAACACAGCAAAATTATTAAAATTGGTTGATGAAGCAGGGCGAATTTTTATTGGCGGTGCAGGGCGTTCATTACTTGTTTCACGCTTCTTTGCGATGCGCTTAGTACACTCTGGCTACAACGTAAATATGATCGGCGAGATCGTGACTCCTGCTATTAAAGCAGGTGATTTGTTGGTGTTGGTATCAGGTTCAGGCGGCACAGAAACTTTATTGCCATTTGTTAAAAAAGCAAAATCTGTAGGTGCTAAATTAGTGGTGATTTCAATGAAAAAATCTTCACCAATGGCAGATGCAGCTGATTTAACCATTCAAATCGGTAATGACAGTAGCTTCCCACTAACAAAAGGTATGCCGATGGGCTCACAATTTGAGCTATCAACTTTACTTTACTTAGAAGGTGCTATTGGCGACATTATCGAAGCAAAAGGTTTGACTGAAGAAGGCATGCGCGCGATTCACGCAAACCTAGAATAATATATTCTGTTTCAGAGCACATTAAAACGAGTGGTTAGCCACTCGTTTTTTTCGTCTGTGTTACCTATATATCTTACTGAAAAGCATAGAAAATTTGCACTTACGTGCCATTTAATTGTCTTACTTTTGGGATACGAAAGTTGTATCTGGTTTTGAAAGATAACTTTTCAAAAAGGAGAATTAAAATGGCCGTTATCGATCGCGTTTTAGTAGGAGAAGCGCTAGTGATTGAAAATCGTGCAGATGGCAATGGTTTGGATTTGCTCAATGTTGCACATATTGACTTGCTGATGGGACCACGTGGTAGTCCTGCTGAACAGGCATTCTGTCGTGCACTTACTGATCAAAAAGATGGTGCTAATGGACTGTTGGCAATTACTGCGCCGAATATGATGACTAAGCCTGCAACCGTCATGTTTAATAAAGTTACCATAAAAAATGGTAAGCAAGCATTGCAGATGTTTGGCCCAGCTCAACGTGGTGTATCAATGGCGGTCATGGATTCTGTGGCCGATGGTACGATTCCTAAAGATGAAGCAGAAGATGTCTTTATTTGTGTTGGTGTATTCATAGATCGCAAAGCTGATGATGATAAACGTGTGCAGGATTGGAATTATCGGGCTACCAAACAGGCAATTAAAAACGCCGTGATGCGTGAGCCCAGAGTAGATGATTTACTCCAAAAATATAAAGATTCAGCGCACCCATTCCAAGCCAAGTGATCTTGATGGAGTGGTTGTTAAAGCGTGTTGCTTGCATAGGTGATATCTGCGTTAGTGAGTTGTTTGGTGTGAAGCGCACTTGCAATGAGTGCGCCGGTAGCGCCTATTTCACTTATTAGTTTTAAATCATCCAAATTTCTGATTCCACCCGCTGCATAAACGAGATGAACAAACTTTTCATCTATGAACGATTTTAATCGCTGTAAATCTACTCCCTGATCACTACCCACTTTGGCTAAAGTCATAGCGATGATTTTTTTCGGCCAGTATTGAGCGTTGTTCAATAAATCAATAGGACCTAAGAAGCCTTGCGCATTAAAGTCTAGCGACAGTATAAACTCCCCTGCAAGTATTTGTTTCAAATCAATCATAGCGTCAATGGATGTAATATTTTCACTGCCTATTACGTGGCTTACTGGAAAATCTTTTAAAGCGTGGAGAGCATCCACACGGCTAATCCCACTATCCAGCCATATCTCAAGATGCGGAAACTCATCTTTTATTAGCTGTATTGTTTGAAAGTGATTACTTTGCCCCTGTATTGCACCAAGGTCGGCGATATAGAGGCGTTCAAATGGGTATAATTCAAGTAAGGCGCTGACAATATTTATCGGTGCACTTGAGTGGCACAGTTTCGATTGAATTGGCTGGTAATGTTGTCTCTGCCCAAAGCGTGCGTGTACTACTTGTCCGTGCATTAAATCGATGACAGGGATAATTTCCATGGAATATTTTAGTATAAGTTTGAGTGTGAGATTTTTTTGAAGATATTACTATTGGAATATATCACAGCTGGCGGTTTGAACGATGCACCTTTGCCAGCGTCATTATTGCGAGAAGGCACGCTCATGCGAGATGCTTTGTTACAAGATTTTAGTCTGCTTGAAGATGTTGAGATTATCACTACTTGCGATGCTAGGATGAGCTTGCCTGCACAAGCTTCGCAAGCTGTATGGATAGATGAAAAATCTAATCCAATGGAGATTTGGCAAGGGTTATTGCAAACATGCGATGCGGCATTGATAGTTGCACCTGAAACCGATGGGGCGCTGTCTGGGTTGACAAAAATAATCGAAGCGAGCAAAGCTAAAAATCTCGGTTGCAACCAGTATGCGGTAGACATTGCCAGCAGTAAGTATGCAATGTTTGAAATGCTAAAAAATACAAACATTCTGACGATGCCTACTTATCGTGCGAATGAGTTAATGGAATCTAATTTCGTGCCTGATGAATCATTTAAGCATGGGTATGTTGTTAAACCCAATGATGGAGCAGGGTGTAATGACACTTTCTATTTCAGTGACTTTTCGGTTTTGTTAGATTGGTTGAATCTTAATCCAGAAAAACAAGCTAGTAATGTCATTCAGCCATTCCAAACAGGTATTCCAGCCAGTATTTCTGTATTGTGCAAAGCTGGAAAAGCTTGGGTATTAAGCTGTAATCAGCAGATGATTGCAATCGAGACAAAGGCCAATCGAGCGTCAATTCAATATCAAGGTTCAGTGGTGAATGGCTTAAGTACTTATCAAGCCACCTTTGAAACACTGGCTAATCGCATTGCAAAGGCATTACCTGGCTTAAATGGTTATATCGGTATCGATGTGATTGTCAATGGTGAAGCTATTTATGTAGTGGAAATCAACCCCAGAATCACCACCTCTTACATTGGTTTGCGCGAATCACTCAATTGCAATCCAGCACAGTTGATATTGGATTTAATAGATAATCCAACTTTTAAATTACCCGAAAATTTAGCAAATAAATCGGTAGAAATCAGTGTTAATGGACTAACTGAGCATAAATTAAGCCGCCATGGATAATCAAATCATAGGTTGGGATGTCGGTGGGGCGCATTTAAAAGCGGCGTTGCTTGATGCTAATGGAATATTACTAAAAGTAGTGCAAGTGCCTTGTGCACTTTGGCGCGGTTTGTTTGAGCTGGAGGCTGCGATTGATGTGGTATTAAACACATTCACACATCAGCCCTTGCTACACGCTATTACGATGACAGGCGAACTGGTGGATTTATTTGCTAATCGCCAAGCAGGTGTTAAAGCAATCAGTAATGTGATGAATGCTAAATTAATGGGTAACACACTGTTTTATGCAGGACTATTTGACATCAATGCGGCAGATGCTCGTTTTGTGGCATTAGCTGAAGTGGATCAACATTGGCGACATATCGCATCAGCTAACTGGCTCGCCAGTGCCAATTATATTGGTTTGCAATTGCAGAAATTACAAAAATCTCAACATGGCTTATTGGTTGATATTGGTAGCACGACGTCTGATTTTGTTCTATTGGAAAATAATCATCCAACTTGCTTGGGTTACACAGATGCATCGCGCATGCAAACAGAAGAGCTGGTTTACACCGGCGTGGTTCGTACACCCTTAATGGCCGTGGCACAAAAAGTTAACTTTAAGAATAACGTGACGTCAGTTGCGGCAGAGTATTTTGCAACGACAGCGGACGTGTACCGTTTGGCTGGAGATTTACAAGCCGCAGACGACATGGCAGATACCGCTGATGGAAAAGATAAATCCGAATTATCAAGTGCGCGGCGCATTGCGCGTATGATAGGACATGATATGGAAGACGCTAATTTAGATGCTTGGATTGCGTTAGCTCATGAATTTAAGACACAACAGTTGCTTCGTTTAAAAGCAGTTGCGGATAAACATATTTCACGTATAAAAAACAATGATCAAACTAGCAGGATGGTAATTGTTGGCGCAGGGACGGGAAGTTTTTTAGCAAAAGAAATTGCATCTTTAATTAAGATTCAATATGTTGATATTGCAGAATTGATCGAAAATAATCTGGAAAATGATATTGATGCTTCGTTACTTAATTTGAAAAATACAACGCACTGGGCTAGTGTTTGCTTACCTGCTGTTGCGGTTGCTTATCTGGCATTTAAAAATCAAGTAGCTATAACCCCTGCATCCACAAACTTAGTATCAGTAAAACATAAAATCAGACTTCATTAGCATGCCCTTACTTAAATACCATCTAAAATATCGCTCTAACACTGCAGATCTATTTACGCGTTTAAGTCATAAACCTTGGGCGATTTTTTTAGATAGCGGTCAACCTCAAGGTCAATATGGCCGCTATGATATTTTGGTCGCTGATCCTTTTATCACAATCAGTACTGTTGAAATTTCGAATGAGATCCATACGGAAATTGTACAAAATGGTCAAACAAAGATTAGCCATGATGACCCTTTTGTAGTGCTTAACCAGTTATTAGCACCATATCAGGCGGCACAAAATAGCCTGCCATTTAGTGGTGGCGCTGTTGGTTACTTTGGTTATGATTTAATGCGCCGCGAAGCAAAATTAGCTGATCTTGGTCTGGAAAATGGATTAATACCACAGATGATGTTAGGTATTTACGATTGGGCAGTGGTAGTTGACCATCGTGAAAAAACGGCTTGTTTGGTCTCTCATGGA
>JANOHT010000115.1:0-3373 GCA_031406605.1 Methylotenera sp. | reverse complement strand
AATAGCAAAGCAATAAGCCCATAAACGCTATATATTTAATAGCTACTTAGGCAATAAATACGCTGGCTAGATAGGAAATAAGGGCATGAAGCAGCCCTAAAACTGTTAAATCGGCAAATACTGCCGCTCTGCCAGTACACGAGGCGCTAAGGTGGGTGCTAGGCGGGCTTCTTCCACCACATCGACGCGAAACGGCAAGTTGCTGGCTTCAAAAGCGTCTTGCAAATCGGCTCTGGCGCGCCAATCCAGCGGTGCGGGGCTGGAGATGAGGATGTCTAAGTCTGAATACGGCCTAGCCCGCCCCGTAGCGCGTGAGCCAAAAACCCAAGCTTTTATAGTCTTGCTTTCGGGTGTTTTTATAGGCGATTGCATCAAAACAGACCGCAAAATGTCGCAAACTTCGGCGGTTTGTTGGTCGGTCAGAGAGATATTTTCAATCATGATTCCAGCGCCTTCAGCAGCAAAGTCACATCTGCAGCAAACTCTGCCGCTGCCAAAGCCACCTCATTCGCCCGGTATTCGTCATAAGCGTGGGAAGTAGCGTTGCGCATGTCGCGCCAGTGCCGCCATGTGTCCAGCGGCATAGGCAAGCCAGCATCCAAAGCGCGGCGCAACAAGTCGCTAAAGCTCAAATCATTCACTAAATCTGCTGATTCAGCCCGCTCAATCAGCACTCGGCGGGTGCTGCGGACAGCCAGCTCATAGGTGAACTCAAAACTTTGAATCACCGCTGAGCGCAAATGCGGCTTCAGCGCATCTCCCTCAGCGCGCCCATGCCAAAAAACCAACGCTTCGCTCAACTGCGCCAAAGCTTTGCGCAGGGAGGTGAGATCAATGGAAGAGCTGCTCATAGGCATATATTATCAGTAGTCTGCTGCATAACTTCTACATCCGATTATCCAACAGCTTGTTGGATAATTTGCTTTCAGTGAACTCAGTATACTCGCACGAAACCACACAATTTGCTATAAATTTAATAGCTATTTAGGCAATAAATACGCCGGCTAGAGGCCTAAATCATCCCTAAAATTCGAAGTTTTAACCCCTTCTCGCCCCCGGCACCACCGACCAGCCCGCGTCCATCTTGACTTTGTTGTTCTCATAATCCCAAGCCGTGCCGCAGCGCTCACACCAGTAGCGCGTAATCGTCACCTGCCCATGGCTACGCTCCGCCTTGCGGTTAACCCCCTGAATCAACTCCACATGCCCAGGCGCACGACGCCAGTTTTGCTGAATCCCAGCGCAGGGCTCGCACAGGGTTGGTTTTTTGGGGTCGGTGGGTTGGATTGGGGTTGAATCTTGGGTCATTTGGGGGCTTTTGAAGGGTAAAATTTTGCTATATTTTTAATAGCTGTTTAGGCAATAAATACGCCGGCTAGAGGCACATTTAGCACTATAAAACAGCATTTTAACGCACTTGACTACATTTAGCGATTTACTGCTTTTAAATACAGTGAAATTGACTCATAATTCACCCATGAAACCCATGACCTACAAAGGCTACGCAGCCCACATTGAATACAGCGACGAAGACGCCTGCTTCGTTGGACATATTGCTGGGATTACCGATGTGATTGGCTTTCACGCAGACAACGTGCAAGATTTGCGCGATGCGTTTGGCGCAGCGGTGGATGATTATTTAGTCACCTGCGAAAAGCTAAACCGCCCCGCCCAAAAACCCGCCAGCGGCAAACTGATGCTACGCGTCCCGCCCGAAGTGCACGGCGCGGCTTTGGTGGCAGCGCAGGTGAAAGGCATGAGTTTGAACCAGTGGGCGAGCCAGGCTTTGCGCGAAGCGGCGCATATTTGAACTTATTTTGCTATTTATTTTATAGCTGTTTATGCAATAAATACGCCGGCTATCGGCACTAATAACTTCAATTATTAGGCAAATTCTCTGAATATTCGAGTTTTGCAGCCAAATATGAAACTAAGCTCAGAATATTCAAACAATCCAGTTCGGAAATCAATCCTGGCACGACCGCAGACATCGGTCCATGGTTAATTGGATTTCTAAAGCCTTGCATTAATCCACGTGTTAGGTGCCCTTGGCCTTCTTGTATATTTCGCAAAGACTCATTGCTGAGATCGTTCACAGGAATAGTAGGTGCGTTGATAACAGTTTTTGTGGCTTTATCGAAACTGCATGCAAAAAAACCAGCTAAATCCGTTCCATCTTTATCTGTAGCAGCTAATTTTTTGATAATCGCAGCGTAAAGCTTTGCGCCTTGGTCGGCAGCATGACCATATTGTTGATTTTTATAATATTCAAAAACACCATCTTTAATGCTTGGATGCAAATGTCGCCAATGTAGCAATGGGTACGCAGGAACAATGGCATACAAAGCTTTGACTACTGGAGCAAATGTTTCGGACACCTCGTCACTATCCCCCATGCTTTTAACAATTGCTTCCACAGATACTCTTAAATCATTCGGCAATGTCCCGAACCATTGCTCTTTATTAATACCCGTAACTTTTTCAACTTCAATGTCTTTTTTGTTGGCACGTTTTTTTCGCCAATCTTGCCCTACTTTTGAGATCAATTCTGAAAGAAACTCTTTAAACTCTGTCATATCGGGTTGATCCCAATTCAGAGCTTGTCGATTAGTAGAAATGACATCTTCAGGTAATAAATCAATAAAATCTGCCTTAATCCAGCCTGTCAAATACTGAAAGAAATGGCTAGATGTGCTATCTGAAAAATACTCAGGTGCATTAACAAGTTTTCCTCGCGAAAATAATGCAATTCCGCGCAACCCAGAACTTGGTGGGATTGGAGTCTTACCAGTAGCAAGGAATACTTTTACTTTACCAAAATAGTTACTATCTGCTGGGATCAGATCACTTTCATCCCAAGTAAATTGTTGTTCAATATTAGCGTACCGTCGCTCATCTGAAACTACAACCTCATTGCCTTTTTCATCTTTGAGGTTAATTTTAAAATTTGCATCAACAATAAAAATTCGCGACAAACTATCAGCGATTGCTTCTAAATTAAAAGGACTTCTTCGCTTTAACTCAGAAAGCTGAATAATAGTTTTAGATTCTTGATCCGTCGCTGCATTCTCTATGTCAACCTTTGGGTTATAGGTATCGGTTGAAGCAAGCAGATCTGCCCAATTCAAACGAAATCTATTTTTAAGACCGTCCTTATAAGTGTCAACGGTAACCTCTTTTGCCAATCCAAATAATGCTAACTTTCCAAGGCCCTTCTTTCCGGTTGGAAGTCTAGAAAATTTAGTTGATGGAACATCGCCTTCGTCAGTCCGTCTATTTCGCCCAATAACTAGGAATTTTTCCTGAATATCCTTGAGAGTCATACCTTTACCGTTGTCAGTAATAGTTATAGCTATTGGCGTACCATTTTGCT
>JANOHT010000059.1:0-2790 GCA_031406605.1 Methylotenera sp. | reverse complement strand
TAGAATTTTACTTATGCCAATTTACGATTATCAGTGCAGTAGCTGCGGCTTTAAAGCCGAAGTAATGCGCAAAATTAGCGCAGCAAATATAGAGGCTTGCCCAGAATGTGCAGCCGAAACGTTTAGCAAACAATTATCTGCGCCCAGTTTTCAGCTAAATGGCAGCGGCTGGTATGCAACTGACTTCAAAAACGGCTCGAAAAGCGCAACGGTTAAAGATAGTAGTAAAGACAGCACAAGCAAAAGCGAAACGGCGGTAGAAAAAAAGTCTGAAGCAGCGCCGGCTGCTTGCGCTACAGGCTGTGGTTGCCATTAAATTGCCTTCATTGTTACCTACCCAATCTATTTAAACAAAAGCATGAAAAAATACTTTATTACAGGTTTGTTGGTGCTAGTGCCGTTGTTTATTACGCTATGGGTGCTTAGTAGTTTAATCGGCATGATGGATCAAAGCCTGTTTTTATTGCCAGAAAGCTGGCGACCAAAAGCGCAACTGGGTTTAGAGATTCCAGGTATAGGTGCGCTACTCACATTGCTTATCATTTTTGTCACGGGTTTAATCGCTACCAATTTCTTTGGCATGCAATTAATCTTGTTATGGGAAGCCTTGCTCGCGCGAGTGCCTGTGGTGAAATCTATTTATGCCAGTGTGAAACAAGTGTCAGACACACTATTTTCAGATTCTGGCAATGCGTTTCGCCAAGCGGTATTGGTTGAGTTTCCGCGTAAAGGCGCTTGGACGATTGCTTTCGTTACAGGAGCGCCGGGGGGCGATGTAGCGAATCATTTGCATGGCGATTACGTAAGTGTTTATGTGCCGACTACGCCAAACCCGACGGGCGGCTACTTTTTAATGTTGCCACGTACTGAAGTTGTCGTGCTAGAAATGAGCGTGGATGAAGCGCTTAAATACATCATCTCGATGGGCGTGGTTGCACCGCATGCCAAGATAAAAATGAACCATTAACATTACTATCCAGCAAAGATTAGAAAAATAATAAATATAAAACCTAAGTAAATATAAAAACAAGCCCTTAACATTCCCAATAAATATTAACGAATCATTCAACAAGACTTAAAAATTATGCGTACACATTACTGCGGCCATTTAAACCGCGAACACATCGGCCAAACTGTTACTTTATGTGGTTGGGCGCATCGCCGCCGCGACCATGGTGGCGTTATCTTTATTGACTTGCGCGACCGTGAAGGCATGGCGCAAATAGTCGTGAACCCGGATGCACAAGCTGCGTTTGCGATTGCTGAAAGCGTACGCAGTGAATATGTGCTTAAAGTGGTATGTGAAGTGCGCGCGCGCCCTGAGGGCGCAGTGAATGCTAACTTATCAACCGGTGAAGTTGAAATGATTGCCACTGAGATTGAGATTCTCAATGCGTCACTTACGCCACCGTTCATGTTAGATGACGAAAACTTAACTGAGACGGTACGTCTGCAGCATCGCTATATTGATTTACGCCGCCCAGCAATGCAAAAGAATCTAATGTTGCGTTACCGCGTTGCCAAAACCTTGCGTGATTATTTAGATACTAATGGTTTCATCGAAGTTGAAACGCCAATGTTGACCCGTTCAACACCAGAAGGCGCACGTGATTACCTAGTGCCTAGCCGTGTGCATGCCGGTCAGTTCTTTGCATTGCCGCAATCACCACAATTATTTAAACAATTATTGATGGTTTCAGGTTTTGACCGTTATTTCCAAATTACCAAATGTTTCCGCGATGAAGATTTACGTGCAGACCGCCAGCCGGAATTCACGCAAGTGGATATTGAAACATCGTTCATGAGTGAAAACCAAATCATGGACATTGTCGAAGAAATGATTCGACAAATGCTGAAAAAAGTGCAAAACGTAGATTTACCGGCAGCATTCCCAAGAATGTCATTTCACGAAGCAATGACACGTTATGGTTCAGATAAACCAGACATGCGTGTAACGCTAGAAATCACCGAGCTTTCAGATGTGATGAAAGATGTAGATTTCAAAGTGTTCGCAGGCGCTGCCAATATGGCAGGTGGCCGTGTTGCTGCCTTACGCGTACCAAACGGTGCAGCCATGGCGCGTAGCGAGATTGATGCTTATACCGAGTTTGTGAAAATTTACGGGGCCAAGGGATTAGCCTATATCAAGATTAACGACGTAACTAAACTCAATGAAGAAGGCCTGCAAAGCCCTATCGTTAAAAATATTCATGTCACTGCATTGCAAGCGATTATCGACCGCACCGGCGCACAAAACGGCGACATCGTGTTCTTTGGCGCAGATAAAACCAAAGTGGTCAACGAAGCATTAGGTGCATTACGCCTTAAAGTCGGTCACGATAAAGGCCATGTTGATGGCCGCGCATGGGCACCGCTATGGGTGGTGGATTTCCCAATGTTCGAACACGATGAAGAGAATGATCGCTGGGCAGCATTGCATCACCCATTCACTGCACCAAAAGACGGGCATGAAGATTTGCTGGTTTCTAACCCAGGTGCTGCGCTTTCAAAAGCATACGACATGGTGTTAAACGGTTGGGAAGTAGGCGGCGGTTCAGTGCGTATTCATAAACAAGACGTGCAATCTAAAGTATTCGATGCGCTAAAAATCAGCAAAGAAGAAGCCCAAGAGAAATTCGGCTTCTTGCTTGATGCCCTTCAATACGGCGCGCCTCCGCATGGTGGCCTAGCGTTCGGTTTAGATCGTCTGGTCACGTTAATGGCAGGTGCTGAATCGATTCGTGATGTGATTGCCTTCCCTAAAACGCAACGTGCACAGTGCTTGATGAC
>JANOHT010000051.1:0-4398 GCA_031406605.1 Methylotenera sp. | reverse complement strand
CACGAGAAATTCAACATAAGCTAGAACAAACACTCCCTAGCTACCAAGCTCAAGAAGCCGCCTATGACAAACTCGTTAAAGATGGCTTTGCTGGCAAACTCATGGGTCAAGAGAAACAGCGGGATCGTATTACAGCAGAGCAAGACCTACGTGCGCAGGAATACAACGCTAAAAGCCTACAATCCAGCATTCATCAATCACAAAAACGTCTGAATCAAATACAATCGGATTATCGCCAAAAGCTGGAAGCAGAACGTGTGGCAACGTATGCGGAACACCAACGGCTCGAACAAGAATGGGCCAAGCAATCACACCGGAACAGCTTGTTGGAACTGAAAGCCCCACAAGCAGGTATTGTGAAAGATTTGGCTACGCACACACCTGGCACAGTAGTCTCGCCCGGTACAGTCATTATGACCTTGGTGCCTAATAATGAAGCCTTGCAAGCCGAAGTCTGGCTCAAGAATGAGGATGCGGGCTTTGTGTATGCTGGCCAAGCAGTGAAGGTCAAACTTTCCGCCTACCCCTTCCAAAAGTATGGCATGGTCGATGCCAAGGTATTGCAGGTCAGTGCTGACGCTACTGATAGATCAGCCAATAACAACAATCAGGTCAGCGCGGAACAACAGCAATCCACATCAAGCACACAACTCGCGTACCGTACCCTGATACAACTCAGCAAACAAAGTCTTGAGATTGAACAAGACCAACTGCATTTAGCCCCTGGCATGCAAGTAGTCGCTGAGATTAAGCTGGCAGATCAGACCGTGATGGAGTATTTATTATCACCAGTGCGAAAAGCGTTTCACGAAGCTGGGAGAGAGCGATAGCTTGATGCTGTTAAAGCCTAGTTAGGTCCTCGATGGAAAACAAAAAAATGATTAGATGGCTCATCAAGTAGCCCTAAATCCAGCCAGTTCAAATGCCATCGAAGCTTGGACTTTACTGGGGATTTAAAACCAGCTTCTTCATACAACTTAATCACAGCGCCAGACTCATCTAAACTTCGATCAAAGTTCTGAATGAAATGAGCATACCTACCAGCTAATTCAACAATCTGAACTGGGTGACCTGATGTGGCTATAAGAGAACTTACGACACAACTTCCCGCAGGCACTCCCAATAAACTGAGTCTATCAAAAATACTCCAAAGCCTTGTTCTTTCGGCTGACATTGAGCCATCGGGGTTTGTATTAAATACTGAGTGGTCAAAGATCGCGATAACTTCAAATTTACTTCGATTTACTCTAGCGAATAATAGATTATTGGTTCTCCCAATATGCCCATTTCTCTCAAACTTAAGTCCAAGATGAAAATGATGATAACCCATGACATTCAGTAAAAAGTCTTTGTCCGCCCAGCGACTAGTATCAATGCCACATAACGATGCCGCTGGCGTGCAACCTTGCGTATGTGGCTGTAGTGACAAATGCGGTGTTAAGTCTTCCCCATTTCTGACTTTAGATAAAAATTGGTTGATTTCTGAATTCAGTACTTTCCACCGTTTATCTTGTGTGGCCGTTGGATGGATTTCTACAAATCTAGGCCTCATTGCAACATAGCGTATTGCCCAGTTTGCATAATCGATGAGTAAATTACCCAAACCTTTAGATTCTAGTATTTGTAATGAATGCTTGTTGTTCGGAAACTTTGGAATTTGCTTTGCAAGCGACAGTCTAAATTTTTTTATTCGGTTTGATTCTGTCACTTTATGTATCGAGAGTAACGGCTATATGCTGGATTAGACAATTCTACAATTACTTTATGATCATTTTACGAATAACAAATACCCAAAAAATCACAATCAATAAATTAATGTGGCTAATTGGAATATGCAATTTGTGGGCAGTCTGAATGCAAATGACTGGTCAATGTAAATGATAATTGGTGGTCAGTTATATGAGAATACTCATTTCACATTCAAAGTACTTACTAATGTCATATTAGTCATCTAAATTACTTGTTCTTAATTGAACAAGCCATGCGCTCGCACTATGAGATTTAAGCAACAACTCCGCTTTAATAAGTCCTTAAGTCTAAACCAACTCATCAAAATACTGATAGACCCAGTATTGATGATTAGCACGCTTTTCTCGCTAGCGATTTATTATGAAGGTAAGCTGACTTCACCTTATGTTGTCTTGTCGATAATGTTGTTTGCGCTTAGCTTTCCGGGATCTTGGGGTAATTCAAAAAGTATTAGTAAAGAATTAACGGCTACATTCGGTCAGTGGTTTTTAATCGTAGGGATTTTATTATTTTTTGGTTATGCGACGGGTTATTTAGAGTTATTTTCACATGATATAACGATGATTTGGGTCTTAATTACGCCATTAATACTGATATCTTCTCATGTATTAGCTGGTAAGTATTTATCTAGTCAACACTACATATCAAAAATCAAAAAAACTGCTGTTATTGTTGGGGTCAATGAACTAGGCGAGCAACTTCAAGACAGAATAAATACCAATGCCGAGCTTGGTATTGTGCTTAAGGGGGTTTTTGATGTTATTTCCGAGGAGGTGCAATCAAAATTTTCACGTGTAGATAGTCAATCGATAGGTTGCGTTACACAATTACCGAACTACGTGAAAATAAATAAAATAGACGTTATATACATAGTACTGCCACCATCATTTCACTTAGAAATCATGATGTTATTAAATGACCTGAAGGACACCACTGCATCTATTTATTTTGTGCCAGATTTCTTCATGGCAGATTTGATTCAAGCAAGAATTGATGAGATAAATGGTATGCCTATCGTAGCTTTGTGTGAGACCCCGTTTTATGGTTTTAACGGCTTTGTTAAAAGACTGAGTGATGTAGTTCTGGCAACATTTATCTTATGCTTTATTTCCCCGTTTCTCGTTATATTAAGCTTAGGAGTGAAGCTTAGTTCCCCGGGCCCCGTTTTATTTAAGCAAAGAAGATATGGGCTGGATGGACATGAAATCGTGGTTTATAAATTCAGGTCAATGACTGTGGCCGAGGATGGTCTGACAGTCAAGCAGGCAACAATCAATGATGAGAGAGTCACGCCGTTAGGTCGATTGATGCGTAAAACATCATTAGACGAGTTGCCACAATTTATCAATGTATTGCAGGGTCGAATGAGTATCGTGGGACCAAGGCCTCATGCTATCAGCCACAATGAGATGTACCGTAAGGTGATTAAAGGTTACATGGTGCGGCATAAGGTCAAACCAGGCATTACTGGCTGGGCGCAGATCAATGGATTTAGAGGTGAAACGCAGTCAATAGATGCGATGAAAGCTAGAATTGATTACGATTTAGATTATTTAAAAAAGTGGTCACTTATCTTAGATATTAAAATTATTCTTAAAACAGTGTTACTCGTATTTAAAGATTCAAAAGCCTATTAAAGTATCATTGCTAATACACAATTAATACATAATAAAGTATTTTTATAGCCCGTTCGGGCTAATCTAGTCCTAAAGAACTACGTTTATCGTCGTTGGTGAATTATTTTGTAACAAACTTTAATTAATCTTAACCTATAAATTTTAGATACTTTTTAGGAGCATTAAAGTGAGATTATTCAAAGTAATTGTATTATTAACATCGAGTATTTTAGCTACATCTGCAATGGCTAATGAAGATATAAAAACTAAGTTTGATAAACCTTCTGTTGAAAGTTTATATGTAGCTAATGATGGCGAAGTAATGCTAACTTTTTTATCAAAAGAAGCCGCTTATTCAAATGATATTTATCTAGCAGGCACGCAAGGCAAAATTCTTAATAATCAAACTGCTGCTGTAAATCAACAATTTTCACTTGGTAGTTTTCAAGCAGGTACAGAATTGATATTTAGTATGTTCGTTAACAATACTAGCTACACTTTTTTTAACGGAAAAGCAGAAAATAACTTAGATAAGATTTTACATACTGCTTATGAAATAAGGCCTGATAATTTGATTATAGTTGGTTTTGAAGATCTCTTTAATGGAGGTGATAGAGATTATGATGATTTGGTATTTTCACTCAGTAATGTTGATGTAAAAAAACTAGTAGTAACACCAGTGCCTGAGCCTGAGACCTATGCAATGTTGTTGGCTGGTTTGTTAATGCTTGGTGCTGTTAGGCGTCGTAAATATTAATTTTAGTATGTTTAAAAAAAGCGGCTTATGCAAGTCGCTTTTTTATTTTATCAGGCAATAAAAGCACGTTTTAATAAGTAAGTCATGAATGCTTAATAATTCTTGTTTATAGTTTAAGTCGTTACTTTAATTAAATAATATTGATTGTGAAAGTTAAGCAATGAAAGCCATGATTTTAGCTGCTGGTAAAGGTACTCGCGTTCGACCGCTTACTTACGAACTTCCAAAACCAATGATTCCTATTTTAGGTAAACCTGTGATGGCTTACTTAATTGA
>JANOHT010000014.1:0-2467 GCA_031406605.1 Methylotenera sp. | reverse complement strand
CTTCAAGTACAGAGTATCTTGATAAACCAAGCCGAACATAACTCCATCGCGAAAGACGCCATAGCCAGAGAACATCCGGCGCAAAGAAATTGGTCCGAACAATCGAAAAACGTCTGCCATATGTTGTGCAAATTCGTCTAGCGCGATTTTGGTATGCATAAAAGCCCTAATGTTTGAATTAAGGGGCGCCGTTAGGCGTCCCGCTTGATGGATGGGTTAGGGTGCATTTCGGTAAAAAATTTTTGGTTCATTAAGACGTAATAGTTTGTTTAGCCACGATATTGATACCAGCACTTTTCAGCCTATTTGGATCGAGGCTTGAACGGTTTATTTTGTTAAGGTGACTTGTTTCAGTAACGGTAAGAAGCGCAAGCTGAAAATTTTCTTTAACAAAAAGTATAAATTCATCGTCATTCACGCCAGCATCAATTTGCTCAATCGCCAATCTGGTAAGTGCTCGGTGGGGGGCGACATGCTCAATCAGGACTTTCTCACCGGCGCGATGTGCGATCAACGCATTTTCTGAAAATGGCGCATTAGGATGATTGCGTAAATTGTTAATGTGAGTTAATTCTGGATAGCATAGCAATGGCCCAAGAAGATTTAAAATTCTTTCTGCGCTATGAATGGCGCCGCCATTGTCTGTAAATCCAGCCTTCAGCATTTCGTTACGAAGTGCGGCGGCTAGACGAAACATTTTAGTAAGCTTAATAGGCTCGTACTTTCTCACTTTTTGCATACTCTTCTTTGGGTGCAGCCTAACGTTTGAATTAAGGGGCGCCGTTAGGCGCCCCGCTTGAATGACTGGTTAGGCTTATTTTGGCTGAAAGTGCAGACAAAAAGTCTTGATAACCCAAAAATCCTTTAAATTGAGATGCAACAAGACGAGATTCTCCTACAGTTGATGTAATCACGACCATTTCCTGAGTTGCGGAAAGTCTTTTTTGCGAAATATTCGTGATTGATTCGTAGGGAATGTTTAATTGCCCGCCAAACATTGATGCTTTTGGTAAATTTGCATGGGTTGCGTATAGCTCAACTTGCTTAGGGTGGCGCAAACTAGTAAACACCATGAACATAGTAGCAAATGCCGCAAAGGCACATAGAATTGCCATGCCCCAATAAAACAAAGTTGCATCATTTGGCGAGAGCGTAACTATATGGAACAGGCGCAAGCCTTTTTGGTTGCTTGTGGCAACGGATGCTAAAAGAAAAGGTAAGGCACTTACAATAATTACCGAAATAATAAGTTGTGTTTTAGATATGTTGTAATTGAACTCTTGCGGTGCGTTGGACATGCTTTCTCCTAATAAGCCTAACGTGAAATAGACACCGAATTAGATATATAACTTGGTGAAATTTGAGTTGTAATTAAATTCATTATTTTTTATCTGCTGATTTCAAAATAAACATTACAGTATTTATCCATAATTGCAAAATCAATGCTGCCTAATTTTTGAACTAAGTAACAGAGTTCAAAAACTAAGGGCATAACCCTGTTAGAATTTAGCCCATGCTAAAAACCATAAAATCAATATTCAATAAAATATCGGTATTTGAATTATTCGTCGGCATGCGTTATACGCGGGCTAAGCGTAAAAATCATTTCATTTCATTTATCTCCCTTACCAGCATGATAGGCATTGCGCTCGGCGTAGCGGCTTTAATTGTTGTGCTATCTGTCATGAATGGTTTTCAAAAAGAGTTGCGCACGCGCATTTTAGGCGTGGCGTCGCATTTGGAAATCACGGGCAACAATAATCAATTGGCTGATTGGCAAAATGTCGCTGCATCTGCATCTGCACTTAAGCGCCCGCACGTATTGGCGAGTGCACCTTATATTACAGCGCAGGGTATGCTGAGTTATGGGCAAGGTGTGCAAGGTGCGATTATTCGTGGTGTGCTACCAGCGGCTGAAGATAAGGTGGCGGATTTAGGTCGTCATATGAAAGCGGGTAGCTTAAGTAATTTACGGGCAGGGGAGTTCGGCATTATTTTAGGCGCTGATCTGGCTTATGCGATTGGTGCACAGATTGGCGATAAAGTGGTGGTTTTAGCGCCGCAAGGTCAATTTACACCCACGGGCGTAGTGCCGCGTATTAAGCAATTTACCTTGGTTGGTTTATTTCAAATAGGCATGTATGAATATGATGCTGGATTGGCGCTGATTCACATGGACGATGCGGCTAAGTTGTATCGCATGGGCGATAAAGTCTCTGGTGTGCGTTTAAAGCTGGATGATTTATTTGATGCGCCAACTGTTTCTAAATCGATAGAGCAAAGTCTTAACCAGGCGCCAAATCCAAACGGTGCCTATTTTGTGACTGATTGGACGCAGCAACACGCTAATTTCTTTCGAGCAGTGCAGATGGAAAAGCGTGTGATGTTTATTATCTTAACGCTGATTGTTGCGGTGGCTGCTTTTAACATCGTATCTACACTAGTGATGGCGGTTACGGATAAGCGC
>JANOHT010000012.1:0-3479 GCA_031406605.1 Methylotenera sp. | reverse complement strand
CAACACACTGATTCCGCCCTGCAATGCTGCTTGTACCTTGTGTAGCAGTACATCGGTATCAGGCTCATCTGGCGTTACTGCATACAAACCACTAATCATAAAATGCTAAACATTGAGCTAGTAACAATTGATTAAATTTTGGGTAGTATGCTTTTAATGCGTCTTAACACTACCGTCGCCGCCGGTAACCACCACGTCTTCTTCATCGCGCGCCCAAAACATACGGTCTGGAATGAACTGCCCCATGCCAGGCCTAAAGCCATTTTTAAGTGTTTGCCAAGTGTATTCTTGCGCCTCTTCAATAGCTTCTTCTATGCTTAAACCATGCGCCATACACGCAGCAATCGCACTAGTCAGCGTGCAGCCAGATCCATGATAACTACCCACTAAGCGTTCCCACTTGTAAGCTTTAATCAATTTATTATCGCCGTACAAGGTATTAGTCACTTCCAAGGTGCGCTCATGCGTGCCTGTAATCAGCACGTATTCGCTACCCATTGCCAACAAACGTGCAGCACTTTCATCCAGTGATGTCAGCGCGATTTCATCAATATCATCTGCAAAAGCAAAACGGCGTGCTTCTAAACTATTTGGGGTAATTAAAGTAGCCTGTGGAAAGAGCAATTCGATCATGGCATCCATCATCTCATCATTGCTCAAATCATCGCCGCGTCCTGACGTTAGAATCGGGTCGATTAACAATGGAATATCTGGATAATCTGCCATGATTTCTGCAATAACGGCAATGTTTTCAACCGAACCTAGCAATCCTAATTTAAATGCAGAAACCTGCACATCTTCCAAAATCGCACGCGCCTGGTCGTTTACCCAATCAGCATCCATCGCTAATACACTATCCACACCTATTGTATCTTGCACGGTAATCGCAGTAACCACTGACAGCGGATGGCAGCCAATACTCGCAAACGTCAAAATATCTGCCTGCAAACCAGCGCCACTGCTAGGGTCTGTACCTGCAAAGGTTAAAACTGAAGGTGGTGCTTGATTTGCCATAATATGTTTATCGTAAATTGTTTTGTCAATAAAATTGGAGCGGGTGACGGGAATCGAACCCGCATATCGAGCTTGGGAAGCTAGCGTTCTGCCACTGAACTACACCCGCCTGATATAGCATTTTACTGCATTTTATTGATTGTCAGTTAATTAGGACTCGTTACTGCATTAACTAAACTAAGCCTTTAATTACAAGCTAAAACTCCAGCGGATCAACATCAATCGCCCATCTTACTTTGTTAGCAACAGACTGTCCTCTTAACTGATTGACCAAATTTCTCAATAAGTGTTGCAAAGCAGGGCGCTGATTTGCTTGCATCAAAATATAACCGCGCTCCATACCTTTTAAGCGTTCCATTTGCGGGCGAATCGGGTCGTATACCATTACGTCATTATTGAAACCGCGTGCTATTTTAAATACATGATTTAAAAATTGCTGTACCAATGCAAATTCATTAGCTTCTGCGCGCATTAAGGCAGTAAACACATGCGGTGGAAACTGTACTTGCTCGCGCTCTTGCAGCATGGCATTGGCATAGCTCACATAATCTTGGCTGCGTAGTGCATTAAACAAGACATGTTCAGGAAATTGCGTTTGAATAATCACCTGACCCGCTTTATCTGCACGGCCAGCGCGACCTGCCACCTGTATCAACTGTGCAAACAAACGTTCACTCGCTCGAAAGTCAGGGCTGTGCAGGGCGCTATCAGTATCTATCACACCAACCAAAGTAAGGTTAGGAAAATCATGTCCCTTAGCCAGCATTTGTGTGCCAACCAAAATGTCTATTTCCTGATTATGCACTTTATCTAAAATCTCAACTAAAGCGTTTTTGCGGCTAGTACTGTCACGGTCTACCCGTGCGATACGCGCGGTCGGCAACAATTGCGCCAAAGTCTGCTCCAGTCTTTGCGTTCCATGCCCAGTCGGGTGTAAGTCTGCATCACCACAATTTGGACATTGATTTGGAATTTTTTGTTCATGCCCGCAATGGTGGCAACGTAATTTTCTTTGCCCCAAATGGACGACTAATCGACTGCTGCAACGCGTGCATGGTGCAATCCAGTGACAGGCTGAACATAATAAAACGGGTGAATAGCCGCGGCGATTGATAAACAACAAACTTTGCTCTTTACGCGCCAGCCTTAAGCGTAGAGCGGCGATGAGTTGCGGCGTTAATCCATACTGCAGGTTTACTTTGGTAGTATCGATGCATTCAATATGGGGCAATTTTGCGGCTGTAACTGCACGCTGATTTAAGCTGAGTAAATTGTACTTTGCAACTTCAGATTTAACTTGCGCATTGTGCCAACTCTCCAGCGCCGGGGTCGCTGAGCCTAACACCACTGGAATATTCAACCGCTTAGCACGAACCAGTGCTACATCACGGGCATGGTAGCGCATACTATCTTGCTGTTTATACGAACTATCGTGTTCCTCATCAATAATGATGAGCTTCAAGTTAGGTAAAGGTGTAAAAATAGAAAGCCGTGTACCAATAATGATTTTTGCAGCACCAGATTGTGCTAACTGCCAATGATGTAAGCGTTCACTCTCACTCAGATTACTGTGTAAACTCACTAATGGACAATTAGGTAAGCGGCTTCTAAAACGCGATTCTAACTGTGGGGTTAGGTTAATTTCTGGCACCAGCACCAATACTTGAGCATCTTTATTTAGCAAAACATGTTGCATTAAGCGGATGTAAACCTCTGTTTTACCGCTACCAGTAATGCCGTGCAATAACCAAGCTTTGAAGGCTTGCGAATCTTGCATAATCTGCTCAACCGCAAAAGCCTGTTCATCATTAAGTTCTGGCGTTAGGGCAGGCGGCATTTCAGGCAAGCTTATCGTTGCCTGTATTTGCCTGCTATTCGCCCATCCATCCATCACTAGCTGTTTTGCCGCTTTGCGCGCACTGCTGGAAATGACGTCTAAATCTGCCTCAGAAAGTAAGTCATTCTCTAGCAAAGCAGAAAAGACGCGGCGTGTCACCAATTGACGCTTTGGTACTTGCTCAATAGTTTTTGCCCTGCCCAAATCCGTTAAGTGATACGCATACTGTTTACGCGATACCGCAGGGGCAATTTGCCGCAAACGCGCAGGCAATGCCGACAATAAAGCCTGGCCAAACGGATATTGGTAATAATCCGCACTAAATTTAACCAGACTTAACGTTTCAGCATCTATTGGTAATTCATCGGCAAACACTTGCGCGACTGGCTTTAGCTTTTCAATAGGAAAATCACTGGTGTCAGCCATGCCCATCACAATACCAATCTGGCTTCTACGGCCAAAAGGCACAAGTACGCGCTGACCAATTTTTACCGATGCACCGCCGCTTAAGTAATCAAACAGGCGGTCTAACGGTACATCTAGAGCTATCTTTAATATTGGTCAGCGCGTACTTGTGCCTTTTGGCCGTAGAAGCCAGATTGGTATTGTGATGGGCATGGCTGACACC
>JANOHT010000260.1:0-26663 GCA_031406605.1 Methylotenera sp. | reverse complement strand
CTCTGCCGCGATTAGGTCTTTGCTTGGCCTAGCGCCCAAAACCGCGCGACGTATCAGTAAAGATGGGCTGGAAGAGGATGTCCCATTGACTCATGTACATGTTGGCGACATGTTGCGAGTGCGCCCAGGCGAAAAGATTCCTGTGGATGGTGTCGTGATTGAAGGTGGCAGCGCAGTGGATGAGTCCATGCTTACCGGCGAACCGATGCCAGTCACTAAAGGTATTGGCGATAAGTTGATTGGCGCCACGCTTAATACCAACGGTGCACTGGTGATGCGCTCAGAAAAAGTGGGCTCGCAAACCGTATTGGCCAGTATCGTGCAGATGGTCGCCCAAGCACAACGCTCTAGAGCGCCAATGCAACGCATGGCAGATCAAGTGGCTGGTTACTTTGTAGTCGCTGTGGTTTGCATCGCATTATTGACTTTTTTAGTTTGGGGTTTGTTAGGACCAGAACCCAGTTGGGTTTACGGCCTAATTAACGCAGTGGCGGTGCTGATTATTGCTTGCCCTTGCGCGCTCGGGCTTGCAACGCCCATGTCAATTATGGTTGCCACTGGTAAAGCTGCGACACAAGGTGTGCTGTTCCGCGATGCGGCTGCTATCGAAAATTTATGCAAGGTGGATACGCTTATTGTAGATAAAACCGGTACTTTGACCGAAGGTAAACCACGCTTTAATCGCGCCATAGCTGCATCTGGCTACACCGAAGAAGAGTTACTGCGATTAGCCGCCAGCCTTGATCAAGGTAGTGAGCACCCATTGGCAAACGCCATTGTTAAAGCCGCTCATGAAGCTGGGTTAGTACTGGATAAGGTTGATGCATTTGAATCTATTACTGGTATTGGTGTGAGTGGCAAGGTTGGCGGAAAGCAATTAACGCTTGGCAACACCGCATTGATGAGCCAATTGGATGTATCTGTGGAAATGTGGTCAGTGCCGGCTGAAATGCTGCGTTCCGAAGGTGCAAGCGTCATGTACTTGGCCATTGATGGTTTATCAGCTGGGTTGCTGGCGGTATCTGACCCTATCAAATCAACTACAAGCGAAGCATTGCATGCTTTGAAGGCTGCTGGTATGCGCGTGATTATGGCGACGGGGGATGGTTTAACAACAGCAAAGGCGGTCGCAGCCAAGTTAGGTATTGACGAAGTGTATGGTGAAGTTAACCCCGCTGATAAATTGGCACTGGTAGACAAGCTGCAGCGAGAAGGGCATATCGTGGCAATGGCTGGTGATGGTATCAATGATGCGCCAGCATTAGCTAAAGCCGACGTGGGCGTAGCAATGGGTACTGGCACTGATGTGGCGATGAATAGTGCTCAAGTCACACTTGTCAAAGGCGACTTGCGTGGCATAGCACAAGCTCGCGCTATCTCTGAAGAAACTATTGCTAACATGAAGCAAAACCTCGGTTTCGCGTTTGTATATAACGCGCTAGGCATACCGTTAGCTGCAGGTGTGCTGTATCCGTTTACAGGATGGCTATTGTCACCAATGATCGCGGCCCTCGCCATGAGTTTAAGCTCAGTATCGGTGATTTCTAACGCGTTACGCTTAAGGGGTTTTAACCGAAAGTCTATTCAACACAGCATCACTGATCAGAAAAATAAACAACAATCTTCTCTACAACGAGGGTTGCAATGACGGAGTTTGAGCTAAAACTTGAGATTCCTGCTGACCGATTGCCATTAGTGTTAGCCGCTATGAGTGCAGGCAAAGCCAGTAAGCAACGCCTTCAGGCTTATTATTATGACACTGAAGAGGGTGTTCTTGCGCAACACGGAATCACTCTCCGTGTTCGAAAGGAAGGCTTAAAGTGGGTACAGACTGCTAAAGGCATGGTGATAGACAGAGCCTTTAGCCCGCTGGAAAGGCTGGAGCATAACGTAGAAATTCCACCACCTCTAACTGGGGGAATTCCATTAGTTATTTTGGCGCGACACTTTGGTACGCCAGTTGGAGACAGCATTCTACAGGCTTTGAAATTGAGCGCCGATGAGGCATCGCCAGCTTTGGTTCAGCTTTATAAAACGGACGTCCAGCGCTTGAAGAAGCAAGTTAGGTTGGCTGGCTCTGTCTTGGAAATTTCTCTTGATCAAGGGCAGGTTATTGTTGATGCTAAATCATTGGCGCTGTGCGAGCTTGAAGTGGAATTAAAGCAAGGTAGACCAGAACATGCGGTTCAACTGGCGAGCACATGGTGTGCTAACTATGGGCTTTGGTTGAGCACAATCACCAAGTCGATGAAAGGCCAGCGCCTTTGTATTGGGCGGTCTTTTGCTCCGGCTACGTCTGCAATAGCGCCAAAATTTGACTGCAATGCCAACGGTCAGCAGATTGTAATAGCCATTCTGCAATCTTGTTTGAAGCAGATTCTGGCGAACGCTAGCGAAGTGGCAGCAGGCAGCGACGACCCTGAGCATGTACATCAATTGCGAGTGGGTATTAGGCGGCTACGTACAGGCATGCGTGAGCTTAAAACACTCACTGATGGAATCGACCCTTCTTGGGAGGAACCTCTAATCGTGGCTTTCAGAGATTTGGGTCGATATCGAGATCATGACTATGTGATCCATAGTCTGCAACCGCAAATTAAGGCTGCCGGAGGGCCGAGTTTGGAAATGTCTTTTAGTGATGCTGATATCTCTAATCTTAAAATTGCTGTGCGTTCATCGGCGTTTCAAAGTGTTTTATTCAATCTATTAGCTTATATACAAGCTGAAGAGTTTGACTCAGTGTTAGGCAAAAAATGTGTTGATCATACAGTTGTTAAAAACAAATCTGCAAACAATACCGTTGTAATTAATAACGTTGTGAAAAATAAAGTGGCAAAGAAAATATTACGTGCGCGTCTCAAGAAACTGTACTCACAAATCATTAAAGATGGCAGGAAATTTCTCTTGTTGGATGAAACACGGCAACACGCTGTGCGTAAACGTCTCAAGCGGTTACGATACCTGACGGAGTTTTTGGCGCCATTATTTTCAACCAGAAAAACAAAGTCTTTTGTCGCGGCACTCAAGCCAGTTCAGGATGCGCTTGGCTTTTATAACGACGAGATTATGGCGCTGCAGATTTATCGTAAGCTAGCCAGCATAGATCAAAGGGCTTGGTTTGGTGTAGGTTGGCTAAGCGCACGATCTAAAGCGAACGCTGAGACTTGCTTTTACGAACTCAACACTTTTGCCAGGGCTAGGGTATTTTGGGAGTGAATGCTAATGACGATAGGTGAAATATTATTGGTACGTAATAAGGCTCTAGCCTAATTTACTTCAATACCAATTTTTACATGAAGCCAATGTGGCTTACTTAAAGATATATCACTAAAGATACATCACTTTAAATTAATAAAGGAGTCGATTGTGAAAACAACTATAGGCAAAAAAATGGAGACAATAATGAAGAAAACCTGGATTTTGGTTGCAAATCGTGGAGGTGCGAGCTTGTTTGAACGAATTAGCAAAGGCGAAATAGGGCTCGTGCAGGATATTCCGCATCCACGAGGCCGCCTTAAAAACCAAGACATTGATACGGATAAGTCAGCGCATGCTTTTGATCGATTTGGGCAGGGTGGACATTCAGCGGGTGCAGAACATGAGCCAACCGACCATGTCGCTGTGCAGTTTGCCAAAAGTCTTGCCGATATTCTCAACCAAGGGCGTATTAAGCATGCTTATAGTGAGATAACGCTTATTGCAGGCCCTGAATTTTTGGGAAAGTTACTAAAAAATTTAGATGCTCATACTGCGGCGAATGTAACAAAAACGATAGATAAAAATCTGTCTGATATTAATCAGCGAGATTTAGCTGTATATCTAGATGCTTAATTAATTGGCTTTATTATTGTTTAGCCGATGGAATGGGCTTGGGGTTGCTTATGGCATAACAATATGCAAAAAATCATTGGCTAAGAGTAGGAAAATTCTTACATTAAAAGACTAATAACACCTATGTTTTAGATAGGGTTATCTATTCATTATAGAGGCTCCAGAATGTAAGGAGAGCACGATGAATACGCAACTAAAAGCATTACCAAACACTTCGCTAAATACGTCACCAGACGCACTTGGCCCACGTCAAAATCACTTGCTCGCCGCGTTACCATATTCTGAACTTAGTCTTTGGGAACATGAGCTTGAGCTGGTGGATTTAACGCTTGGTCAAATATTGTGCGAGCCAGGCATTAAGCATACGCATGTCATTTTTCCAACGACGGCAATCGTATCTTTGCTTTACATGACGCAAGAAGGCACTTCATCTGAAATTGCCGTGGTAGGTAACGATGGCGTGGTAGGAGTATCTGTGTTTATGGGTGGCAACGAAACGCCAAACCAAGCAATGGTTCAAAGTGCGGGTCAGGGTTATCGTCTGCGCACCCTTGCCGCTAGAAATGCTGTCAATCGAGATGGCCCATTGCTTAATATGTTACTTCGCTACACCCAAACGATGATTACACAAATATCACAAACGGCAGTATGTAACCGTCACCACTCTATCGATCAACAATTATGCCGTCGTTTATTACTGGGGTTAGACAGATTGCCTTCTGATGATTTAGTGATGACACAAGAACTGTTAGCAAGCCTTTTAGGTGTGCGCCGCGAGAGTGTCACTACTGCCGCACTTAAGTTGCAAGAAGCTGGTGTGATTAATTATTCTCGCGGACATATTACTGTGCTCAATCGAAAATTATTAGAACACCGTTGTTGCGAATGTTATGCAATGGTTAAAAAAGAGCATGACAGGTTAATGCCATTTGTGCCTAGGTACAGTCCTGCAAGTCAATCTAGAGTGACTTCTATGGCATATAGTTTGTAGACCTTGTCGTAAGACCAATTTTAGTCTTTACATCAATATATGTGCGCCATCGAACAGAACATTCTGTGTCGATGGCGTATCTTTTACTAGTACTTAAAGAGCGTTTTTACGTTTTTATAGACTATCGCAATGCCCTGTTATGAAAGTATGACAGCCAATTATGCCTTGCCAATATTATTTACCGGCACTTTCCTTAACGAGGTGTAAGTTCTAATAGGAGCACATCATCGTCATTAGAAAATTAGGTGTTTTTGCACGCATTCATCAGGCATGGCGCAACGATCAAGATATTGATTTGTTGCGCTCAGAGTTGTTCAGTACAGAACAACTCAAGCGTCATGCAATAACACTTGCAGGGCAACATAAAATCAACCCACGTCCTGGCCGAGATAGGTTATTGCCCAGGTTGGATGAAAACGAACATATTTTACAGGCTGCTTATGATGTTGTGACCACAGCGGCTTCTCCGGGTCAGCGTTTAATACCTGCTGAGTCTTGGCTACTAGATAATTTCTACCTTATAGAGCAACAAATAGTGTTAGCACGTCGACATTTACCACGTGGTTATAGTCGACAATTACCGCGTTTGGCTGATGGTCCGTCTGCTGGTTTCCCTCGTATTTATGATTTGGCTCTGCAGCTGATTTCGCATATGGATGGCCGTGTCGATAACGAGAATGCCACTCAAATTATCGAGGCTTATCAAACTATTGAATCATTGCGGTTAGGTGAATTGTGGGCCTTTCCAATCATGCTGCAATTGGCATTGTTAGAAAATCTGCGCCGCGTTGCCTTAAGAATCGCAAGAAGGCGAGAAGAGCGAGAGTCTGCAATTATCTGGGCGGATCGCATGCTGGAAACAGCAGAGAAAGAGCCTAAACAACTGATTCAATTGCTTGCTGAGTTTGCCAATGCAGATGTGCCGCTTACCGCACCATTTGTTGAAGAGTTTTATGTAAGACTTCAAGCACACAGTACTGCAATGACTTTTGTTCAAACTTGGTTAGAGCAAAAGTTACTAGAGCAGGGCGTGACCGCAACACAACTATCCGAAGCAGCCAGTCGAACTGCAGCCGCTAATCAAATATCCATTAGTAATAGCATCGGTAGTCTACGATTCATTGACACCATGGATTGGCGCAATTACGTTGAATCTTTAAGTGTTGTTGAGCAGGTGTTACGGCAAGATCCAAGTGCAATGTACCTTGCTCAAGATTTTGCCACCCGTGACCGCTATCGCCATGTCATTGAAGAGGTGGCTAGGGATAGCAACTGTAGTGAATTAGCTGTGGCACACGAAGCTATTGTGCTGGCACAAAAAGCCAAAACACAATTAACTGTTAATGTTACAAATGTTCATGACCAAGCTATGCAAGCGCGTGCTGTGCACGTTGGTTATTACCTAATTGATCGTGGCCGGCAAGTGCTAGAGTGTACTGTTGGTTTCCAAGTCTCGTGGAAATTGCGTGCCAGTCGCATTTGTAATAACTATCGATTATCACTATATCTCGGATCTGTTTTTCTACTGACGCTAACAGTGACATTAGTCATACTGTTTTATTTTAATCAGTGGTATTTAAATGGCTCTGGCTTAGAAAATTGGCGATACTGGGTATTTGCAATTCCCTGCATGATTAGCTTTTCGGCACTGGTAATCTCGTTAGTCAATCTATTTATAACCTCAGTCTTGCCGCCTCGTGTATTGCCAAGATTGGATTTCTCCAAGGGTATTCCCCTTGTTCATCGCTCTATGGTGATAGTGCCAACTTTAATTAGCACTCCACAAGAAGTACAAGAACTCATTGAGACTTTAGAAATAAGGTATCTCGGTAATCGTGACCCTAATCTATTTTTTGCATTATTGACAGATTTTCGTGATGCACAAGAATGCGTACAACCTGAAGATGAAGCATTAATCGCCCAAGCGCGAGCTGCCATTGAATTACTTAACGAAACATATCAAGAGGATCGACCTTGTATTTTCTATTTTATCCATCGACCTAGAGTGTGGAATGCTCATGAGCAAGTGTGGATGGGCTACGAGCGTAAACGGGGTAAATTAGAGCAGTTTAATGCCATGCTGGAAGGCGGAGAGCAAGACGCATTCTCACAAATCGTGGGCGATACCTCTATTTTCAGCTCAATCAAGTATGTCATTACCTTAGATACTGATACGCAACTGCCGCGTGATACCGCGCGTACTTTAATAGGTAATATGGCGCATCCACTTAATCGCCCGGTATACGATGCTGAGAGAGGGCGCATTGTTGAAGGTTACGCAATTCTGCAGCCGCGGGCTTCCATCAGCCTTATAAGTGCAGGGCAATCATTGTTCACTAAACTCTTTGCAGGCGAATCAGGGATTGACCCTTATACCCGTGAGGTTTCCGATGTCTATCAGGATGTGTTCGGCGAGGGTACTTTTATTGGTAAAGGTATCTACGATGTAAATGCTTTTCGGCAGGCGGTCGATGGGCGTTTCCCAGAAAACCTCATCCTTAGTCATGATTTACTGGAAAGTGCTTATGCGCGTTCAGCGCTGGTCACTGACGTTGATTTTGTGGAGGAATTTCCAGCAAGTTATACCATAGATGCCAGTCGCAGACATCGCTGGATTCGCGGCGATTGGCAACTGGCAGGTTGGTTGCTACCGAGCGTGCCTATGGCAAGTAAACCATGTGAGTCAGGCAAATTAGCTATTTTAAAAAATAAGCGCGAGCAAAATCCACTCACCGCTTTGTCAATTTGGAAGATTTTTGACAATCTCAGACGCAGCCTTGTACCGCCATCATTATTAGCAGTGCTCTTAGGTGGCTGGTTATTTGCTGCTGGGCCAGTTTGGATATGGACTTTACTCGTCCTGACCATCGTTTTTTTGCCCAGCCTGCTAGGTTCTACGCTCGAGTTGATTCGCAAACCTAAAGAGCGTGACTGGTTAGTACATGTGATGGCGACAGGCAAATCTGCCTATCATTCAGTGCAAGTCTCAACGTTAACGATAGTGCTGTTACCTTACGATACGTTAATTTGTCTTGATGCAATTGTGTGTTCAGGTTTACGTATGTTGTTCACTAAACGCGGATTGTTGCTATGGCACATGCCATCTTATGTCTCACGTAATGCACGCAGCACATTAACCGATTTTTTTAAAGAAATGTGGGTGGCGCCTGCCTTGGCAGTAACTATGTGCGTTATTTTGGCTTTCAATTTTACGGCAAGTCAGACAGTTGAGTTTTTTACTTGCGTACCCGTTTTGCTACTTTGGCTACTATCTCCGGTCATTGCTTGGTGGATTAGTAAACCACTCGCGCCGCTCGTCGCCGATTTAAGTGCTGACCAACAGGTATTTATTCGTACTACGGCCAGACGCACATGGCGTTTTTTCGCAGAATTCGTCTCATCTCAAGAGAACTGGCTACCGCCGGATAATTTTCAAGAATACCCTGCACCCGTCATCGCCTCGCGCACTTCGCCGACTAATATTGGAATGTCACTACTGGCGAATTTGGCTGCCTATGATTTTGGATATATCACGGCTGGAGAGTTGTTGCAGCTTACCGAAAACACCTTGACTACCATGGAAAAGCTGGAGCGCTATCATGGTCATTTTTATAACTGGTACGATACCCGCACACTGGCGCCGCTACATCCGCAATATGTCTCTACAGTAGATAGTGGCAATTTGGCCGGTAGCTTACTAACTTTGCAAGCCGGGCTACTTGAGCTGAAAAATCAACCAGTGCTATCAGTCAATGCATGTAAGGGATTGCACGATACTTTACTAGTACTGACTGAACAATTTGCGGTGGACGCTGATGCTAATCATATCGAAAATATAAAACATATTGAGGAGATGCTACGCTCACTTGCACACCTTAAATACAGCACAGATAACTATACTAAAATAATGACTGAAACGAGTCGTTTGCTTGCTGAAATTGGAAGTTCTGGAGAAGCACTGCGTTTATCTTTGCCCCTTGATATTGATATGAGTAGTGAGCCGCATTACTGGGTAAAGTCATTCAACCAGCAATGCCAAATGATCTTAGATGACCTTAAGTTCATGGTGTTTATGCCACATCACTACAACAGCATTCCGACACCGCTTGAATTAGCTACTGATAAAGTTTCTGGCATAGAAAACTTATGGTTAGTTGGTGCTGCGGCTTCTATTTCATCTAATACCAACGCAATAGAACGTTTAACTATCATCGATGATTTAGTTGCCCGTTGTCACGAATTAGCGGTGATGGATTTCGAATTTCTTTATGATACCTCATGCGGATTACTGACGATTGGTTACGATGTAGGTGAGCGCCGTCGTGATGTCTCTTGTTACGATTTGTTAGCATCTGAAGCACGCTTGGCAAGCTATTTAGTCATTGCACAAGGTCAAGTGCCGCAAAAACATTGGTTCTCTCTTGGTCGCTTACTTACAAGTTATGGTGGAGAAGTTAGCTTAATCTCCTGGAGTGGCTCAATGTTTGAGTATCTCATGCCTCAGTTAATGATGCCGAGTTACGCGAATACGCTGTTAGATCAAACTTGCAAAGCGGTAGTCATGCGCCAAATTGACTATGGACGGCAACGCGGCGTGCCCTGGGGCATTTCTGAATCTTGCTATAGCGCAACCGATATGCACCAAGTATATCAATACAGAGCTTTTGGGGTGCCTGGGCTAGGATTCAAGCGCGGGCTGGGGGATGACCTTGTGATTGCGCCTTATGCCAGTGCGCTTGCATTAACAGTCATGCCGATGGAAGCCTGCCGCAACTTGGAATTGCTAGCCGCCAGTGATTTCATGGGTGCTTATGGGTTTTATGAGGCGATTGACTATACGCCATCACGAGTACCACGAGGCAAGAGTAATGCTGTCGTTCGTTCATACATGGCGCATCACCAGGGCATGAGCTTTTTAGCTTTCAGTCATGTATTACATAACCAGCCTATGCAGCGCCGATTTATGTCCGCACCGATTATTCAAGCGACGGAGTTGTTATTACAGGAACGTGTACCGAAAAAAGGTGCTACTTTGCATCCACATGCCGCTGAAGTGAGGGCGTCGGCGCGACCTGCCGCTGAGGAAGCGGGGGCAATCATGCGTGTGTTTTCTAATCCAGATACATTAATCCCAGAAGTGCATTTATTGTCTAACGGCAGATATCATGTAATGGCGACCAATGCCGGTGGTGGTTATACGCGCTGGCGTGACCTTGCCGTTACCCGTTGGCGTGAGGATAGAACAGCAGATAATTGGGGTACATTTGTTTACTTGAGAGATAGCGACAATGGACGTTATTGGTCAACTACGTATCAGCCAACCTTGCGTAAAGCCGAGCATTACGAAGCCATTTTTGGGCAGGCAAGGGCTGAGTATAGATTACGTGATCAGTCAATTGAAGCACATACTGAAATCAGTGTTTCACCTGAAGATGATGTTGAAATACGTCGTATAAAACTTTCAAATCTAACTTCTCGCACCCGTCGTATAGAAGTAACAAGTTATGCTGAAGTGGTGCTGGCACTTTTAAGTGCAGACTTAGCACATCGCTCTTTCAGCAACCTGTTTGTACAAACCGAAATTCTGGCTGATAGACAGGCGATACTTTGCACGCGTCGCCGTCGTACACCAGGTGAAAGCGTTCCGTGGATGTTTCATCTTGTAGTGGCACCTGGCGCCCGAGTCAGTGAATCGTCTTATGAGACTGATCGTGCAAAATTCATCGGACGCGGTCGTACGGCCGCCAATCCAATTGCATTTGATAGTAATGACTTCCAAATTAAACGGTCTAACCCGCTGTCTAATACAGAGGGCTCCGTGCTTGATCCTATTGTGGCGATTCGGCGTACCGTCACGTTGCCGCCTGATGATTCGGCCACTTTGCAAATCATCTCTGGTGTAGCGGATACACGTGAGGAAGCCTTAGCTTTATTGGACAAATATTGCGACCGTCATTTTGTGGATCGTGCTTTTGAAATGGCTTGGTTTCAAAGTCAGGAGGTGTTACGCCGTATCAACGCATCAGAATCTGAAGCGCAAATATTTGGCAGATTAGCAAGTGCAGTGATTTATGCTAACCCCATATTAAGAGCTTCTGCCAGTTTAATTGCGCGAAATCAGTTAGGTCAATCTGGATTGTGGCGTTTTGGTGTTTCTGGCGATTTACCCATCGTATTGGTGCGTATTAGCGATATAAGTCGTATTGATTTAGTTAAACAAGCACTTCAGGCGCATTACTATTGGCGCATGAAAGGCTTGGTTGTTGATTTAATCATATTTAATGATAATTTCTCAGGTTATCGTGCTGTGTTGCATGACCAAATTATGGGCTTAATCAATACGGGGCCAGACGCACAAATAACTGATAAACCGGGTGGTGTATTTTTACGGCGTGCTGAAGAGCTTTCTGAAGAGGCACGTGTACTGTTTCAAACGGTTGCTCGTGTTGTATTCACTGATACTGCCGGTACCCTACTTGAGCAAGCCGTACGCAGGCTTTCTGAAGATCGAGTGATGGATCGTTTGCCAGAGCGTATTGTAGACAACTCTGAGTCATGGTTGAAATTTGCAGAGGCTACTCAACAGCCCTTGCCTGTAAACGAGCGTATTTTCTGTAATGGCTTAGGTGGGTTTACGCCTGACGGACGCGAGTACGTGATTACCCTTGAACCTGGCCAAAATACGCCGGCACCTTGGGTAAATGTGATCGCTAGCCCTCATATAGGTACTGTGGTGAGTGAGAGCGGCGGTACATATACTTGGGTAGAAAATGCCCATGAATTTCGTTTAACACCATGGCATAACGACCCGCTTAGTGATAGTAGCGGCGAAGCCATGTATATTCGTGATGAAGAAACTGGCAAGTTCTGGTCACCAACGCCACTACCTGCACATGGAAAATCAGGCTATGTATGTCGACATGGCTTTGGCTACAGTGTGTTTGAGCATACTGAAAATGATATCGCTTCGGAGATGTTCACCTATGTTGCGATGGATGCGGCTGTTAAATTTGTCGTAGTAAAACTGCGTAATCATTCTAAATATACGCGACAAATTTCATTAACAGGTTATTGGGAGCTAGTGCTTGGCGAGTTGCGACACGCCAATATGATGCATATTGTGACTGAAACTGACCCACACACTGGTGCAGTGTTTGCGCGTAATGCGTATGGCAAGGAATGTGCAAATCGTATTGTATTTGCGCATACGAATGTCTTGAGATCTGGTCATTCGCAGAGAAGTGACACTGAAATCAATGAGCCGAGACTCACCGTTACAGGTAGCCGGAACGAATTTATAGGCCGCAATGGCACGCTGGCAAAACCTGCAGCGATGCGTCGCAAGCGATTATCTGGAAAAACAGGTGCGGCACTTGATCCTTGTGCAGCGATACAAAGTCAATTTGAGTTGCAAAGTGGACAAGAACGCGAGGTTGTCTTTGTATTTGGCGCAGCAAAAAGTGTGGAAGAGGCGCAACATTTTATTCACCGATTTGCTGGCCCAGTTGGCGCACGGCAAGCTTTGGAATCAGTATGGGAGCATTGGAATCGTACACTTGGGATGGTGCAAGTTGAGACGCCAGACCCAGCCTTAAGTCTATTGACCAACGGCTGGCTGATTTACCAGACACTCTCTTGCAGGTTGTGGGGTCGTAGTGGCTATTATCAATCTGGTGGCGCTTACGGTTTTAGAGATCAGTTGCAGGACACCATGGCGTTGATGCACGCAGCACCGTGGCTTGCACGCGAGCAGTTGATTCGTTGTGCTGAGCGTCAGTTTCCACAAGGGGATGTACAACATTGGTGGCATCCACCTAATGGTCAAGGCGTGCGTACACATTTTTCAGATGATTATCTGTGGTTAGCTTATGCAACTTGTCGTTACGTGCTCGCTACGGGCGATACTGGTGTGCTTAACGAGTCTGTGCATTTTTTAGAAGGCCGCGAGTTAGCGCCTGACGAAGAGGCTTACTATGACCAACCACAGCGTTCGGCAACCGCTGTTAGTTTATACGAGCACTGCGTACGGTCCATTAAATACGGCCTACGCTTTGGCGAGCATCATTTACCATTGATGGGTTGTGGCGATTGGAACGACGGTATGAACTTAGTCGGCCAGCATGGAAAAGGCGAAAGCGTTTGGTTGGCGTGGTTTTTATATGACAATCTAAAACAGTTTGCTGATTTGGCGAGAAACCACGGAGACGAGGCATTTGCAGCAGTTTGCACACTTCAGTCTTCATTATTGCTTAGTAATATTGAAACCAATGCATGGGATGGCGCTTGGTATCGACGCGCTTACTTTGATGACGGCACGCCTTTGGGTTCATCTGCAAATGCTGAATGTCAAATTGATTCGATTAGCCAGAGCTGGGCTGTGATTTCAAAAGGCGGTGATGCTACGCGAGTGCAACAAGCGATGGCGGAGGTAGATAAGCGCTTAGTGCTACGTGATGAAAAATTAATTCAACTGCTTACGCCTCCTTTTGATACCTCAGACCTTGAGCCCGGTTATATCAAAGGCTATGTACCTGGCGTTCGTGAGAACGGTGGACAATATACCCATGCTGCAATCTGGACCACCATGGCGTTTGCCATGATGGGTGACAAGGTGCGTGCTTGGGAGTTGTTCGATATGCTGAATCCAGTGAATCATGGTAGTACACAGGCGGATATTGAGTGCTACAAGGTTGAGCCTTATGTAATGTGCGCAGATATTTATGGCGCTGCGCCTCATACAGGCCGCGGTGGTTGGACTTGGTATACGGGTGCGGCTGGCTGGATGTACCGGCTAATTACAGAAACGCTACTGGGCATACACTTGGAAGTTAGGCAAGAAGGCGCATATTTAAGAATTACGCCCTGTATTCCTGCGCATTGGGATATGTACAAAATTCATTACCACTACCGAGGCACGCTTTACCATATTACAGTCAATTGTATGGGTGAAAAATCAGAACATATCATTCGTGTAACGCTGGATGGTGAGGTGTTAAACGAAGATTTTTCCGATAGCATTCATACAGCATCAAGACCGCGAGACGCAATCCCTTTAGTAGATGATCACCAAGAACACTATGTTGAAGTAGATTTGAATTAGCATCAATTATTTAGTCATTATTCGGGGTTAACCTGTACTCTTTATGGATATTAATATATAGCTAGGTATTAGCTTGACCAGACAGAATTGCCTGTCTAATATCCATTTACATGATAAATTTTTGTCGCATTCATTCGCCTATTTTTAAAGGCTTTTCAAGTCAAGTTAACAGATTTAAATTCCATTCAATTACGATCTGTTTTTTTGCCTGCTTGATGATGTTAAGTGGCATTTCTAACGTTCAAGCGGCTGATGCAAGCTATGCGGTTGAGATTGCTGTATTGCCTGAAACGCAGCGCAATAATGAACAGAAAATACGTTTAGAAGACTTACTGCAAAAGCATCTTGAAATTATCAAATGGCGTGATAATTCACGCATGTCACCTTCAGAATGGCTTAGGCTATACCACACAACGCCAAGTGCAATTGCAGATTTATTAGCGACAGAAGGTTATTTTTCACCAGAGATTAAGCCATCAATCGATAATGTCGATGGTGTGTCGAAAGCACGTTTTTTAGTCAATCCGGGTAATCCTGTATTGGTCAGTACGGTTGACTTGAAATTTAGCGGCAGCATCTTGCTGCAAAATGCGACTGACTCATCCCTAAGGTCAGCCAGTATCGCAAAACTTAAACAAAACTGGTTACTGCAACCTGGCTCGCAATTCAGGCAAGAAGATTGGAGTCAGGCTAAAAGACGTTTGCTGATTAGCATGCTGATAGAGCGCTACCCAAATGCCACTATCAAAAACAGCAAAGCTGAAGTGAATCCAGAATCAGGGTCAGTGGCTTTAGCTTTAGAAGTAGATAGTGGACAAAGTTTCAGGTTTGGCGGGCTTGAAATTGAAGGGTTACAACGGTACCCAGCCATCATCATCGAAAATTTAAACCCGATTAAACCTGGCAGTGCATATAGCCAAACTAGATTGCAGACTTTTCAGTCACGTTTAGAAGAGAGCGGGTATTTTCGTGGAGTAGAAGTGACTGCGAATACGGCATCTGCTGATGCTGATGTAGCACCAGTCAAGGTGGTTGTACAAGAAAATCAATCGGTAAAAATGGGCGTAGGGGCAGGGTACAGTACTAATACTGGCGCGCGTACACAACTTACTTATGATGACCTTAATCTATTCGATCGTGGCTGGCGACTTACCAGCAGCCTAAAGCCAGAGCAACGCGCGCAATCAATCAGCGGTTTAATTCGCTTGCCAACGGATAGCAGCGGCTATCGCGATAGTATCAATGGCGGGATAGAGCGCAAAGTAATTGAGGGTCAAATCACCACGTCTGGGCAGACTGGCGTGAATAGAAGTTGGGGGCCACGCAGGCGTGAACAAACCATAGGTGCTGCTTATCTGATAGAGCATCAAGCGCTTGATGGTGCGCCATCTGACACCAAAAAAGTAGCGACGCTTTCTTATGGCATTACCCTAAGACGTACAGATAACGACCGAAGTCCAACGCGCGGTTATCTATTCAATACGCAATTTGCTGTTGCCCCTATAGCGCAACTTTCTGATGGGCGCTTTCTTCAAACCTACGTCAAGGCGCAAGGTTATTATCCTGTGACATCTTCAACGCAGTTAATCGCACGTGCAGAAGTCGGTATGGTCAATGGTAAAAATAGTGCACCCGCAGCATTCTTATTCCGCGCGGGTGGCGATCAATCGGTGCGCGGTTATGCTTATGAGAGCCTAGGTGTTAAAGAGGGTGATGCGACGGTAGGTGGGCGCTATTTAGTGACAGGCAGTGTTGAGGTCGTGCAATGGCTGACTAAGCAGTGGGGTGCAGCGGTATTTGTAGATTTTGGTAATGCAGCTAATACGATTCAAGACCTAAAACCTGTTTACGGCTATGGTTTGGGCGCACGCTGGAAAAGCCCAATAGGCCCAATAGGCGCAGATATTGCGTACGGTGAAGCGACAGATGAATACCGTATTCATTTTAATCTAGGGGTGGCGTTCTAATGTTGAGACGCTACCTAACCGCCGTATTGCTAAGTTTTGCCATGCTAATGTTCACGCCTGCACAAGGCGAAATGACTATCAGCGGTAACTCTAATTTAGATACATTAGATTACGACTTAGACAATATTCATCTTAAGCTGGAAAAGCTCGAGTCGCGCTGGCAACTTTCGCCTACAAGCGGTAAGCTTTTTGTAGAAAAACTGCGTGCGCGAAGGTTATTGATTACCATGCGCGGCGATGCTAAAAAAGCGGGTGATTCTGCACTGCCAGAGCGCATTAAACTGCCTTTCCCTATCAAAATCCAGCAGGCAGAAGTGGTTGAAGTCGTGATTGAGACAGCAACTGAACGCCATACGTTAAGTAATGTTCAATTTGATTTAGATGCTGATGCTAAAACAATACAGCTTAATAGATTGAGTGCAGCAACGCCTTATGGCCAAACAGAAGTTATGCTGAATATGGCGACTGTCAGTCCGTTCGCACTTACTGGTGCAGTAACTATTAAGCAGGATGGCAATAGTGGTTCAATGCCTTACGGTATAAAAACCAATCTATCAGGTAATTTAAAGACGTTAAAGTTTGACACTAATGCAATGCTGGTTTTACAAAACGATCAGCTTGCACTTGTACAGGTGGGTAGTAAAAATGTTAGTCCGGTAGCGCGCATCAATGCAAGTGGCGAACTAGGTTTGTTGAACGAATACCCGCTGGTTGTGCAGGCACAGATTAACGACTTTCAACCTGAACGCTTAGGTAATTATCCAGCTGGGCAGCTAAATTTTGATATCAATCTGCAAGGCAAACTAGCGCCTGAAGCTAATTCACAAGCTGGCCTGCAATTACAATTGTCTGCTAGAGATAGCTATCTGCAAGTGCAAAACCAACGTCAGCCATTCACTAGTTTAGGTAAAATGATTTTTGTTAATGGTCAACTCAGAGATATAGACTTTAAAGCTGATATTGCCAGTAATTCTATAAAAGCTAGCGGTAATCTTGGTACGCCAGATAGCAAGCTTGAATGGCGGGCAGATTTACCTAATTTAAGCGCGCTAGGTCAAAAGTTCTCTGGCGAGGCGCATGCGAATGGTTCTCTTGCTGGCACCTTTGAAAATTTGGCATTACGTTTCGATTTAGCTGCACAGAAGCTAAAGTTACCTGGCGCTATGCAACTCGCCAAATTGGATGGACAAGCAACATTGCTGGCAGGAGCGCTTGGCACTTTTGATGCGACATTAAAAGTTAACGGCTTAGAGATAGCGAATAATCCAGTGCTTGATGGCAATATGAACTTACAAGGTACGCGCGCTGCGCATCAGCTAAAAGTACAAGCGCTTGCACAAGATAAAACGAATCCGCTGCAATTTGAAACTACTTTGCAAGGTGGCTTGGTAACAAATCAGTGGCAAGGGCTGATTCAAACGTTTAGCTTAAAAGGTGAAACGGCAATTACCTTACAAGCACCAGCAAAGCTGAACTTGACTACAAAAGATATCGGTTTGGAGAAAGCCGTTTTACAGCTAGCAAAAGGTCGAGCGGTGATTGATGTGTTAAACGTTGGAAGCAAAGGTTTTATCAGTAAAGGGTCTTTGAGTAATATAGCGCTTGATGACATACCGCCTAGTTTGTTGAACCTGCCGCCGAGGTTGCAGGGCAACCCAGTTTTTTCAGGTAAATGGGATGTTAATGCAGTTGAATCCGTGAATGGCAGTATGGTTTTAAAATTAGATTCAGGTGACTTAACGTTGACTAATGCTAGTGATGTAGCAAAACCGATGGGCTTGCAAGAAGCGAAAGCCGAGTTGGTAATGCGCAATAATAAAGTAGATTTGGTCGTGCTACTTAAAGGACAGCAGCTTGGTAACTTTGATGCCCATGTCACCACAACACTTAGCAAAGTTGCATCTGGCTTTTCACTCATGGCTAGTGCGCCGCTCACCATATCAAGTAGTGCACAATTAAATACGCTTGCCTGGCTACCATTATCAGATTCACTGGCAGAGGCCAATTTAGATGGCGCATTAACCATGTCTTTACAGGCGAACGGTACAGTTCAAAAACCAAATCTGCGTGGCAGTGTAGTGGGTAAAAACCTGCAATTAATACTGCCGTCACAGGGTGTTTCGCTAACAGATGGCACGCTGGATGCTGTGTTTGAAAATGATGAGTTACACATTACGCAGGCTGCTTGGAAAGGCGGTGAGGGCTATTTACGAACAAGTGGCACACTGCTAATGGAAAACAAGCAACCTAAAATAGAGTTGAACTGGGTAGCGGATAAATTTACCGCAATCTCCGGCGCAGATCGACTATTAATATTGAACGGCAATGGCAAAACCACGCTTGCAAAAGACTTGTTTTCTATCTCAGGTGATTTTAAGGTGGTAAAAGGGTTACTTGAACTTGCAGATGATGATGTTCCAAAACTTGAAGATGACGTAATCGTGCTCGGGAGGACGGAGTTAATAGCTGAATCTGCATTAAAAATCTTGCTAAACGGTTTGCGAATTGATTTAGGCGATGATTTTATCTTGCATGGCCGTGGTTTAGATGCGCAATTGTCTGGTGCCGTTACTTTATTAGGCTTAACGCAATATCACCCGCATGCTGAAGGCAGTATCAGGGTTAAAAAAGGCACTTATATGGCCTATGGGCAAATACTCAATATTACGCGTGGCATTATCAGCTTCAGCGGGCCAATTGATAACCCTGGTTTGAATATACGTGCGATGCGCAATGCAGTCTCCGACAGCGCTAGCCTAATAAAGTCTAATTCAGAAACGGCGAATAATACTGGCGAGGTTACAGGTAGTAATTTCAGTCAAACCAGTTCTTCAACTAGCTATCAAACAGTCAATGCGGGCGTGGAAATCACAGGTAATGGCCTTGATCCTGTTATTAAGCTGGTATCTGAGCCGAATGTGCCAGATACAGAAAAGCTTTCTTGGTTAATGCTTGGACACGGCACAGATCAGGCTGGTAAAAATGATTTTGCGATGCTTTCATTGGCCGCAGGCGTAGTGTTGTCTCAAAATGATTCCATGCCCCTACAAACAAAGCTTGCACGGGCGGCGGGGCTAGATGAGTTTAGTTTTTCAGGGGCAGGTGCTGAAACTGCATCACTCACCTTTGGTAAACGATTATCTTCCCAGCTGTATTTGAGTTACGAAAAGAGCATCAGTGGTTTATTAGATGTTGCTAGACTTACTTTTAATATTACTCCGCGATGGGCGATACAAGCCGAAACTGGTACAGAAAGTGCGGTTGATGCACTCTATACTTTTAGTTTTAAATAGTACTAAATAATGTTTATTACTTAAGCATTGCCGTATCAAATACTTTAGCTTGGTTTTTACCGTTTTTCTTTGCCTGGTACATTGCCATATCGGCGTTGATCACTAGTAGTTTTTCATCTTTACCGTGCTGCGGATAAATAGTTACGCCAATGCTGGCAGATACATATACATTGGTTTGTGTATTGTTGGCAGACTCTGAATTTGTAATGGTAATCGGTTGAACTACTGCCTCAATAATTTTATTGGCAACTAAAAGGGCATCACTTTCGTCTTCTATGATTGGTAGCAGAATCACAAATTCGTCACCACCCATTCTCGCTACGGTGTCGGATTCGCGGACACATGCTACTAAGCGTTGTGATACTTGTTTAAGTACTTTGTCACCAGCTTCATGGCCATATAAGTCATTGATTTCTTTGAACTGGTCTAAATCTATAAACATCACGGCGAGCATTTTCTTTTCGCGTTTAGCATAAGCCAAAGCCAGCTTAAGTCTATCGTTAAGTAATGTGCGGTTTGGTAAATTAGAAAGAGTATCGAAGTGCGCCAGGTTTTCTAGTTTGCTTTCTAGTAATTTTCTTGCAGTAATGTCTGCATGCGTGCCCACCATACGTACAGGTTTCCCATGGCTATCGCGCTTTACTATCATGCCACGCGATAATACCCATTTGATACTTTTATCCTTGCAGATGATTCTATGCTCATGAATGTATTTTTTGGATTTTCCAGTTAAATAGTCATTCACCGCTTCGTTCATTGAAACTACATCGTCTGGATGAATGCGGTTATTCCAAGCGAGTGAGCTGGTTTTGATGTCATCGTCACTAAAGCCGAACATTTCTTTATAGCGACCTGATAGATGCGCCATGTCGTTGTTAATATCCCAATCCCAAACACCGTCGCCCGCACCCTCTAACGCAAATTTCCACAGTTGTTCACTGGCTTTTAATTTTGCCGCATGCCTGATGCCCCCCACAACTAAGCTTACTAGTAATACTAGGACAATCGTAATTTCAATCAGATGTAGGTTGTCATTTGTCATCTTTAAAGTGATTAACTTATATGGATTGAATAATTTTTAAGTCGTCAATGATTTGTTGTGAATGATTAGAGGTATCTACACTTGTATATATCTTAGCAATTTTGCCAGCGGGGTTAATTAAAAAAGTGTAGCGCTTAGCAATTTTTACTACATAAAAATTGGTTAAAGCATGATAACTGTCTGCCACATTGCCGCTCGTATCTGCCAGTAACGGAAAAGGAAGGTGATACTTTTTAGCAAAGTCTGCATGTGAGCTGCTGCTGTCTACGCTAACACCTACGACCTTAGCGCCTAAATTTTCTAATTGCGCCATATCATCTCTAAAATGACAAGCCTCTTTGGTGCAACCTGGCGTGTCATCTTTTGGATAAAAATACAGCACTAGATATTTACCTGCATAATCGGATAAATAATGCGTTTGGCCTTGTGCATCATTCAGCGTAAAACTGGGTGCATCGTCACCAATTTGTAGGTGGTGGCTACTTGACGCGTAGCTACGATATCCAACAAAAGCTAACAATAAAACCGCGACATAAAATAGTAGTTTAAGCGTCATAAGATTAAGCCTGTGTAATTTTTATAATTGTATACATCTGTTTGTGTGTAGAAATAGCAATAAGTTTATGTTAACACTAATACATAGTGGTTTGAATTATGAGAAAATACGGCACTGTTCAAAATGCCCTCGTAGCTCAGTGGATAGAGCATCCCCCTCCTAAGGGGAGGGTCACACGTTCGATTCGTGTCGGGGGCACCACAATTGAGAAAAGCTAATGCCTCTTTTTACTAAGAACTTTGGCAGTCTTTCATACGTTTTTGTGATGTTTCGTAGAAAAACTTCTTGTATCTAACCTTAATGAGTTCAAAACATGAAATTATATCCAGTCACTGTAGTAGATAATTTTTATGAAAACCCAGATGCTATTAGAAAATTTGCGCTAGCTCAGAAATATAAATTTTGTCACGAAAGGCCTGATATCAGCTATGTATATCCAGGCTCTAGAACGCTAGATGTATTTGATTTAGATGTGGAATTGCACGAAAAAATCTGCAAGAAACTGGTTTCAATATTTCATAACACTGAACATGATTATATGAGATGGGCTATATCTACCAGCTTTCAGAGTGTTACAGAGGAGTTTGGTAAAGGCGTACTTCATACTGATACGAATACAATATTTGCCGCAGTGCTTTTTTTAACCCCTAATGCGCCATTAAACTCAGGTACTTCTTTATTCAAGAAAAATGAAAAGTTTAATCAAGAAAAATATTCACGCGCTTTAGAGCAAAATGACACGCTATTTAAATCTGGGAAAAAAGTCATGTCTACTGACTATCACAGCATGTTTGATGAGGTTGTGCGAGTAAACAATGTATATAACACACTAATATTGTATGAAGGCGACACTTTTCATGCGGCCAATAAATTTTTTGGTAACTCATTAAAAAACTCTAGGTTGGCTCAAGTGTTTTTCATCAACAGAATTGATGCTCAAAAAGAAAGCTCATTTCCACTCAATAGAAAGAAAGTAGTAAAAGTCTAATTTTAATTAAATATTATTAATTGCCTGCCCGAACGTACTATTGTGCGTAAAAGGTACACCACTGATAACTAAACATGATGTAAATTTTTTTGCGACAGATGGTGAGGCTTTTTTGATACTCCAGTATTTGTCTAGTCATTTTGGGAGAATTTTGATTAACGTATTCTTTTCGTTCGTCGTTCAATTTCTTTCTAACTAAGCAGGCATCACGGCCGTTTTAGCTATTTAGCCGACTGTATCGCAACACCAGCTACGTGCAATTAACTCAATTGCTTTGATCTTACTAATGCCTATAGCTAATTTTTAGGCAGTTTTTCTTTTGCCAAAGAGCAGTCAAAAAAATCTTTAATCCGCATAACACCCCTTCCAATTAAGTTTTATGTCTGACCCATTCGGGCTATTGTATAAAAAAATAGCAAGCGTAGATTAATTCGCAAGGTAGTAACACATTGATTACAAGAGATTTCTGGATTTTTATTCAGGCTGGCTTGCTTTATAAAAATTTAAATTCCGATTAAGTGTTACACCCAAGAGTTCCATTACTTACTTTTTATACGCTGAAGGAGAACTTATTATGAGCAAATTTATTTTGGCAGTAAAACGTTTTATGAGCGATGAGGAGGGTGTGACCGCTATTGAGTACGGTTTGATTGCAGCCTTGATTGCTGTGGTCATCATTGTCGCAGCTGCCTTGGTCGGTACTCGGCTAACTTGCTTGTTTAACAGGGTTGCAAGTTGCTTAATCAGCTCAACTAGTGGAACTTGTCAAACAGTTTGTCCATAGTGGATGCTAGGTTACTAGGAGTATGGGCTTGATGTTTTAAGAACTAGGCAATTGATCAATACCATAAAGGTGACTACTTTAAAGGAAATTATCATGAAAAACCTAATTATAGGCGTAAAACGTTTCATAAACGACGAGCAAGGCGTGACCGCAATTGAGTATGGCTTGATTGCAGCCTTAATTGCTGTGACCATTATTGTCGCAGCTGCGTTGGTCGGCACTCGATTAACTTGCTTGTTTAACAGGGTTGCAAGTTGTTTAGTCAGCTCAACTAGTGGAACTTGTCAAACAGTTTGTCCATAGAGCTAGCCTGATTGCTAGTAGAGTGGGCTTGATGCCATAAATTTGATGCTCCCCCTTAGGTCATAAATCATCTGACTTCAGGGGGTAGTAAGCCCTAGTAGCATCAAGTTTAGGGTAAGTGAATAGAGTTTGTATACTCTCATGTGACTAAGTGAGCTACATTTGAAGTGAGTATTAGTAGAATAGGACTGAATTCAATGAACCCGAATGCCATTGATCTTGTTGTCTTGTTAACCTTGGTGATACTGCTTGGTATGGTGGCGTGGCAGGACATTAAACAGCATCGAATTTCGAATCGAGTTGTTCTTGTCGGTGTGGTTCTCGGATTTATGTTTAACGGATTGATGCCACAGGGACAGGGGTTTAACAGCCCAGCGCCAGGTGGCTTGGGATGGCTTGCTGCCCTGACGGGCCTAGGGATGGGGATGGCATTATTGCTACCATTCTATTGGTTGCGCGCCATGGGCGCTGGTGATGTTAAGTTGATGGGAATGGTGGGCGCCTTTATCGGGCCAGGCCAAGTATTAGGCGCATTACTGGGAACGTTTCTTATTGGTGGTGTAATGGCTTTGGTGATTGCTTTACGAGCAGGTGCAATAATGCGCTTGCTGGGAAATGTGAAGTTTATGTTGCTGGATGGTGTAGTGAAAATGAGTACTGGACAAGTGCCGACAATGGAAAATCTATCCCAGTCGGTGGGTAAGTTGCCCTACGCGGTGGCAATCGCAATCGGTACGGTGGGCTACATGGTGTGGCGTCGTCTAATGTGGATAAATGCTGTAGGATGGTGGTAACCTAAACTATAGAAAGTATCAGGATAAAGGGTTCAGAGAGTTGGGCTTCAGCAGATGGCTGAAATTACAGGTTTGCAGTTAATAATTATTTAAAGAAACAAGACACAAGAAACAAGAAAAAGGTACCGTCAATAACAAGTCGTCAAGAATAATTGGGGGCAAGAAAAATGATAGTTGCCACACAATCAGAACAAAAGAACGTTGTTGAAACAGAACGGCGCTCAGCACAACAGTTGCCACGTTTACCTAGTACTGTTGAAGAAACGGGTCTTAATTTTCTATTCTTAGTAGAGTTACTCACCAAAATTCTTTTCATGCGCGGCCAGTTAAGGCTGTTCGATATTGCGCAATATTCCAAACTTTCTGTCGGTGTTCTAGAGCCTTTACTTGCGTTCATGCGTACCGAGCGTTTGTGCGAAGTATCCCGCAGCAGCGAAACTGAAACATCCACTTCCTATAACCTGACAGAGTTGGGCCGCTTGCGTGCTGAGGATTTTCTACAAAAGAGCCAGTATGTAGGCGCTGCACCAGTGAGTCTGCAGACATATATTAATCAGGTGCACAGACAGTCCGTTGCTGACATGGTGGTGACACGTGAGAGATTAAGCAAAGTGTTCAGTGGTCTGGTGGTGAAGGAAAGTATTCTTCGGCAATTTGGCGCTGCTATGAATTCAGGTCGGGCGATTTTTGTCTACGGCCCAGCAGGGAGCGGCAAGACCTTCCTCGCAGAACATTTGGCTGGTCTGCTTACTGGGAATGTGGCCATTCCCCATGCCATCGTGGTGGACAACGAAGTCATTCAGGTGTTTGACTTACATGCGCACACACCTCTTCTCCCAGAGGAGGGTGGAGATTTGCATCTTGATCGCAGGCAGGCAGGCGACCAGCGCTGGGTGATGTGCCATCGCCCAGTAATCAAGACTGGTGGTGAACTCACGTTGTCTATGCTGGATCTGGACTTTAATGAAAGTGCCCGTTTCTACCAAGCGCCACCACAAGTCAAGGCTAACAACGGCTTACTGCTTATTGATGATTTGGGTCGGCAGATTACTCCTGCCATCGACATTATGAACCGCTGGATTGTCCCGCTCGACCGGCATCTGGATTATCTGGCGCTACACACTGGCAAGAAATTCATGATTCCTTTTGATGTAATCGTGGTGTTTTCTACCAATATGCCACCCAGCGAACTGGCAGACGAAGCTTTTCTGCGCCGCCTTGGTTACAAAATTTATGTTGGACCACTTGATGAGGATGCATATCGACTCGTTGCCAGACAGGTCTGCTATGAATTACAGATACCGTTTACAAATGAAGGGTTCAACTACCTGTTGAACGAGCATCACTACAAGGAGAACAGGCCTTTAATGGCCTGTATCCCTCGTGACATACTGGGTCAGGCCAGAGATGTCGCCCGCTATGAGGGGGCGACACCAGAATTATCTGAAGTATTTTTGGATTGGGCGTGGAACAACCACTTTGCACATGATTAACGTTACATACGATTAATGTAAGACAAGAAAAGAGGGGTGCCAAATGAAAAACACAAGAGCTTTAGTGATGATCGTAGTATCACTGGTCATAGGGTTGTTCGCTGTCATTATGGCATCACGATGGATAGCGCAGCAGACTTCGCTTGCAACTAGTAAGGTCGTAGTGGCTGCCAAGGATGTTGATTTGGGTACGCGCCTCACACCAGAAATGCTTACCTTGGTCGAGTGGCCGAGGGGTAGCGTTCCCGCAGGGGCCATTCAGGAGCAAAGCACACTACTTAAAGATCCACAGTCGCAAGAGCCTCGCGTGGTCAAAGTTAGCGTGTTTAAGGGTGAGCCCATACTTGAGTCCAAGCTGGCACCTGTTGGTACCAAGGGCGGACTTTCAGCGGTAATCAAAGAAGGTAAGCGCGCTATTACGGTGAGAGTCAACGACGTGGTGGGAGTGGCTGGCTTTGCTCTGCCAGGTAATTACGTCGATATCTTGGTCAATACCGAGGATGACAGAACCAAGCCCGATGGCCGGAATATGGCTATCTCCAAGATCGTGCTCGAGAATATTTTAGTGTTGGCAGTCGCTCAGGAATCTGGCCGCGATGACACTAAGCCTAAGGTGGTAAGTGCCGTGACCTTAGAGGTGACGCCGGAGCAGGCGGAAAATCTGGATTTGGCTCGTAGCGTTGGCACACTGTCGCTAGTGCTTAGGAACCAGATTGATACTGCAGCGGTACTTACAGATGGTGCTAACAAACAGCAATTGCTTAAACGTGTCAATGAAACAGAGTTAGCTAAACCTGCTGAGGTGGCTGCACCAATAGTTAAAACAGTAACGCCCAAACCACGTGTCGTCAGCAATAAACCGCGTGTCGCCAAGGTAGTATCATCAAGACCTGACCGCGAATGCGTGGAAGTCATCAAGGAAGGAGCACGCCATGTGGAATGTTTCTAGGCAAGCTGAAGGTACAGAGATAAAAATACTGTTAGCCAGTCACGTTATCGAAGGGAGAGCTAAATTGAACAAACCTAATAATCATATTAAGCTTATGGATAGCAGATGGGTGCTTATGCATCGTGCGCTACCCTGGTTGATGTGCGGGATGATGTGCGCGCTGTGGAGCATCGCCTTGCCAGCGACTGGCGCCCCCGCGACGACCAAGCCATCGATAACTAAACAGTCGGTACCACCTTGCCAATCCGTTCAGGTAGGCAAGAGCTCTGTTATTACACTGGGTCAAATCGAGATTATCCCGCTCACGGTGAGTGCGAAGCGGATATTTATCGGTGGACTGTCTTCAGGTTATGCTGGCAAGCCAGAAGAAATTAAAGAAGGCGTTCAGAATGGTGCGCGACAGTCTCCAAGTCAAACATCTGCCTCTAATGGTGTTGCCGATGTTGATGTTGTCCTGCTCAGCCCTAGAGAGCTTTACTTATTGGGCAAAAAAACAGGCACTATGAACGTGATTCTTCAAGGCCAGAATGACCAATGCACGGTGATGAACGTGATGGTGATGATGGATGCGG
>JANOHT010000257.1:0-22702 GCA_031406605.1 Methylotenera sp. | reverse complement strand
AGCAAAGCGACGAATGGAAAAGCGGGTGGATTATCCTCTAGCAGAGGTGCCAACAAGTGACCTTCAAGATGATGCACATTGATTGTTGGAATTTGTAAGCTAAACGCAAGTGACTCAGCGAAGCTGGTGCCCACTAACAGCGCGCCTGACAAGCCTGGGCCTTGTGTGTAAGCAATCGCATCAATATCTTGCAGCGTTTTTTTTGCGTCTTTGAGCACTAATTGGGTCAACGGCAACACGCGTCTAATGTGGTCGCGCGACGCAAGCTCCGGCACTACGCCACCATATTCTGCATGCATATCCACTTGAGAATGCAAGGCATGTGCCAGCAAACCCTGTTCGGTATCGTATAATGCAAGCCCTGTTTCGTCGCAGGATGATTCAACGCCTAGAATTAACATTATTCAGTTTGCCTATTATTCGTACTTATTGATAGAAAAACTGAATTATTGCGCATTTGGGGTACAAATGCATAAAGTAATTGAATAAAAACAATTATGCGATTAAAATACTAGGCTTTTCTCAGTTTCTAAACCTTGTAGCTAATAAGCTAAGATGTGTTGGGAGCTTGAGCATAACTTAATATAAATATTGTTGTCGATAAGAGAGAACGAATGTCTAGTGTACGTGTAAAAGAAAATGAGCCGTTTGACGTTGCTCTTCGCCGTTTTAAACGCTTAATTGAAAAAACTGGTTTGTTAAATGATCTTCGCGCGCGCGAGTTTTACGAAAAACCAACTTGGGAACGTAAACGTAAAGCTGCTGCTGCTGTAAAGCGCCAATTCCGCCGCTTACGTAACCAAACATTGCCAGCTAAACTTTACTAAAACTAAAAGTTTGTCGCCATACGTCGTTGCGCGACTAAAAAATTATCGTTGTATATCAAACATATACCGCCTCAAATTTTTTAATCACGCGCCTGGTCTGGCTTAAACCTTTTAATTTTAGACTGATTCAATTTCATGACCTTAAAACAACAAATATCTGAAGACATGAAAACCGCAATGCGCGCTAAAGATAGCGTGCGTTTAGGCGCGATTCGATTATTGCAAGCGGCTATCAAGCAGCGCGAAGTAGATGAGCGAATTGAGTTAAGCGACAGTGATGTCATTGCAGCGATTGAAAAAATGCTTAAGCAACGTCGTGACTCTATCGCGGCGTATGAATCTGCAAACCGTCAAGATTTAGCCGATGTTGAAAAATTTGAAGTAAGTGTGCTGCAAACTTATTTGCCACAACAATTTTCAGATGATGAGATCAACGCTATTTTAGAAAACGTGGTTACTGAAACAGGTGCTGCTGGTATTAAAGACATGAGTAAAGTCATGGCTGCAATCAAGCCATTAGTGGTTGGTCGTGCTGATATGGGAAAAATATCAGGGTTGATTAAAGCTCGGTTGGGTTAAGCTTGGTTGGTTAAGTAGTTAAGTAAAAAATATGCAGTAAATATTAAAGGAGCGAATAGCTCCTTTTTTGTTTTGTAAATTAGGCTAAAATCATTCCTCATGATTTGTAAATATTATGCTTTAAGTTTAAAAATTGGCCATTAAACTGACAAATTAGGTTTGAGTAAATAAATTTTGATTCCAGAAAGCTTCATTCAAGAGTTACTCAATCGCGTTGATGTGGTTGATGTAGTGGATAAAAGTGTACCGCTCAAAAAAGCCGGCGCTAATTACTCTGCTTGTTGCCCGTTCCATAATGAAAAATCCCCGAGCTTTACCGTAAGTCCAACCAAGCAGTTTTACCATTGCTTTGGTTGCGGAGCGCATGGCACTGCCATTGGTTTTTTAATGGAGTATCAAGGCTTAAGTTTTATTGAAGCCATAACTGAACTTGCCCGTATGGTCGGTATGATCGTCCCGCAAGAGACGCGAGATGCAGATAAGCCGGCTACCAAAGTGGTCGTGGGTTTGCAGGAATCTTTACAGCAGGCGGCACAATATTACAAAGCTGAATTAAAGAAGTCACAACGTGCAATTGATTATTTAAAAAGCCGCGGTTTAAGTGGGCAAGTCGCTGCCAAATTTCAGGTCGGCTATGCGCCGGCGGGATGGCAAAACTTGCAAAATGTATTTCCACACTATGAAAACGAGGCTTTAAACATTGCAGGTTTAGTGGTTGAAAATGAGCAAGGCCGTCGCTATGACAGGTTTCGTGATCGCATTATGTTCCCTATTCATGATCAAAAAGGTCAGGTGATTGGCTTTGGTGGGCGTGTGATTAACCCTGAAGACACGCCGAAATATTACAATTCACCTGAAACACCGCTATTTCAAAAAGGCCATGAGTTATATGGCTTGTTTTTAGCGCGCCGAGCCATACGTGATGCAGGCCGAGCATTAGTGGTCGAAGGTTATATGGATGTGGTGGCGTTAGCGCAATATGGTATCGAATACGCAGTGGCAGCCTTGGGTACTGCCACTACGCCATTTCATATCACCAAGTTAATGCGCCAGGCGGATGAAATTGTATTTTGTTTTGATGGTGATAAAGCTGGTTTGACTGCAGCCTGGAGGGCAGCAATGAATGCTTTGCCCGCATTAACGGACGGCTTGAAACTTTCTTTTTTATTCTTGCCTAAAGAACATGACCCAGATTCTTATGTGCGTGAATTTGGTAAAGAAAAATTTGAGGCAGAGGTAAAAGCTGCAATGCCGCTCTCACAATATATTCTGAAGCATTTAAGTGAAAACAATCCGCTGCAAAGCCAAGAAGATCGCGTACGTTTTTTGAATGAGGCTGAGCCGATTATGCAGCAAATCAATGCACCGCGAAGTGCAATGTATTTACGCAAAAAAGTGGCTGAATTAGCACAATTATCGTTAGAAGAAATGCATAGTTTGCTCAAGCTGCCTAATCTCAATAAGGCGTCAGTACAGGCAAGGCCTAAGCTTACGCGCACTACAAATTCTTTACAAAAACGCTTTTGTTTGATGTTGTTAATGCAGCCAAGTTTGGCAAATACAGAGGATTTATTGTGGCTGGTCGGTAATTCGGATGAAGAACGATTATTACGGCACGCTATTGAAATTTGCCTGCTTCATCCTCATTCTAAACCAGTAGTAATTATGCGCGAGCTTGAAAGCAAGGTGGATGCAAAGATGCTGCGTGAGTTGGAGCGTGAGTTAAATGTGCTGGATGAAACCTTAGATTTTGCACTTGAACTTGCGGGCGCGAGACAGCAATTGCAGGATGCCTACGCGCAAAAAAATGAGAATATATTATTAGCGCAAATTAGCGAAAAACCTTTAAGCGCTTTGACAGAAAATGAACGTGCGTTACTGAAAAGTTTAGGTAATAAGCCCAGTCAAAATAGGGTTTAATTCTGTTATAATTGAGGGTTGTAAAAAATCAAATCACCTTTAGCATGCTTGATATGCGTGAGGTAATTGCATAATTTAGAGGTAAGCCATGGCAAGACCAAAGAAAAGCGACCAATTAGCAGAAAAAAAGAACATGGAGTTCGTGAGTCCTGAACTGCAGGAAGCTAATGCTGAAGAGCGTCGCACGCGTCTAAAAACACTGATTGTACTGGGTAAAGAGCGCGGCTATTTAACCTACGCTGAAATTAATGATCACTTGCCAGATGATGTACAAAACTCTGAGCAAATTGATGGCATCATCGGCATGATTAATGACATGGGTATTCAGGTGTACGAAGAAGCGCCTGATGCTGAAGTGTTGTTGATGTCTGACGCGCCAGCCGCTGTAACAGATGAAGATGCGGTTGAAGAAGCAGAGCAAGCTTTAGCAACGGTTGACTCTGAATTTGGCCGTACTACAGACCCTGTGCGTATGTATATGCGTGAAATGGGTACAGTGGATTTGCTCACTCGTGAAAGCGAGATTGAAATTGCACGCCGTATTGAAGATGGCTTGAAACACATGGTGCAAGCGATTGCCGCCTGTCCGACAACTGTGGCAGCTTTATTGGCAATGGTTGATAAAGTTGAAAATGATGAACTGAGTGTTGATGATTTAGTTGATGGCTTAATTGACTCAGACATTGGTTTAGATGATGCCATGACGGTGGAAGCAGCTGAGGAAGATGAGCCAGAGGCTGAAGAGGACGAAGACGATGATGAAGATGGCGCCAAAGCAGCAGCTATTTCAGCAGAAGCATTAGCCAAACTAAAAGAAGAAGTGCTTAAACGCTTCGCTGTAGTACGTATCGCTCACCAGAAAATGACACCGATTTTAGCGGCTAAAGGCTCGCAAGATCCTGAGTATCAAGCGCTATTATCTGAAATTTTAGTGGAACTTACCGCATTTAGATTCTCAGCAAAACAAGTAGAAGGTCTATGTGACCAAGTGCGTGATCTAGTTGAAACCGTGCGTGGTCATGAGCGCAAAGTGCTGGATTTCTGTGTAGAAAAATCAGGCATGCCGCGTTTGCACTTTATTAAATCATTCCCGGGCAATGAAAGCAATTTGGACTGGTTTGCCGAAGAACTAAAAGCAGATAAGCCTTATGTAGAGAAATTAGCGCGTTATAACCACTCAGTTTTAGATCAACAACAGCGTTTGATTGACTTAGAAGCGAAAGTGGGTATACCAATCAAAGAGCTTAAAGAAATTAATAAGCAGATGTCTACGGGTGAGGCACGTGCACGTCGCGCTAAGCGTGAAATGATTGAAGCCAACCTGCGTTTGGTGATTTCTATTGCTAAAAAATACACCAATCGTGGTTTGCAATTCTTAGACTTGATTCAAGAAGGTAATATCGGTTTGATGAAAGCGGTAGATAAATTTGAATACCGTCGTGGTTTCAAATTCTCAACATACGCAACATGGTGGATTCGCCAGGCAATTACGCGTTCTATCGCTGACCAAGCCCGTACGATCCGTATTCCTGTACACATGATTGAAACGATTAACAAAATGAATCGTATCAGCCGTCAGATTTTACAGGAAACAGGTGTAGAGCCAGACCCAGCATTATTGGCGGAGAAAATGGAAATGCCTGAAGACAAGATTCGTAAAATCTTGAAAATCAGTAAAGAACCAATTTCAATGGAAACGCCAATTGGTGACGATGAAGATTCACATTTGGGTGACTTTATTGAAGATGGTCAAACTTTAGCACCAGTAGATGCAGCTATTTATGCCAGTTTGCGTGATGCAACAAGTGAGGTATTAGAATCACTAACACCTCGTGAAGCAAAAGTCTTGCGTATGCGTTTTGGTATTGAAATGAATACCGACCATACGCTAGAAGAAGTAGGTAAACAGTTTGATGTAACGCGTGAGCGGATTCGTCAAATTGAAGCTAAAGCTTTACGTAAACTGCGTCACCCAACGCGTTCAGAGAGATTGCGTAGTTTTTTAGAGACTGGGCAAGATTAATCTGACTTAATTTAGTATCTTAGTTTAAAATCTCGGTTTTAAAATAAAGTCCTCAAAGGTTACGGCCCCTTAGCTCATGCTTGGTTAGAGCAGCGGACTCATAATCCGTTGGTACTGTGTTCGACTCACAGAGGGGCCACCAAAAACAAAAAAAAGCTCACCTAGGTGGGCTTTTTTTACGATACTATCTCACAAAGATTAAATTTTAATTAAGTATTGCAAGTGATAATAGTGGTGATGCGAATATGATTTAGCTTTAAATCTATAAACAATACAAGTGTTTAACAATAATCTTTGTGCATAAATTTAGGATAGGTGATGAATAAAAATATTTATTTCAAGTCGTTATTCGCTGTAATGATATTCAACGCAATGCAAACAGCAAGTGCTGCTGGATTCGGTCTCATAGAGCAAAGTGCAACGATGGGTAATGCTTTTGCAGGAGGTGCTGCAGCTGCAGAAGACGCAAGCACAATTTATTTTAATGCTGCTGGGATGACTTATCTGCCTGATGAACAGCTGGTAATAGGTGTGCATGCAGCCAGACCTTCTGCTAATTTTGACAATGATGGTTCAACGCGCTCTGCAGCTACAGGGGGGCTTGCAACACCAGGTGGAGATGGCGGAGATGGTGGAAGCTGGGCATTTATACCCAATATTTATTATGCAAAAGCAATTACGCCAGACGTCAAATTGGGCATAGCAATCAGCCCGCTATTTGGTCTAAAGACAGAGTATGACAAAGACTGGGTAGGACGTTATCAGGGTATAAAGTCAGACCTTAAAACCATTAATATTAACCCTTCCATTGCATTTAAAGTGAATGAACAGGTTTCTTTAGGTTTTGGTGTTTCGGCAATGCGTGCTGAAGCAGAGTTGACCAATGCGGTAGATTTTGGAACGTTGTTAGGCGCCCCGGCATTATTTCAAAGGCGTGATGGTATAGCTACAATTAAAGGAGATGATTGGGGTTTTGGGTGGAATACTGGAGTAATATTTCAGATAACAGGTGCAACACGGTTAGGTTTGTCTTATAGATCTAAAGTTCATGAAAAATTAGAAGGCAAAGTTTCTTTTAGTAACGTACCAGCAGCATTAGCTGCTAATCCAGCGTTCTCAAAAGGCAATGTAACCGCCAAACTTGTAACGCCTGATAATTTGTCATTGGCTTTGTACCATCAAATAGATGATCAATGGGGTGTGTCAGGGGATATTGTCTGGACAAGATGGAGTTCTTTCAGAGACTTAACGGTATTAAGAAGTTCAGGGGCTCAAGTCGCTAGCATTCCTCAAAACTGGGAGAATGCAATCAGGGTTGCAGTAGGTACAAATTATAAATACAACGATCGTATTAAATTGCGTGCTGGCATTGCTTATGATGAAAGCCCAGTGCCAGACGAATACAGAACGCCACGAATTCCAGATAGTGACCGAATTTGGCTATCTTTAGGCGGAGGCTACAAACTAACACCAAATAGTAGTTTGGATATTGCTTATACCCACATATTTTTTGAAGGTAGCACTTTAAATAAAGCGACTGAAAGTACGATACCAGCTTTAAGGGATAATCTAAAAGGCGATTACGATAATTATGCCAATATTCTCAGTGCACAATATACCTATTCTTTTTAAATTAAGTTGCTGTTATATGAATTTATCAAAAGATTTAAGAGGTTAGTAAATTGATTGCATCACCCTCAGCGAAAGAAGTACGTGTTGTGTTGTCAGAGTATGCAACGCCAATCACAAGTGTTGGTTTATTGATTTTCTTGATTGATATTGCAAGCTATCTTGGTGCTTTAGTTGCGATGTTATTTGCGCCTTGGTTGGCAATAAAAATCATTGCAGGTATTTTTGCAGGGGTCAAAATGGCAAACTTAGCAACAATAGGGCACGATGCTGCGCATAATGTACTTACTAAATCACGTTTGCTTAATAAATTAATAGCAATCGTTGCATTTACACCGGGCCTTTTTAATTATCGACTGTGGATTTATGACCATCATAATCTGCATCATCATAATACCAATGAGTTACATCCCGATTCATATACGCCTCTTTCATTATCTGAATATAAAAATCTAACTGCTTGGGGAAAATTTAAATATCGTTTTTATCGATCAACTTCATTGTGGTCTTTTGGTATTTATTATATTTTTGAGCGATGGTGGCAAGCTAAGTATTTCCCGCGTGATCGCATGCCTAAGCATGTACAGCGTTCAGCTTGGCCCCACACAATATATTTAACGCTGTATTTTATTGGCTTTATGGCGATACTAGTTAGTGCTCCCATGTACTCAAAAACGACAGCAATAACCGCTGTGATATGTGGATTTATTATTCCATTTTATGTATTTCAGTCATTGTTTGCATTTACAGTCTATGTACAGCACACACACCCTAAGATAATTTGGTTTAAAAATAAGCCCAACAGAAATGCAGAAGGGCGACAGGACTATATTTCAGTACATTTAAAATTTCCTAAAATTTTATCGGCACTGACGCACCATGTTTATGATCATGCGGCACACCATGCGCATATAGGCATTCCATGCTATAAGCTTTCAAAAGCACAGGAAAAACTGAATTTACTAATCGGTGAAAAGGCTGTATCTGAAAAATTCACATTTGCCTGGCTGGCACGCGTAAAGCGGCATTGCAAGTTATACGATTACGAGAATCAGCAATGGTTAAATTTTGAAGGGAAAGTAAATACATTAGTCAAAGACTAACATTTGATGAATTTAAAATTTAAATTTGATGGCATTTTGTAGTTTTTAAGCATGCAATTAAATTAAATATAGAAAAACTATCTAATTGAACATCTATATCTACTTATATTTGTTTGGATTATCATGAGATTCACCTTGAGATGGATTTGTGTTGAGATTAAAGTACTGTACAACAACTTTAGTCTTACATTGATCTATTGAATAAACTAGGAGAATTGAAATGAACACTGTCGTAGATTTTCAGCAAACAAATAGTGTCGCATTAACGCAAATGAGGACAGATTTTGAAGAAGAATTCGGAGTTATGTCATATTACATGAACCCTGAACCTAGACCGTGCTTCAATAAAATATGTATGTTGGAGCTGCATCAAAGCCAATCTAGTTTAGAAAAAATGCAAGGCCAAGTAGTGATAAACGGTAAAATTAATCAAGCCAATTATTTAGTGCTGGCATCAGACGTACCTGGAATTTTTAATCTCGGCGGTGATTTATCGGTGTTTGGGGAGCTGATTCGAGCTAAAGCGCGCGAAAAGTTATTAAGTTATGCAAAGTTGTGCGTAAATAACGTGTGGACTTTTTATAATATGCAGGCTCCTGTTACCACTATTTCGCTAGTTCAAGGTCAAGCAATGGGAGGTGGATTTGAGGCGGCACTTGCAGCACATATCATGGTGGCTGAAAAAAGTGCGATAATGGGTTTGCCAGAAGTCCTATTTAATCTGTTTCCTGGTATGGGCGCATTAAGCTTTTTATCTCGTAAAATCGGTATGCCTTATGCAGAAAAAATGGTCCGTTCAGGCAAAATCTACACAGGTGAAGAACTATACCAATTGGGTGTTGTAGATGTGCTGGCAGAGGATGGACAAGGTGAGTATGCACTGAATCAATGGGTTAAGAAAAATCACCGTTCGCTTAATTCTTTCCAAGCCATCAATCGCGCAAAACAACGCGTTAATCCACTAACTATCGAAGAGCTTTATGATATAACTGAAATTTGGGTTGAAGCAGCCTTACGCTTAGATGAACGTAACTTAAAAGTAATGGAGCGCCTAGTGCGGGCTCAAAATTCAAAAGTAAGTACTGAAGTTTCACATATTGATACAAAACAATCGGCTTGAACAAAGTTATTTATTTGAGGCTGCCTCGGGTCGCCTGAGGTAGTCTTCAACTGCAACTGTCAGTTTGGAAAATTCACTATTCAATTCATTGGTCAAATCAGTAGCCTGCGTTGAGGGCATTGAAGCGTTTAAATGACCAATCATTTCTGTAATTTTAGCGAGCTGTATAGCGCCTACACTTAGGCTGTTACCTTTTAGAGCATGACAATAATCATGTAACTCACCATAGCGTTTGTTTTTAACAGTCGTCTCAATTTTATCAATGAGCTTAACGCAATCTGTGAGGTAATTTCTGAGTAATCGATGCATGAATAAATCGTCACCTGCACCAATTTTTTCAAGTTCTCTTAAAGTATTTAAATCTAGTGATGCACTACTAATTTTAAGTGCAGTATCTATGTTGACTGGTTTATTGAGTGCTCTGTTCATCCATTCCGCAGCAGTATTGGCTGGGAGGTTGAGAATGTTTTCAATAGTCTGGAATAAAGTTGCCGCATCCATCGGCTTGGTTAAGAATGCATCAAACCCAGCCTCCGTCGCTGCTTGTCTAGCAGATAATGTTGCATCAGCGGTAAATAAAATGAAGCGAGTATGTTTATCGTTAGGCTCAGTAAAGCGATAAAGTTTTAATGCATCAGTACCACTCATTCTGGCCATATTTAAATCGGTTACCACTAGATCAAATTTCCTTTGTTCAAGTGCGTCAAGCATTTCATCACCATTTGATGCAATCTCTACTTTATGACCTGGTAATGAGAGTAAGCGTGTAAGTATTTTTTGATTAGTGCTATCGTCTTCACATACCAAAATATGGAGAGAATCAGTATTTTGATTTTTTCGCTCATTAGCCAATGTTGTGGCTAATGCAAGTGCTGGTGTTTGCACTTTAGGTTCAATTGCAATAATTTTCTCTAGGGTTAGCTCAAACCAGAAAATACTCCCAACTCCCTCTGTACTTTGAAAATTTAAATTGCCCCCCATTGCCTCTACCATGTGTTTTGCAATAGTTAGCCCTAACCCGCTACCGCCAAATTTGCGAGTAGTGGAAGAGTCCGCTTGTGTGAAACTCTCAAAAATTTTATTTTGCTTATCTGCAGGAATACCTGCTCCAGTATCTGCAACTTCAAAGCGTACAGTAGATTTTTCTTCGTCTTCATGTAGGACGATAGCTGAAATGGACACGCTACCATCTTGAGTGAATTTAACCGCGTTACCCATTAAATTGGCTAACACTTGGCGTAATACGAAAGCATCACCTTTTAAATTACTTAGTGAATCAGAGATGCTAGCACCCAATTGAATGCCTTTAGAAATTGCTTGAGAACGAAAAATCTCAAGGGTGTCCTCTATGGCTTCTTTAGGAGAAAATGCCACATTTTCAATGGTAAATTTACGCTCTTCAATTTTTGTAAAATCTAATACGTTATTCAATAAAGACAACAGTAATTTAGATGAGCTTTCTAAAGTTTTGAGTAAGTCTTGCTGGTCTGCATTGAGTGGAGTGGTTTTAAATAAAGTGCTGATACCAATAATGCCGTTTAACGGGGTGCGAATCTCATGACTCATATTGGCAACAAATCTTGTTTTAGCTAGACTGGCCTCAGCTGCTTTTGCGCTTTCGATTTCAGCTTTGTGTCTTGCTTCATGCATTCTTTCAATTAATTTAGCTACATAAATTGGAAGTGCGATTAGCATTAAGAAAAAACCATAAACAATAGGTTTATGTAATGCCCAAAAAGGATTCACTTGGGTAGCTACTAAGAAACCTAAGATGCTAATTGCTTGTGCATGGAATAAATATTTTTTACCAAAGCGAAAGCCGTTTCCAAATATTACCCAAAGATAAACCCCAATTAACACAACACCAGCATCTCCTGCTAATGATAAAAAAGTTGATGTTCCGATAATGTCTAGCCACGCACCGAGTAGCCTTCTAACACGAGATTTTTGATGACTTCTACTTACTGCAACTAGTAATATAGCTGCAGAAACTTCAAAAACTACTAAGCAATAAAATCCAACAGTTTCACCATGTGAAATGCTTTGGCTTATTGCAAAGGTGATTAGCAGGTATAAGGTAAAGAAAGAGCCTATAGCTAACCTTGTAGTGGCCTGCTCAAGCTCTAGAGGGTCGCAATGACTAGCAGCATTTTTATACCAATTTTTAAGTGATTTCAGCATATTTTCTCGCTAATCAATTAGACCAAGGCTGTAATTTTGTTTACTTTGTTCAAGTAAGGTTTTGGCTACTGAAGCTAATTCTTGCGTTTGTGCCGGCTTAGTCAAACACGCGGCTGCGCCAGCTGCTAGTAACTCTTGATGTATTGCTTTATCTTTCAGTACAGTTACAACAACTATAGAGTTCAATAAAGCATTACATGCTTTTTTAATTGCCAACACAAACTGCATGCCATCCATGTGATGCATACGAAAATCTGTAATGATTAAGTCAACTTGCTTATTTTTCATCCAATCTAATGCCTCAATTGGGTCTGTCATCTTCACGATTTTCAAGTTCATTTTAAGTGACTTCAAAATTGCAGCATGGATATCTAATACGGTTGGTTGGTCATCAATGAGCAACGCCGTTTGTCTAAATTTTGCTGCACTACGGATATCGCTTACTTTCATTACACTAATGCGCCACTTCCGAGTGTTCTTGATAAATTTCTTCAATAACGGTACGAATAGATAACATAACAGCCACTAACTCGGGGTCAAAATGTTTGTCGCTTTCGTTACTTATGTATTCAAAGGCTTTATCTAAACTCCATGCCTCTTTATAAGGGCGTACGCTAGTTAGTGCATCAAAAACATCTGCTAGGGCGACTATGCGTGCAGAAAGTGGAATTTCATTACCTATTAGCCCATTTGGGTAGCCGGTACCGTCGAAGCGTTCGTGATGTGCTAATGCAATTTCGCCGCCTTTTTGTAAATATTTAGAAGGACTATCTTGTAATATTTCATATCCAATGAGCGGATGTTTACGCATTATTTTTAACTCTTCAGCGTCCAAAGCACCTCTTTTAAGCAAAATACTGTCGGGTATCCCTATTTTCCCAATATCATGTAAAGGCGATGCAAGTTCAATAATTTCCGCTTCTTCTTCACTAAAACCAATCGCTTCTGCAAGGGCTCTGCTATAAAGTGACATCCGCTGCAAGTGTTTTGCAGTGTCATAATCTTTGTGTTCACCTGCGCGTGCAAGTCGCATTAGTGTTTCTTTTTCCCTCGCTCTAATTTCTACGGTTGCGGTCTTTACTAAGCCTTCTAGCAAATTACTTTTTGTTTGTAGCGCCATATGTTGCACACGCATGGTGAGTAAATTTTTACTACGTGCCGTACACTCATACACATCTATAGGTTTACTTAAAAAGTCGGTAATACCTGCGTCTAGGGCAGCGTAACGCGTTGCTGCATCTTTCTTTATTGTGATCATAATCACAGGAACAAATTTATATGCAGGTAATGTTTTAAGTAAACGCACAAACTCGACCCCATTCATATCTGGCATTACATAGTCTACAAGCACTAAGTCTGCCGTATTCTCAGTAGCCCATTCTAAGGCGTCTTGAGGGTTGGTTTTTTCAATTACGTTAGTTTGATGATTAATACTTTTCACTACATGTGACAGTATTGTTCTGCTAGTTGATTGATCATCAATAATCAATACTGAGCAATCGTCAAATAATTGTATATTTGTCATTATTATTTACCTGATATAAGCTAATTTCTAACTTATATATAATTTATGGAGCAATATTTAAGCCAAGTTAACAAAAAATGGCACGATAGAAAAAGTAAGTGCGAATAAATTTAAATTATTATTTAAAATCATGGTGTTATTATGATTTTTTAAATAATCATGCAGTTCTAATTTTTAGGTGAACGGTTTTGTTCTCCATGTAAGAATCCAAATTTCGTCAACTAAGTGAATAATTTTGACACATTTATATAAGAAATTAATATCTATTTCTTAGCCCCATTTGGGTGGTTGGCTTGAGGTCAAATGCGATACAAATACGTTCTTCGTTTGAATTGAATGGCACGGTTCTGTGAAATAGCGAGGATGGAAATAGTACAATATCACCCACATTAGGAGCAACTAATTCTGCGGGGAAATTATTGTGTTTTTTTGGGTAGTTATCACCGTGTGTCCCATATTCAAAACAACCTTCGTCGGGATGTTGTTTATTTTTTGGCATAGATAAATAAACCGCGCCACTAATCCAGCCAATTTCGTGAATGTGTGAATCTAGATGTCCGCCTTGACGCATTTTTACGTACCAGGAACTTGTAAATTCTAGTGTGCTGGGGAATGATTTTATCAGTTCACAATCTGCCCCTAAGTAACGATTTTTGTAGTTGACGAACTCTCGCTTTATGAGCTCAGATAGTGCTCGGAAAGAAGCCTCAGGGCGCTTGAATAAGTTCCCTGCTGATTGTGTACCAAAGTGCAGCATACCCTGTTTACGTTCGGCAATCTCGGTATTATCAATATCGTGTAATAACGCTTCAAGTAGTGTGCTATTTGGCGAACTAAGTTCTGGGATACTTTCCTGATAGACATAATCAAAGCCATTTTTGCAATAGTTGTACGGGTTCTCTACCTTAAAATTAATAGCGTAATGCGTTGCAAGCGTGGCGATAAAAGGCGAAGTATGTTGAGTTGTAGCAGCTAAAGTATCTAACTTTACTTTAAAAGCATCAAAATGTTCTGCCTTGTATAAACAATAAAGACTGCGTGCTTGCCAATCATCTAATTGCGAAGTTTCAAAAAATGGAATGGCTTCATCAAAACGTTTTGCTAGGTACAAAAACTCTGCCATATTGTAATTGGCTTGCGGGTGTTGTGGGTTAAGTGTTAACGCCTGTTGATAGCACTTAACCGCGTCCTCCATATTCCCCTGATCTCGTAAGGTTTCGCCTAAGTTGTTATGCGCATCTGTGTAATTAGGAAACAGCAAAATAGCTTGTTGATAGCTGCTGACCGCAGCCTCAAGGTTGCCATTGTCACGTAAGGCTGTACCCAAATTAAAGTGTCCTCGCGCATCTTGAGGATTAATACTTAAGCCACGTTTGTAGCTGGCGATGGCTTCTTCAAGCTTGCCCTGTTTTTGCAATACGGTACCTAAGTTGCCATGCGCTTCAAAAAACTGTGGTTGTAATGTAATTGCTTTGCGGTAGTTAAGAGCCGCATCATCCAGTTTATCTATATTAGTGAGCGTGATGCCCAAATTAAAGTATAGGTCTGGCGTATTGGGCTGTAAGGCAATGGCCTTGTGATAACTAGTAATTGCATCAGTAAACTTGAATAAGCCATCCTGCGCGATGGCTAATATTTGATACAAGATGAATGTTTCAGGATAACGCGTCAGTAGCTTTTTTGCGCTAGTTTCCGCTTCAGTCAGCTTGCCAGCGTTAAGGCAGTGAAGCACGGGTTGCATTTCTTGCTGACTAGGTTGTTGGGGAGATAAGTAAGTTTGTTTTGCCATATTTTTCGTTACAGAATATCTTGCCGCTTAATATTATATTGATCTAATGTCTATCAGCATTACATTATATTGGTATGCAAAAATTATTCACTATGCATTTGTAATCGGGTTGCTAACTGACGTAAGAATTTCATCGCTACTTTTGGTTCATCTAATAATAACGTTTCTATATTGTCTGGATAAATCAGGATAACATTTGCGGTTTCCGAGGTCACAATCGCGTCTGCAAACGCGGGCATGTTTGATAACAAAGCTAATTCGCCAAAATAATCACCAGCTTCGATGGTGCGAATGACTTTGCCATGCTGTACTAACTGCACTTGCCCATCAAGCATGTAATATAAATTACGTGCTGAGTCGCCTTGATCAAAAACATGCTCGCCAAGCTGAAAGGTTTTTCCATAGCGTTGCATCAATTTTTGCATGTAACTAGATTCAGTTTTAGGTTGCTGATTTGGCTGGTCACTGAATAAACCTTTTAATAGCAATACGTCTTTTTTACGCAAAGTGGCAATGAGCTCGGTGCCAAGTAGAAAGACTGCGAAATTGAAATATAGCCAAGTAATCGAGATGAAAAGATTTTTCATACTGCCAAATACAGAGCCGTAAGATTCATTAACAGACAAAAACAAGCCAAACGCTGGTCGCATTAGTAGCCAAAGGGTTGCAGTAAACAAAGCGCCTATGAAAATATGTTTGAGATAAAGTTTTACGGGGAAAAATACAAAATAAAATATCGCTATTAATAATGTAGTCACTACTAGTGAAGTGACCGTGCTGATAATGTCATATTGTAAGTATTGAGTGCCAACACCGATAAACGCTATTACTTTATCTAATGCGAGGCCAGCAAATGTAAATAAAAAGAACAGTAGTAACATGCCTAATACTGCAATCATGTCTTTAAACTTACGCTTAATAAATGATGGAGCCTCCACCAGCGCTGCAATGTTATAGAAAGTTGAGCGCATTGCCCCTGCTAGCGGCGTGACTGCCCACAGCAGTACAAATAATCCTAGTGCACCCCAAGCCGCTTTTTGTTGCGCAGCGTTATACACTTCTACCATAATGGTGTTACTTAATTTTGGTACTAGATTCCCAGTGATGATGGCAAGTTTTACGATTGCGTAGTCTGAAGTTAACACTAGATGACTAAGCAAAAAGAACATCAATAAAACAAGTGGAATGAGCGCGAACATCGCGTAAAAAGAAAGTGATGCAGATAAGCCCAGCGTATTGTGTCGCCCAAACGCACTTAAAGTTTCATGCAATACAAAGAGGGGCGTGTTGTAGCGTTGCTTAGCATAGGCATTAAGCGGCGTATTAATAGCTGCTTGCAGGCCCAGTTGAAACTTGGAATTATGTTTCGCGCCCTGCTTGATATCGTCGGCAATTTTATCCATGTCAGTATTTAAATTGTATTGCTAATCCCAAAATTACTGTTTTAAGTGATGTTTGAATTGTTCAGTGGCAGCGACCAGAGCTGAAGTGATACCAACTTCCATAGCAGAGTGCCCTGCATCTTGAATGATATGAAGCTCTGCATGTGGCATCGCACGGCTAAGTTCCCAAGCACTTTTTGGTGGGCACACCATGTCATAGCGACCTTGTACGATAATGGTTGGAATATGCGCCAGTTTTTTGCAGTCATTTAATATAGCCTCTCCATCTATAAAGCAGTTGTGCTGAATATAATGAATTTGTACCCGCGCTCTAGCGACCTCAATGGCTGCCTGCTCTATAAGAGTCGCGCTAGATTTAGATTCTATATTATCAACTTCTTTAGGTGCATTGGGTACTAAGCGCATAATTGCATTTTCAAATGCATTCCACTGTTCTGCAGCAGGAGTGCTAATGACACTATTTTCACTAAATATTCGCCTGCTGTAGGCAGTTAATACAGTATGTTGTTCATCTGCAGGTAAATAAGAAATAAGGTCATGCCAAACTTCGGGGTAGAAATGTGCAACATCGCCTAAAAACCAGTTAAGTTCAGAAGGGCGGCTTAAAAAGATACCACGCAATATAAGTCCAGTGACATGTTGTGGAAAAGCTAAAGCATAGCTAAGCGCAAGCGTGCTGCCCCATGACCCACCAAAGACCAACCATTGCTTAATATTCAGCGCTTTACGGATAGCATCAATGTCAGACACTAAATCAGCTGTTGTGTTGTGCTGGGTGGCGCCTTGCGGCGTACTGCGACCACAGCCACGTTGGTCGATTAAAACAATACGATAGTGTGCAGGATCAAAAAAACGACGTTGCGTCGGGTTGCACCCGCTACCAGGGCCGCCATGCAAGAAGACAACGGGAATGCCTTCAGGATTTCCGCACACTTCATAATAAATTTCGTGCAAATCATCAACTTTTAAGTGCTTATTTTCAAAAACTCCTAGTTCAGGATACAGGTTATAAGTGATCTTTTGCATGATTAAAACAACGCTTTCTAATTGATTATTAATGACAATTTAAGCCATATTAGCATTTAGGTGCCAGAGCTAAAACACTAAATATGTAAATGAATCGAACTAATTGTTAATGAATTGTAACTAAGGTGGTGTAGTAAATTGAAATAGCAAGAGTAAATCTTGTTAAAATAATTGTAAATAAATTGTAACGAATGTATTGCAAATAGTATGTGACTAGAATATAGTTCTGTACGCACATGAAAATGTGATGGAATAAAGTTAACTAGTTTATTAAAGCAAATGTTAAAAAATTTGAGGTTACATCAAAAAACTTTAACAATTTTAGTTTTAAATTAAGTACGTAACAATATTTACAAACCCTTAGTAGTATAACTTTGGAGATTAAAATGCAAGTTAACAAAATTAAGTTAGCACTTGGTTTAGTTGCTGGTTTAACAGTTGCAATGCCTATGATGGCATCAGCTGCAGCAGACCAAGAGGCAGCAATGAAAGACGCAAACAACTGGGCTCACCCACGTGGTCAGCACGACAATCAAGGCTACAGCAAGTTAGCGCAAGTTAACAAAGGTAACGTTAAAAACCTTAAAGCTGCTTGGACATTCGCTACAGGTGTAAACCGTGGTCACGAAGGTTCACCAGTAGTTGTTGGTAACATGATGTATGTACATACAGCATTCCCAAACAACGTATACGCTCTTGATTTAAACGACAATCAAAAAATCGTTTGGTCATATTTCCCAAAACAAGATCCATCAGTACAAGCTGTACTATGTTGCGATAACGTTTCACGTGGTTTAGGCTACGGCGACGGTAAAATCTATCTACAACAAAATGATGGTAACTTAGTAGCTTTAGATGCTAAAACTGGTGCTAAACAATGGTCAACATTGATTAACGATCCAAAAGTTGGCGCTACAAACACTAATGCTCCACACGTAATTAAAGATAAAGTATTAACTGGTTGTTCAGGTGCTGAATTTGGTGTTCGTTGCTTTATCGCAGCTTACAACTTAAAAGACGGTTCATTAGCATGGAAAGCATATTCAACAGGTCCTGATGCTGAAATGTTAATCGGCGCTGATTTCAACTCAGCAAACCCACAATACAGCGCATTATCAGTTTACCAAGATGTAAACGGTGGTAACAAACAAGGCGGTTCTTTCAAAATGATCCCTAACGATCAATTGAAAATCGGCGAAAAAGAACTTGGTACACGTACATGGTTAAAACCACAAGCAGTTAAAGATGGTTGGCAACATGGTGGTGGTTCTGTATGGGGCTGGTGGCCGTATGATCCAAAAACAAACTTAGTGTATTACGGAACAGGTAATCCATCAGTTTGGAACCCAGATGTCCGTCCTGGCGATAACAAATGGTCTATGACTGTTTTTGCTCGTGACTTAGACACAGGCGTTGCAAAATGGGGTATGCAAATGACTCCACACGATGAGTGGGATTACGATGGTATTAACGAAGTAATCTTGTTCGATAAAGGTGGTAAAACATACGCATGGCATCATGACCGTAACGGTTTTGCATACACATGGCAAGCTGGTAACGGTACATTAGTTGCTGCTGAGAAAGTGCATCCATTCGTTAACTGGTCAACTGGTGTTGATTTGAAAACTGGCGTACCACAAAAACAAGCGTCAGCTTCAACTCACCAAGACTACAATGCTAAAGGCGTTTGCCCAGCTGCATTGGGTACTAAAGATCAACAACCAGCTGCATACTCACCAAAAACTGGTTTAGTTTATTCTCCATTGAACCACGTATGTATGACATACGAGCCAGTTGAGTCTAAATACGTTGCAGGTCAACCATGGGTTGGTGCTACTTTAACGATGTTTGCTGGTCCTGACGGCGTAATGGGTGGCTTTGCTGCTTATGATCCTATGACCAACAAAAAAGTATGGTATAACAAAGAGAAATTCTCTGCTTGGGGTGGTGCTTTAACAACTGCTTCAAACATTGTGTTCTACGGTACTTTAGATCGTTGGTTCAAAGCGGTTGATGCACAATCAGGTAAAGAACTTTGGAAATTCCAAGTGGGTTCTGGCGTGATTGGTAATGCGTTCACTTATGCAAACAAAGGTAAACAATACGTTGGTACGCTTTCAGGTATCGGTGGTTGGGCTGGCGTTGCAATGAACTTAGGTATGACTAACGATACAGATGCACTTGGTGCAGCTGGTGGTTACAAAGAATTAACTAAATACAACGCTGCTCCTGGCGGCGGTGCATTAACAGTATTCAGCCTATAATTGATTGTCTTCGGACATTAGTTATTAGCTAACTACTTAAGTTAGTTTAAAAATAGAACACCCCGATTCGTCGGGGTGTTTTTTTTATATGTACTTGATTAATTTTATATTTTTTTGATTTAAATAATTAATTTGTTGGCATTAAAAAGGCTTATAAGCAATAAAAATTAGTTACAATGATGAGTTGTTTAAATGCATAGTTATTGAGTATGTAACAATGTGTAAGAACTTTTTAATTGAATAAGTAGTCAATCAAGCGGATGGTTTTTTATAACCATATTTTTGACGATGAGGAATAAACAATGTTGAAACATGTTAAGAAAAAGTTAGGATTAATTGCTATGTTGGCAATTGTGACTAACGCGAATGGTGCTGAAATGCCTGACATTCCATCCCTTAACGCAGATGAAGGGCGTATTGGTGAAATAAGGCGTGTTGTCGATGAAAGCGAATTCAAAGTCTGTGCCGATCCAGATTTAATGCCAAATTCTAATTCAAAGCAAGAGGGCTTTGAGGACAAGATAGCTGAAGTCATTGCAAAGGATTTAGGTAAAAAACTAACTTACACATACGCATATAATCGGCAAGGTTTTTTAAGAAACACAATCAATGCGATGCGCTGTGATGTCATTATGGGTACCACATCAGATTATGACGCGCTTAGGACGTCAAAACCTTACTATCGAACTGGCAGTGTGTTTGTGTATAGAAAAGATAGTGGCTACAACATTACCAATTGGGATAGCCCGGATTTGGCTAAGGCACGTATTGGAATTATCGGCCAAAGCCCTGCAACAATACCGCTAAATGACCATAACCTGATGGGAAACGCTAGACCTTACCGTTTGCAACGTGATTTGAACTTGCCACCAAGTTTTATGATTGATGACTTGGTCAAAGGTGATATTGATGTTGCCGTTGTATGGGGTCCAATTGGAGGTTATTTTGCCAAACAAGCAAAAATACCACTGACAGTAGTCAATATTCCTGAATATGAAAATATAAATGCTAAAGGTAAAGAGTACTGGAACATTTCTATAGGTGTGCGCAAAAAAGATAAAGACCGCATGGAGATGATTCAAGGTGCTCTTGATAGGAATCAAGATAAAATAAATAAAATCCTTGATGATTACGGTATCCCTCACGTGCCCGTAGTTGAAGGTGATAGCCTAATGAAAGTCTATCGTAAAGGTAGTAAGAGTCATGAAAAAACTACTGGCGGTGACGAAGTCCAATAAACATAGTAGAATACCGCGATTATTTTAAGTTGATGCGTCAACCACTTAAATAATAAATACGTTAGATGATGACACGATCAATAATGCACTAGCATGTATGACCGTAGCAAAATTCAATACATTAGGAGATGACATGTTAGGCACTAAAGCAATTAAAGCAGCGTTGTTAGTTTCAATGCTTGGTTTTGTAGGTTTAACCTTATCAACGCAAGCAAGTGCAGCTTGTAACTTGGTATCAACAAAAGACGGTAGCCCATTAGCAATTAAAGTTGTAGAAACCGATACGCCACAAGCAAAAGAGTTTCTTTCAACTTGTATCAATCCGTACACAAAAGCATTTGCTGCAGACGCAGACGCTGCTAAAGCAGGTAAAAAGAAATTTGGTTATTATTCATGTACACAATGTCATGGTCCAAATGGTGGCGGTCAAGTAGGCCCATCCATTACAGACAGCTCATGGCAATATGCAAAACACGTAACTGATAAAGGTATTTTTGAAACAATTGCTGGTGGTAGTAACGGTGGTATGTTTGCATGGCACCAACAGTTAGGTAACCCAGAGAACTTATCAACAGATGATATCTTGAAGGTAGTTGGTTGGTTACGTACGCAATATTCAGGTGGTACTGATAAACCGTGGTTAAAATAAGCCAAAAGCTTACAAGGCTGTAACAACTCAAGCGGCTACTGTATAATTACAGTAGCCGTTTTTTTATGTGTTTAACAAATGCGCCCTTAATGTATAAGCGGTATTAAAATTTAAAAGTATGGAGTGTGTGAAAATGTATAAAGTTAAATTCAATGTATTGTTAATGCTAATGTTAGTAGCATTAAGTGCGTGTGATAAAAAAGATTCAAATAGTACAGCAACTGACGGAGCATCTTCATCCGCTGCAACTGGAAAAATGATTGATTTCGTGACTACTCAGGACAGCAAGCCATTAGTGATTGATGCGACATTATTCGACACACCTGCTGCCAAGGAGTTTATGACGACAGGTAAAAATCCATATATCGGTAATGCCGAAGCTATTGCAAAAGGTAAAAAAATATTTCAGTTATATTCTTGTACACAATGTCATGGCCCGGAGGCCGGTGGGCAGGTAGGCCCTGGTTTGGTGGGACCAGATTACAAATATCCAAAAGACGCGACTAACAAAGGTATGTTTGAAACTGTTTGGCATGGTACCAATGGTGGTATGGGCGCTAAAGGTATTGGCTTAATGGATCCAACGGATCCAAAAAATGGCATCACGCCAGACGAGTTATTGAAAATAATTGCTTGGGTACGTAGTATGAGCGCTGTGACCGGTAACGAGTAATTATTTTACTTCTTAATAGCGCGCTTGCTGAAGTCTGGCAGGCGCGTTTTTGTTTTAAGACAGCAACTATAATAAGTAGACTATTGTGGAAAAAAATAATCAAAAAGACTTACATCATGTAGTTATCGTAGGCGGGGGTGCTGGTGGATTGGAACTGGCGACAAAGCTCGGTGACAGCTTGGGCCGTAAAGGCAAAGCCCTGATTACGCTCATCGATAAGTCAAAAACTCACGTGTGGAAGCCACTTTTACACGAAATTGCTGCGGGTAGCATGAACCCTGAAAGGCATGAGCTGGATTATCTTGCACAGGCACATTGGCATCACTTTAAGTTTCGTCTAGGCAGTATGGATAGACTGGATAGAGCCAAGCGTGAAATTTCTATTTCGCCTAATTATGATGAAGATGGTGTTGAAGTGATTCCAAGGCGTAATTTTCAGTACGATACTTTGATTATTGCCGTAGGCAGTACGACTAACGATTTTGGCATTAAAGGCGCAAGTGAGTATTCAATTGCATTGGATACTCAAGAACAAGCAGAAAAATTTCATCGACGTTTACACAATGCATTAGTGCGTGCTCAAACTCAGGTTGAGCCTATACATGCTGGACAGTTAGAAGTGGTGATTGTGGGCGCAGGTGCAACAGGGGTAGAGTTGTCTGCCGAGTTGCACAATACAACGCGTGAACTCGCCGCTTACGGTCTTGATAAAATTGACCCAGACCGCGATATTAAAATCTCATTAATTGAAGC
>JANOHT010000250.1:0-10794 GCA_031406605.1 Methylotenera sp. | reverse complement strand
ATACGTGTTGTATTGGGCTACTTAATACTTCATTAACCTTAAGGTAACTCGTCTGTACACTGCTTGTCTGTTGGTGTGGTACAGATTAAATTAAACAACAAGGCTAAGTATGTAGAACTGTCTGTGGAGGATTTGCGGACGGGGGTTCGATTCCCCCCAGCTCCACCATTTAAGTGTTTTAAGAAGTCTTAAGAAGTATAGAGAACCCGCCTAAGTGCGGGTTTTTTATTGACTTTTAGTCCTACAGGGTGTAATGTCGCCTCACAAAATCCAGTTGTAAATAGGGGTAACTCTTAGGGGTATCTCCATATTTTTGAGAGGTGTTACCCCCATATGTCATTATCAGATACTAAAGTTCGCACCATTAAATCAAAAGATAAGCCTTTCAAAGTATCGGACGAGCGAGGTTTGTTTTTGCAAGTGACCCCAAACGGGGGTAAGTGGTGGCGTTTCAAGTATAAATTTGATGGCAAAGAAAAATTGCTAAGTTTTGGCACATACCCCGATGTATCGCTAGCAGACGCTAGATTAAAGCGTGATGAAGCTCGCAAGTATCTAGCTACTAATATTGACCCATCGGTAATTCGTAAAGCTACTAAAGACAGCAAAAATGAAAGTTTAGCCAACAGTCTTGAAGTGCTTGCTCGTGAGTGGGCGATAAGTTATTTCAGAAATAAATCAGAATCACATCGTGATCGCACTATGAGGCGTTTGGAGCTTTATATATTCCCATGGTTAGGCAGCAAGCCAATATCAGAAATAACCGCACCACAAATTTTAGAGGTGGTTAAGCGTATTGAAAAGTTGAATAAGCTCGAAACCGCGCATCGAACCTTGCAAGCCACTAGCCAGGTATTTCGTCATGCAGTGCAAACTGGTAGGGCGTTACGCGACCCCTGTGTGGATTTAAGGGGAGCATTGCCCGCCACTGTTATCAAGCATATGGCTGCGTTTACAGAACCTAAAGAGATTGCTGAACTATTACGCGCAATAGATGGCTTTACAGGCTCTTTCACGGTTCAAACTGCCCTTAGGCTATCACCATTAGTATTTGTGCGTCCTAGCGAGCTACGCACTGCTAAATGGGCAGATATTGATTTAGAGTCTAATGAGTGGCGTTACCAAGTAAGTAAAACTAAAACTATGCACTTAGTACCGTTATCAAAACAGGCTGCTAAATTGTTTACAGATATGAAACCAACTAGCGGACATGGTGAATTTGTTTTTCAGGGTGGGCATGACCCTAAAAAACCTATGAGTGCAGCGGCAATAAATGCAGCATTACAACGCATGGGCTATGACACAAAAACAGAGATTACAGCTCACGGCTTTAGGGCAATGGCTAGGACTATTCTGCATGAGCGTTTAAAAATTGATCCTTACATTATTGAGCATCAACTAGCACATAAAGTACCAGACGCATTAGGGGCAGCCTATAACCGTACTAAATTTATTGAGCAACGCACAGCCATGATGCAATCTTGGGCTGATTATTTAGATGATCTCAAAGCTGGTGCAAAAGTCTTGCCATTTAAACAAGCATAGTTTCTACATATAAAAAAGCCGAAACTATAAGGGAATAATAGTTTCGGCATAAAAACACACGGGATGGAGATGACGTGTTGGATAGCAATATACTTTGTAAATATTTCAGAATTATTAACGAAGTCAACATTTAATCTATAGGAGATATACAAATGCAAGTAAGTGAACAAGCAGTAAATTTATTAAGCCAAGCAACAGCAGCTAGAGCTAAATATTATGAAGCAACAGAGGCCTTAGAAAAACTTATTGGCTTAGAAATTTGTGACGAGAGCTTAGGCAATATTATTGATTGTGATTTTGCGGGTCGCAAAACTGGTATTACAACCAACGAAGCATCAGAGATTCTAAAACAATTAAATTAACAGTATTAACTAGTAAGCTGTGGCGGGGATATTAAAGGGCAAACGCCACAGCTTGTTATAAATAACAGTCTGTTAATTACTAATTTTTGACTTGGTATTTTTAGCTTTTTATATGGAAGGCACTAGTGGTGATGTATGAATGACTTAAATCAAGATTCAATTGCGGAGTTATATTTACGACTACAAAAACAAAATCCATCCAACATAATAAAAATGGTTATTCGCTCTACACTAGCTGTTATTGATGCAGCAGACACCCCAAAACGAGATAGAACAAACGCAAAGAATTTTGCTGTTTTAATAATGTGCGGACTACTTGAAGCTGGGCTTCCTATTCCTAAAGAGTTAGCTAAGTTTTGCGCTGGCTACATACCAAAGCAATTAAAGCAAGACAAACGCGGTGCGAAGCCGAAACATGACCAAAACCAAGCGTTTGAAATGTATCAAAAATTTATTAGTGATGGCACAAATGATGCAGGAGCTAAGAAAAAAGTCTCACTAGCTCTTAATTCTGCACTTAAACCAAAAGACGACAAAACGACTATTAGCAAAAGTATTGATAAACATAAGAAGTTTTTAGATTTCATGCTAAAACTGAACAATACGGAATAATTAACCCGCTTTCAATTCCAAAAAATATCTCTTATCTGAATTTAAAGTCCTATTTCGGCTCTTAAAAATCAATTAAGGAATGTAAAAAATGGAAGTAATAATTAAGCGTAAACAGGTTACCGAACAAACAACCCTCTCACGCAGTAGCATTTACTTATTTATCTCTCAGGGTAAATTCCCGCCCCCTTTATCTTTAGGTTCAAGGTCTGTAGGCTGGCGTCAAAGCGACATAACAGCATGGATAGATAGTCGCAAAAGTAAGGCGGTGTAATGATGCTTAATACAAGCGACAACACCAAAAATAAAGGGTTAGCATGCGAGGCTAACCCAAGTGAATTACTTAATCTAAATAATACTAGCACTAGCAACCAGAGACAAATTATTCTAGGCGCGCTAATGGTAAGCGCTCAAAGCACAATTAATTTGCGCCATAGCTTTGGCGTAATGATGCCTGCGGCTCGAGTAAAGGAGTTACGTGATATTGGCTATCAAATCGACACAGTTCGCGTGTCTGAAAGTACGCCTGATGGAATAAAGCATAAGGCAATAGCAAAGTATGTGTTGCGAGGCGCTAATCATGATTGATGCTCTGATCAATGGAAAATTAGCTTCAAAGCCTATAAAGCGTTATGGAAAAGATAACAAACCATTTTTAACAGTTGGGGTTTTTACTCCAATAGCTGATGGTGACAGCATACGCATAAGCGTAATAGCATTTGATGCTAATATTTGTGCTGCTTTGTTTGCGCTTGATATAGGTGAAAGTGTTTGTTTATCAGGCGAACTAACCCCTAAATTGTGGCAGCCAAAAGATGGGGGTGACGTAAAAATATCATGTGATTTTGTAGCCCATGCCGTTTTAACTACATACCATGTCAAGCGCAAAAGACAGGTGATGTAGTGAGCAAAAAGGTAATTAAAGCTCAAATCAGTCAAGGTGGCTATGTTTCAATACCCCACAAGGTCTTAAGAAGCCAATCCTATGCAAAGCTATCAGCTCACGCAGTTAAATTGCTTATGGATTTAGCGTCACAGTATCGAGGTAATAACAACGGTGACTTGACAGCTACTTTTAGTATTATGCAAAAGTTTGGTTGGACTTCTAAAGAGACGTTAAACACAAAACTTAAAGAGCTAGTTAAAGCAGGATTTATTGAGCTAACGAGGCAAGGCGGAAGAAATAGCTGTAGCTTATATGCGCTTACATTTGTAAATATCCATTATTGCGGTGGAAAGCTCGAAGCTCAATCAACCGATTACCCAACCGAGCTATGGATTAAAAACGAACCTTTACCAGATATTCAAGCTGCCCAAAAATTAAAACATCAACATGACGCAGATAAGTTAATAAAGCAGGTAATGAAATTTAATAAAGATGGTTTAAATATTAACAACTGAATAGCTAATAAATAGTGCTAATAATGGCTAATATAAAGATGTACGGTAGTCGGGGCAATTCAAAGCAAAAAAATGGCCTTACTGGTACGATTATCGGGGTAATCATCAAAATATCAAAAAGTCTTGATACGGCTATCGGGGTAGTCACAGATAATTGGTACGATTGTCGGGGCAGGGATATTTTTTCAAAATTATAGAATATCCTCAGCCTCAATCACAGTCTGTGACTTCTCATGCTTTTCAATCAAAGCCTTAGTTTTAAAAATGAAATCTTCTAACTCGGCCTTGTTCATTTCATGGACAGGCTTATTGTCGAAGGGTGACACTGGTGCTACTCGCGGGGCTATTAAACCGCTCCGATCTAGTATGGTCTTGGCGCAATCAACACGCGCACCAGCAGGAGCAGTTACATCATCCATGATAGCCTCAAGCGTTTTAATTGCCTTAGAAGCTAGTGCTCCATTCAAGTGCTTGTATTGTTCGTTACGGATGGCTGCTTGTATATGCTGTGTAGCTAATAATTGTGATGCTGTTTGTCTTGCACTAGCAGGGCTATATCCTGCTCGCCTAGCGGCCTCTGAACCACTAACACCGTCGTAGACAATGTGCGTTACGAATTTATCTTGAAGGTCAGTAGTTTTCATCAATCAACTTCAAGGTCACAGTTATTGCCAAAACCATCTCGTCCTTCAATTTCACCCTTGCTTACCCACTCACCTGAAAAATCCATTTCAGCATCGTTGTCAAAGGTAACATGCCCAGTTACCTCTTTACTATTTGAACATGCATCAACATTACCTCGAACTGACTCACCTCCGCAATTTCCTGACACATCATAGTTATAAGAGTTACCACACGCTCTTGCACGAGCTATAAGTAAATTTTGATATGCTATTTCTTTAGGAGTCATTGGGACACATTTAGAAGCTGAGCGTTTAAAATCTGTAACACAAGTCCAATCATTACCAGTAAAGTCTATTTTAGCGTTATTGGGGATTTCGAATTTTATGCATTGATTTTTAGAGCGTTTAAATCCAACTTTGCACTTCCACTCATGCCCTGAGTAATCTAATTGGGCATTGGGTGGTAAGGTTACAGGATTGCAGCTTTTGCCTACTTTACTAAATCCACTATTGCATTCCCAGTCATGTCCCGAATAATCTAACTTTGAATTGCTTGGTAGAATGACGGCTAGACACTCACTGCCAGATTTACGGTAACCTTTTAAACACTCCCAATTACTGCTAGAGTAATCCAGCGTGCCATTCTCTGGAACTTTAACCGCTTGGCAAGACTGCCCTGTTTTGAAATATCCACGGTTACATTCCCAGCCATTGCCAGAGTAGTTTAATTGACCATTAGCAGGAATTTTTACTGAAATGCACGTTTTCCCAGACCTAAAAAACCCTCTTACACATTCCCAGTTTTTTCCTGAGTAATCTAGTTGAGCATTTTCTGGAATATCGAAAGCCTCTGATGTAGAACTAAAAATCAACAGGAAATACAACAACATTAGTTTTAATGGTTTAGTGAATTTCATATTTCCCTCATTCAAATAATTTGCCTTGCTCAACCACCTTCAATAAATCCGCTGGTGTAACTTGTAAGTAATCGCAAAGTCGTGATAACACATCGCGGTCATACGAGCTTACCCTGTCGTGATACCAGCGGTCTAGCGTGGCTCTACCAATTCCAGCATCTCTAGCCACATCGGCAATCTTAATTCTACGTGCACCTAAAATAGCAGACAGCTTGCAAGTAATCACTATTGTATCTCCAAATGTGTAATAATTTATCTTTAAAGAGTAATTATTAAACTCTAATAGCTATTATACATACACAATTAACTTTTGTAATTTAGGCATGATAGGCAGAAATTATGACCGATAAAATAAATGTCATTGAGTTTTATTATAGGGTTCCGCCTATACGTAATATGACTGAGCAACAACTTGCTACATGGAAAAACCTAGCCAAAATATGCGATAAGACAATATATTTAAAAAATGGCTTAGATATTCACCCAAGTGGAAATATTAGAATTGACTATAAAGTATCAGCGATTTATGACACTGAATATGAGTTTCACAAGTTCCTATATAAACTTAAAAAATCACAAACTTTTGAAGGGTAATAAATTAATTTAATAAACTAGTTATCGAATATTAAAACCGTCATATATAAATGCACTGCACCTTGTTAGCATGACTAACTTAAAGTAAAAGTTTAGAAATATCAGAATTTTTGTCGGGATGGCTGAGAGTAAAAATATGCGCGCAGTAGTACCCACCCCCCGAGGGGTAGGGGTGGTAGGCGCACTAGATAGGTGGGGCATAAATGATTTGAATTAAAACGGTACTGCCAGAGCCGATGATTTGGCAATTCAAGTGGAGTAAATTATGAAATACTTATTTATTGTTTTGGCATTAGCTTTATCAAGCGTGGCATCTGCACATTCTGGTGGTACTGATGCAAACGGCTGTCACTATAACCATAAAACAGGCGTTTATCATTGCCACTAACTAGGAAGAAAATCATGAAATTATTATTTGCAGTATTAGCACTAAGTCTTTCAACCGCAGCATTTGCAGATACGTATGTTCGTGGTCATACAACCCAAAACGGTACTTATGTTGAACCACATTATCGTAGTGCGCCAAATAACACGTCCTACGATAATTACAGTACAAAAGGCAACACCAATCCTTATAGCGGTCAGGAAGGTACTAAAAATACAGAACCAAGCTATCGATACAATCCATCTAAGTCAGAATATAAAAACCCTTATGAGACTAATAAATAGATTTTTGATTGGAAATTAAACATATGTGGGGTAACTTACGGGGTAACTGTTAATTTTATAAATATTAAAGCCTTTTATAATAAGGCTTATATAGATTTGTTGGATTGACCCCAGCCCACCATTTTAGTGTTTCACAAAACATCAAAATGTATCAAAAGCCTAGCAAATTTAATCTACTAGGCTTTTTTTACGCCTAGACTCCAGAGTGACTGGGTAATATATGCATATAAAAAAAGCCTACTCATTTCTGAATAAGCTTTTTTATTTGATGTAGCGAATTACTTGTTCATTACGTACATTCTAACTTCAAAGCCAAAACGCATTTCAGTAGAAACTGGTGTTGTCCACATGATATTGATCCTATTAGTTAGTTATACAAAACGTTCTTGCATTTTTCACATCTTACGCATGAGTGTAAATTTGACACTATGTTATTCACTCAATAGATACTCATTTTTCTACTTAAATCTGGCTAATGATCTGCAAATCAGAAAGTAAAATAGCTTGTTCATTAGGTTTATAAGCCCAATTCTAAAGATAAAAGCTAGGTTGAGGTTGTTTATTAGTCTGTGTCCATTTATCTAAAACACTCACACCTTTCCAACTCAATATATGTTGCTAAATTAACTTGATACAGGCTTCTGCACATAGTCTGCAAGACCCTGCACATTTAATACAGCATTCTGTTTTATGGCGCATGCATTCCATTTCACATTTTTTGCATATTTCAGCACACAACCTGCAAATGGCATACATATTTTCGCTGCGCATAGCGATTGCTGCTGCTGCAAGTCTACAAATGTCCGCACACTCTATACATAGCTTGATAACACGAGCCACGGATTTTTGGTTATCTTCTAATAAGCAGGTAGATGAGCAGTTATAACAGTCTAATACGCAGGCATTGGATGCATCGAAGCATTCAGTTTCTCTAGAAGTCAGCATTTTATTTCCTTTGCACTAACAAAAACTTGATTAACCTATTAAATAAAACATGAACAAAAGGCTTCTGCTTGAGCTCCCTAAAAAAAGAAAAAGCAGGCTACTAAAAGTAGTATTTAATTAACTTCAAGCTCATGGCTTAACTCATATCTTACTCGATAAAAGGAGTTTCGTTTATCCCTCATAAAGTGGTTAATTTATAGACTTGTAAGAAGTGTAGAAACATACTTAATTGCGGTATATTTTTATAATTAAAAATTAAAGGATTATGTCTGTTGGTTGGTGGGCTAATTAAGTACCCCGTTTATTTGATGATTTACTAAGTATAAAAAGTGCTTAAAAACCAGGCATCTCGTGATGTATAGCTTTTTTGTTGTTTGCAGGTTTATTTTCTAATTAACTGTTAGACGGGTTGGTTTCCTTCTGGGCTGCTGATTACTATATTTCATATAATCTTCATAGCTCAAATCGATTATCTCAATATTCGTTTTACGGGCTACATCATTTCTTATAGTGAATGTAGGTTCATTTTTATTAGATAAATTTGTTATCTTGGAAAAAAATGAATTCAAGAGGTTTTTCATCATGCAGTCTTTATCAAAATAAATTAGTTTTAAACAACTATCTGCAAAAGATGTGCCACTTAGTTTGATTGGAGGTGAAAATTATATAACTTATTGTTATATATAGATTAATTAATAAGGTTATGGTTGAAATTTATTTTTTTCTTAAGTTGAATTTCGGTAATACAATTTTATTGTCGTATTTTTTTACAACATTGTTGTCATTAACCACAACTGAAATGAAAATTAGCTTTCATCATTTAGTAATGTCTGTAACGTACGATTGAGAACCTAGTGATATAAGTTTTCGAACCCACTTCATTAACATCCAGATTAACTTAATAAAATTAAGATATAAAAACAGCCTACTCATTGCTGAGTAGGCTGTTTTTATATCTTATGTAGCGAATTACTTGTTCATCACATACATCGTAACTTCAAAGCCAAAACGCATTTCAGTAGCTGCTGGTGTTGTCCACATGATATTGATCCTTTTAGTTGTATATATAAAGAACGTCTTGCATGTCGTAAATCTTACGCAACTCTCGAAATTAAACGCTATGCGCTTAACGTAAGCCAACCCCATTAAATTACTTAATTGTTAGTGATGATTGCGGTGGTTGTGGTGCTTATGATGCCCATAATGCCCTTGTCTATAATCACGCTGATAATAATGATGGTCGCTAGGGTAGTAGTAAACATTAGGGCTGTAGTGCTCACGGTAAATATATCTAGGCTCGTAATAAACGACGGGCGGAGGTGCGTAATATATAACTGGTGGACTATATAGATACGGACTTCCGATGTTCAAGCTAAAGCCTATCGAGTCACGCGCACTTACACTTGTTGAAACGCCAAGACCAAGCAATAAAGCTATCAATCCAAATTGAATTTTTTTCATGATTTCTCCTTTATGAAAAATATCTAACCTAAATTATTGAACGCAGCACATCTCTATTGGTTTACATTAATTGTAAAAATACTAGTAATTTCTTCTCGGTTATTTCCAGTCGAATCTTCTAATTTTGTTTGAATCAAATAAAACTCTTTGAATAATAATGCTAGGTAATCCAGCCTTAATCATCATCTGCTTTGCATCTTCAGTTCCTCTGAACTTACTCATAATCAGCCCTTTATTGACTATTAGATCAAATATATTGTTTACTCGCGTTTGCATGGTGTACTCCAATAAATTAATTACTTTAGTTCTACCCTGTTAATTTCTATCAGTGCTTCTGACGTTATGCGGTTCATATAAGACACGATCTACGATGACATAAGGTACGCCTGCTTTAGTCATCATTTTTACCGCTGATTTATTTTGTTTATCTCTAGACAGTTCAATGCCTTTTTTGACTGCCTGTTCCAAAATGGTGTTTTTACGCATTGTCATTATGTACTCCAATTACACTCTAAATTTAAATCAAACTAACCGATTAAATTCGCTAAATCAGAATGCCTAATCTTATGTTGCTTTAATCAAACTTAATGACTACATTAGTTGCATACACTTTTGACATCATTATCGTGGCTGAAATTTCACCTTATTGAGTTTTATATGCCAATTTTTTTTAATGCTAAGTCACATAAAGACTTTTGCGAATAATCATTTATATCGAAAAGTTAAAATTTGATAATCAATGATTTGGCAGAATACATCTGTGCGGCAACGTACAGAACAGCGGAAGTTTTATAGATATCTTTAAGTCACTTTGATGTATGAACGGATGACGTGCAAATAACAAATAATCACTTATTTAAAAGTGTTTAACAAATGTTACTGAAAGAATGTTTACGATAAATATCTAAGTGAGGTAGACATTTAGATATTTATTTTGAATGATGTAACTACAGACGCATTTACTGTCTGAAAAGGTAGTCAAATAATTACAATTTGTAAAGATACTGACAATATGTTCAGAACAAGTTTAGAATTAACCTGATGCAATAAATAATCGCTAAGTGATTAAATTATTCTAGGTTCAGATTGACTAAACGTAAGAGCATGTTGAAGCAGATTTAAAAATTTATGGACTTAATACGATGGAATCCTACAAACGAAATGGCAGTTCTAATAGTTTGCCTCCTCTGATGTTAGATGAGGTGTTAGAAATGGAAAATGATTTGAAGAAAGTTGCATTTTCCAAATCTATCACTAATATGCAGTTTCGCAGTGCCCTTAAGTATTTTGATGTCCTCAAAAAGTTTGACGACGAATTGAGGACAGCAGACGAAGAAACAAAAGCATACTTTCAGTCAACATTTACCTACTTTCAGGAAGACCGGTTTATCATTGAAATGGCTCAAAAAATAGACTTATCACAACTTCAATTAAAGTTTTTATTTGAAGTTGGTAGAACATTGTAAAAATAATTGGCGACTGGTGGTTTTCTAGAAAACCGAAAGGTGATTTAATTTCTTTTTGTATGGGGGTGTAAATAATTTTGTGTAAACGTCATTTTGCAGGAAACTGCTATTTTCAGAAATGGATAAAAAATGACCTTACCCAAAGCTTTACCTAACGATTTAATTGATAGTTTATTAGCCAACTATAAAAAGCCAGAAGACC
>JANOHT010000216.1:0-5814 GCA_031406605.1 Methylotenera sp. | reverse complement strand
GGGTCTGATGCAACTCATTCCAGAAACAGCACAACGTTTTGGTGTTAAAGATGCTTATAAAGCTGAAGACAATATCAAGGGTGGGCTTGCTTATCTGCAATGGCTGCTTGCCTATTTTAAAGGCGATGTTGAGTTAGTTGCAGCCGCCTATAATTCTGGAGAGCGTGCCGTAGATAGGCATAAGGGTGTGCCTCCATATGCGGAAACACGGATGTATGTGAAAAAAATTGCCAGCCTTTATAACAAATCTTCACATCCTTATCGTGATGATTTGGTTAAAGCCTCACCAATCGCAAATTTGGCTAAGAAACGATCTATCTAACAAGAATTTAGACCAATAAAAAAGCGGTCTAGGCCGCTTTTTTATTGCGCTTCATTTAATACCTATTAAATTTATATCTTAAGCTTTAATCACTTATTTTTGATCCCAAGAATCTTCCCACATACAATGTTTGATTTTATGACGGTTTGCAATTAACTCATCAATCGTCGGCTCATCATTTAAAGCACGTTTAATTGCAAGTTTAGTCGCATCATAGTTATTTTTATACATATCTGCTTTGTCTAGGTTCGGGTCTTTTGCTGCACCTGGATCAATCCATACCAAGCTGATAATACATAAATCGTTGACTTGATCTTTCGGGATAATGCCTTCGATAACGCAATCCAAAATAGCATCGGCAGTGGCGGCTTGCACCAAACCACCAAATAACTCAATGTTTGCACTGTCTTTTAATGTCACTTTTGGCACCATCATACAAGCAGGGCGCACCAATTGATTGATATCGCGCACGGCAAACATAGCTGTGTGGCCTTTACTTTGCGCCATCATATTAGCGAACGCTTGGCCTACAGGGCCATCGACGCTGCCGATTAAAATTTCTGGCATAGCTGCACTAACGTCTTTACCTTCGGTAAATATAGTAGCTTCGCCTGCTTTAAAAACGATTTTTGACATGAATAATCCTTAAATATTAGTAAATAATGGTGAATAAAAGTTAACTGTGCAATTTTATAGAATCGCCTAACTTTAAGCAATTCTCAAAATTTTATTAGATGTTTTGTGGAGTCTACGCTGGCAAGATTAGCTGCATATCGACATGTGGAATATTCGCATCTTGATACACACCGCTAGTTTCAACAAACCCCGCTTGTTTATAAAAAGAAATAGCATGGGTTTGTGCGGTAAGGTATACCACTTTACTGCGTCGTGCTTGGCAAATAGCAATTGCTTCAAGCAATAGGGCGCGACCAACACCTAATCCTCGCCATGCTTTTAGTACTGCCATGCGGCCAATTTTTTGATGTTTGATGACACGTGCACAACCTACAGGCTGATTATTAACGAAGGCCAGTAAATGTATAGCAACGGCGTCTATGTCATCCCACTCAAAGTCCGGTTCTACTTCTTGCTCAACAATAAAGACTTCTTCACGCACAGCCATTAATTGCCTTGCATGCGTAGCCCAACTTACCTGAATCACCTGAAAATTTGATAACATTTATCGTACTTTAATTAGAAAACCCACTCTGTGTTATAAGTAATGTCTGTCGCGGCCTGTGCTGTAAGCTTGCAGTCTAAAACAGTTCAGTGCATCATGCATCTTTTATTCAATTCACGTTAGTTTCATTAAATTAGTTAACTCAAAGGTTTAGTATGCAAAAATATCAAACAGCCGCCGCACGCATCTTGTTATCACTTGTATTCTTAGGTGCGGTTATTCTAAGACTATTAGCAATTACCAGCCATCCAAATGGCTATATTGATTATCAAGTCACTTTGGGTCAGTTAGGCTTACCAAGCATCTTTGCTCCCTTGCTTATTTTAGTGGAATTAGTAGCAGGTTTAGGCCTATTGGTAGGATACAAAACAAAATTATTTGCGTATGTATTGGCTGGTTTAGCATTATTCTTGGCGATTGTTTTAGGTAGATTCGACTTCCAATCCATGTTCATTTATTTCGGTATTGCGGGTGGTATGTTGCTTTTGGCAGCACACCCTCAAACCAGTTGCAGTATTGACAATCTTAAAAAATAGGCTTTAGTTCGTTTTTACTGATAAAAAGCGGTTTAGAAACCAATCTTAACCGCTTTTTACTAGCTTTATAACATCGTTTGGCACACTACTATTCCCATTCAAGTCCAGGGAAAATGGTATTCACATTACGTCGGTTCGCAATATCAAATAACAACCACTTGTCTTTTTCACTCGCTGCAGCGGTATCCATCGATATCTCCATGCTCACACCTTTCTTGATATTAGCGCGGATGTCAGCAAGCAGTAAATTCAAATAGCGTTGTTCATTATCAAGCGCTTTCACCCAGTCTTTAGTAAATGGGCCATGACCCGGAACCACTTGTTTAACAGGATAAGTTTTTAAGGTATCAATTGCGGCAATCAACCCTTTAATATCACCTTCAATCACTGGTGTACGATCAATAAACAATAAATCTCCAGTAAATAAAGTCTGCGTTTTGCTATCAATCACAGAAATATCGGTATTAGTATGCGCTACTAAATAAGGCGTTACTTTTAGACTTCTACCACCTAGATCTAAATCCAGCGCTTCTTTTACTAGCAAGGTTGGCTTAACAATCTCACTACCTTTTGCATCGGTACCCAAGTATTTAATATTTAGCTTTTCGTAGGCCTCTTTGCGCAACTGCATCGCATCGGCTAATTTAGCGTGACCAACAAATACTGGCTTTGCTTCACTCGGATTACTTGGTATAAAAGCCGCATTACCAAAAATATGATCCGGATGCACATGGGTATTAATAACGTACAGAACTGGTAATTGCGTTACCTTTTTAATGGCTGCACGTAGTGCATTCCCCACCTTAAAACTGCCGCCAGTATCTATTACCGCCACACCTTTGCTACCCACCACAAAACTGATATTGCAAATATCTCCCTGGTAGCCAGTGTCTATATCTAAATGCTCACCATGATGTACGTAAATACCTTCACCCACATTCTCAATCGCAAAGCTTTCAGGCTTTACCTCTGCATAGGCACAGCCCACTAAAGAAAAGTAAGCGCACATTAATATAAAAAAATAATGAAATCTTGGCTGCCTGTTAATATGCATTTTACTGCCTTCTGAAAGTGTTGCAGTGAGGATTTATTCCTATGATAATAGCTTAATTAACGTTTACGTGTGACTGTTGTCACACATACTCCTAACAACAAAGAATGAAGGATTTTGTATGCCAAATAGCACTTCACGTTACACCAAAACAGCGGTGGTATTGCATTGGATCATTGCGATTTGTATTTTTGGCATGTTTGCACTAGGTTGGTACATGAGTGAACTGCCTAAAGAAGCACCGAAACAAATGGCCTACGATTTATTTGACCTAGGTCTTTATACTTGGCAATTAGCTGAAGAAGCCTCACCCAGAACCTTCTATTTCAATCTACATAAGTCATTAGGCGTTACCATATTTGCGCTCATCGCTATCCGCGTGCTATGGCGCATCACGCATCGCCCGCCAGCATTGTTAAGCTCCTATAAAGCCTGGGAGCGTAAACTAGCCACTGGTACCCACCATTTGCTTTACCTACTGATGATAGCCTTACCAGTAAGTGGCGTGATTATGGCAACCTACAGTAAATACGGAATCAAGTGGTTCGGCGTGCCATTCATTAAAGGCCTGGATAACAACCCAATGCGCGAACTGTTTAAAGAAGTGCATGAAATTATTGGCGTGATTATTTTAGTAATGGTAATTTTGCATATTGCCGGGGCATTGAAGCACAAATTCATTGATAAAGATGACACGCTCAAACGTATGTCACTTTAATTTCCAACAATAAATTCTCAATAATAAAAAAGCCCGCATCGTGCGGGCTTTTTTATTATTGATGATACTTTCTACTGTGTTCACGCACCGCTGATAACATGGCTGCCGCATTTTCAGGTGGCGTCCACTGCGTAATACCGTGACCCAAATTAAACACATGACCAGCACCGTGACCATAACTAGCAAGAATACTAGCGACTTCTTTTTCAATTGCTTCAGGGGTTGAAAGTAGAATTGCAGGATCAAGATTACCTTGCAACGCTACTTTATTACCAACACGTTGGCGTGCAGTACCAATATCTACCGCCCAATCTAAACCTAATGCATCCGCACCAATATCCGCTTGTGCTTCCAGCCACAATGCACCGCCTTTAGTGAATACGATGCGCGGTACGATGCGGCCTTCATGCTCTCGCGTTAAGCCATTCACAATTTTGTGCATGTAATTGAGTGAAAATTCTTGATAGGCATTATGTGAAAGTGCGCCCCCCCATGAATCGAATATCATCACCGCTTGTGCACCCGCCGCGATTTGGGCATTGAGATATTGAATAACGGTTTGTGCCGTTGTTTCTAAAATATGGTGCAATAAATCTGGCCGTGCGTAGGCCATTTTTTTAATGGTTAGAAAGTCCGTACCGCCTTTGCCTTCTACCATATAGGTCGCTAGTGTCCACGGGCTACCTGAAAAACCAATTAAGGGCACACGACCATTAAGTGTTTTGCGAATTTGACTCACTGCATCAAATACGTATTGCAGACTTACCATGTCTGGCACTACCAGTTTTTTAATATCGGCTTCTTCTCGCAAAGTACGCTCGAACTTTGGACCTTCTCCTTCTTCAAAGTACAGCCCTAAACCCATAGCATCCGGTACTGTGAGAATATCTGAGAATAGAATAGAAGCGTCCAGCAAGGGGTAGCGATCTAATGGTTGCATAGTGACTTCTGTTGCAAAACTAGGGCTTTTGCATAACTGTAAAAAGCTACCCGCCGTTTTACGGCTTTCACGATACTCTGGCAAATAACGGCCAGCTTGGCGCATCATCCACACTGGTGTGTAGTCCGTAGGTTGGCGCATCAGCGCTTTTAAGAACGTATCGTTTTGCAATTGACTCATCATTTACTACCTAATTTACAGCCTAATAAAAAAGGACACAAAGCAGTTTTACTTTGCATCCTTTGTATTTGTAACTAATTTTATTAACTAACTTTAAACCTAAAATTGGCGATTTTCTGACAATTTAGCGAGGTAATGTGGAACAACCCATTAAAAACTCATCCACTGCTTTAGCGGCCTGACGACCTTCGCGAATCGCCCAAACCACTAATGACTGACCGCGGCGTACATCGCCCGCTGCAAATACTTTAGCCTTGCTAGTCTTGTAACTCTCAGCACCTTCAGTAGTTGCTTTTGCATTACCGCGGTTGTCTTTTTCAACCCCAAATGCATCAAGCAATTTTTGCACTGGTGATACAAAGCCCATCGCTAACAATACTAGGTCGGCTTCTATCGTGAATTCAGTACCAGCAACTTCAGCCATCTTGCCGTCTTGCCATTCAACTTTGCAGCCTTTTAACGCAACGACTTTGCCATTTTCACCAATGAGTTCTTTAGTCGTAATAGACCAATCACGGTTTACACCTTCTTCATGTGAACTTGAAGTGCGCATTTTGAGCGGCCAATTTGGCCAAACCAATTCTTTATTTTCTTTTTCTGGCGGCTGTGGCATTAATTCGAATTGCGTAATGCTTAAGGCGCCATGACGGTTTGAGGTACCTACGCAATCTGAACCTGTATCGCCACCACCAATAACCACTACGTTTTTGTTTGTGGCCATCACTTGATTAGATACAGTATCACCAGCCACCACTTTATTTTGCGGCGTTAAAAAATCCATCGCATACATCACACCATCTAACTCACGACCTGTTACTGGCAAATCACGTGGGTGCTCAGCGCCACCAGCTAGAATCACAGCATCAAATTCAGCTAACAAATCATCA
>JANOHT010000215.1:0-13295 GCA_031406605.1 Methylotenera sp. | reverse complement strand
TCAAAAGCGCGGTATTGCTCAACGATAGGCGTTATTTCTGCATGCTCTTGGGTGAGTTTGCGATAATTATCCATGTTATTGGTCGCGTCTTCGCTACTCATTAAACGGTTAATTTCATCTAAACGCTCGCTCAAATTGGCGAGCTTTGTAATCATGCTGGGTTTCATTCGATGCTTCTTTAGTTTTAAATTAAGTTAACGCTAAATTGGATTAACTTTTTATCTGGTACAACTGTTTTAAGATATGTTCTAACTTGGTATGTTCGTCGCCCTGCGCGATGTTAAGTGCATGGCTAGGCGCATGTAAAAATTTATTCGTCAGCGCATTGCTTAACGCTTCCAGTACTTTTTCAGGACTCTCACCTTTTTGAATCAGCCTAATCGCTTTATCCAGTTCTAATTTACGCGTTGCTTCCGCTTGGTCACGCAGGGCTTTGATAGTCGGGATGCCATCGCGTTTTTTAAGCCAGTGCATAAAGTTTTCTACGCGCGCAGCTACAATCATTTCGGCATCAATCGCTGCTTCCTGACGGTTGATCATGCCATCAGTCACTACTTGCGCCAAATCATCCACCGTATATAAAAATACGTCGTCCAGCTGTGCGACTTCCGGCTCAATATCGCGCGGTACAGCTAAATCCACCATAAAAATCGGTCGGTGACGGCGCGCTTTAATTGCGCTTTCTACCATCCCTAAACCGATAATCGGTAATTGGCTGGCGGTGGAAGTCACGACAATATCGAACTCTGCAAAGCGCTCTGGCAAGTCATTGAGTAATATCGCTTGCCCGCCTATTTTTTGTGCAAGCTCTACGCCGCGCTCCAAAGTACGATTGGCGACTACGATGGATTTTGGTTTTTGTGCGGCAAAATGGTCAGCACATAGCGCAATCATCTCACCTGCACCAATGAATAATACTTTTTGATTGCTGATATCGCCAAAAATACGTTGTGCTAATTTTACCGCTGCAGCCGCCATTGAAATGGAATTTGCCCCAATATCAGTGTTAGTGCGCACTTCTTTTGCCACTTCAAATGTGCGTTGAAACAGTTTATGTAAAAGCGTGCCTAACGTGCCTGCATCTTGCGCTATTTTAACGGACTGCTTGAACTGCCCTAGAATCTGCGGCTCGCCCAACACCATGCTATCCAAGCCGGAAGCGACTCTAAAGGCATGCTTAACCGCCTCATTTTGCGGCAGCGTGTAGATATAAGGTTGAATGCTGCCTGATTCTAATTTATGGTATTTAGATAGCCAAAGAAGCGGTTTTTCAGGATTATCGGTGCTGCAGTAAAGTTCGGTGCGGTTACAGGTCGATAGAATCGCGGCTTCAGTAGCGTCGTGCAGGGTTAATTCGCGCAAAGCGCTGCCTAGATGTTCACTGTTAAAAGCAACATGTTCACGGATTTGGATGGGCGCGGTCGTGTGGTTCACGCCGATGACATATAACTGCATAGGTGTAATTTTGATGGATTGGCTTATGTTAAGCAAGAAATACAGTTAAAATAACGATTTAGTAGTAGTTTAGTTACATTTAATGAAGTCTCATTTTACAAAATAATGGATGTTAGCCATGGATAAAACTTTTAGAATTGCCCCTAGTATTCTTTCTGCAAACTTCGCCAAACTTGGCCAAGAGATTGAAGATGTTATCAATTCAGGCACAGACATTGTGCACTTTGACGTGATGGACAACCATTATGTGCCGAATCTAACGATTGGGCCTTTAGTCTGTGATGCCATTCGCGAAACCGCGAAAAAAGTAGGCGCGCTGATTGATGTGCATTTGATGGTTAAACCTGTTGATCGCATCATTCCTGACTTTGCTAAAGCCGGTGCCAATATCATTACGTTTCACCCGGAAGCTTCTGACCACATTGACCGTAGTTTGGCGATGGTACGTGAATTGGGCTGTAAATCTGGCTTAGTGTTTAACCCGGCAACATCGCTTAGTTATTTAGATCACGTGATGGATAAAGTCGACATGATCTTATTGATGTCAGTGAACCCTGGTTTCGGCGGTCAAAAATTTATTCCAGAAACTTTAGAAAAACTCAAACTTGCACGTGCGCGTATTGATGCTTACTACGAAAAAACCGGTCGTCAAATCTGGCTTGAAGTAGACGGCGGCGTGAATGCGCAAAACATTGCGGATATTGCCCGTGCTGGTGCTGATACCTTTGTTGCGGGTAGCGCGATTTTTGGTTCACCTGCAGAAGGTGATAAAAATCGTTACGATACGGTGGTGAGCGCAATGCGTGCATCACTAGCAACTGTAAAATAATTAATTAACTGAGCATGATTAAGCGACAGTTCAAGATCAAGTCTGTATTGATTGATCTTGACGGCACGTTGATTCATACCGCGCCTGAAATAGCGTGGGCGGTAAATGCAATGTTAGTAGATATTGGTCAACCGCCTTTAGCGATGGAGCAGATTGAAGCTTTTATTGGTGAAGGCGCAAATGCGCTGATTAAACGTTGCTTAACTAATCAGTCAGCGGATAAATTCACAGGTGAACCCAATGCCGAGTTATTCGTAATTGCACAGCAGTTATTTTTTGAGCATTACGCGCGGGTTGTCGTAAAAAGTAAACCGTATGCTGGCGTGGTTGAAGCGCTGCAGGGTCTAAATAGCGCTGGTTACCGTTTAGCCTGTGTGACCAACAAATCCCAAAGTTTTACTTTACCTTTGCTGGAAGCCAATGACTTACTGCAATATTTCGAGTTGGTGGTATCAGGCGATACTTTGCCAAAAAAGAAACCAGAGCCTGACCAAATTTTTTATATTTGCGAAAAATTTGGAGTTTCAGTCAGCGAGGCAGTGTTAATAGGAGATTCTAAAACCGATATTGCTGCTGCCCGCAATGCAGGTTGCTATGTTTTTGTAGTGCCTTATGGCTATAATCAAGGCTGTGAGATAGCAGCAAGTTCTGTGGATGCACTGATTAACCATTTGAGTGAAGTGCAGGGTTTAATAAATTAACCATGTTGAAAACATATTGATGAATGCGATTTATCAGTACTCAATAGAAATAAAGCTAAACAATTAAGCATGAGAATAAGTAACATCAAAACATATAGTTGGCGATGGTGGCGAAGCTAAAAAAGATTGCGTGTAATAAAGCACGAGCAATTTAAGCAACACTATTTAATCAAATATATGTAAGGAAATTTATGTTTAGCACAATCAATTTAACCGAATTCAATGCCTTGGCAGCCCAAGGCTACAACCGTATTCCACTAGTGCTGGAAACCTTTGCCGATTTAGATACACCATTATCGCTCTACCTCAAATTAGCCAATCAGCCTTTTTCATATTTGCTGGAATCTGTGCAGGGCGGTGAACGTTTTGGCCGTTACTCCATTATCGGGTTACCCGCTAAAACCCGTATTGTGGCAAACAATCATCAAATACAGGTCTTTGAAGGCGATGCAGTTGTCGAAACATCTCATGACATTAATCCTTTGGATTTCGTCAAAAGCTATCAGGCACGTTTTAAAATCCCGCCGTCGCATCTTATGCAAAATCAGCATTTGCCCAGATTTACAGGCGGTTTGGCTGGCTATTTTGGCTATGAAACTGTGCGTTACATCGAAAAACGTTTAGCCAATGTAAAAAAGTCAGATGCGATTAACACCCCCGATGTATTGCTCATGGTGTCTGAAGAACTGGCGGTGGTGGATAATTTAAGCGGTAAGCTTTATTTTATCGTGTATGCCAATCCATCAGAAGCCAGCGCCTACGAAAATGCATTGAATCGCTTGAGCGATTTAGTGAAAATGTTACGCAAGACCGTCGCCATTCCTGAATCAACTGCAACCACGACCTCAGAAGCATCATCTGAATTTGGCGAAGATAATTTCAAGGCTGCGGTTAAACGTGCGCAGCAATATATTTTAGATGGTGACATCATGCAGGTGGTGTTGTCGCAGCGCATGTCACAGAAATTTAGTGCCCCGCCGCTGTCTTTATACCGCGCTCTGCGTAGTTTAAATCCGTCGCCTTATATGTTTTATTACGATATGGGTGACCATCATGTTGTAGGTGCTTCGCCTGAAATTTTAGTCCGTCTTGAAAATGGTACAGTCACTGCACGCCCTATTGCCGGTACAAGACCGCGCGGCAAAACACGCGAACAGGATATCGCGCTTGCAACTGAGCTTTTAGCTGACCCTAAAGAGCGTGCCGAGCATGTACAGTTGATGGATCTTGGCCGCAATGACGTGGGCCGTGTGGCGACCACCGGCTCTGTTAAAGTGACAGATAACATGATGATAGAGCGTTACTCTCATGTGATGCACATTGTGAGTAATGTGGAAGGCAAACTAAAGCCTGGCATGGATGCGATTGATGTGATTAAAGCAACTTTCCCTGCTGGTACGGTTTCGGGTGCGCCTAAAGTACGTGCAATGGAAATCATCGATGAATTAGAGCCCAGCAAGCGCGGGATTTATGCAGGCGCAGTGGGTTATTTGGGTTTTAATGGCGATATGGATGTGGCGATTGCGATTAGAACGGGCGTGATTAAAGATGATATGCTGTATGTGCAGGCAGGTGCTGGTATTGTGGCAGATTCAATTCCGCAAAGTGAATGGGAAGAGACACAAAATAAAGCGCGTGCAGTATTGCGCGCTGCAGAGTTAGTGCAAGCTGGACTAGACCTTAACTGACGAATGTTGCGGTAGAATAAAACTGAAGTTAAAGGCATGTTCAGGCATCTCCACTCAAATATAGGAAAATTCACGCTCGTTGCGTTAGCCTACTTTATCACGGCTAAACTTGGCTTGATGGTGCCTTATAAAGAGTCAATAGCTACCCTGATTTGGTTGCCAACGGGTATTGCCGTTGGTGCAATCATGCGTTGGGGCAATGTTACTGTACCTGCTATCTACGTCGCAGCTACGTTGGTTAATTTGTCAGTAGGTGTGCCTTTGATCACGGCACTGGTAATTGCATGCAGTAATACCTTGGCACCATTTCTTACAGCATATTTGCTGAAAAAATCATCGTTTAATGATAGTTTAATCAAACAAAAAGACATTGGTTTAATGATGGGTGCTGCTTTACTTGGCATGCTGACATCGGCATCAGGCGGCATACTTGCTTTGTATTTGAGTGATTTAGTTGCCACTGAAAAAATGATCAGCATGTGGTTCATCTGGTGGGTGGGCGATACTGTGGGCGTATTACTTGTGCTACCGTTAGTGTTGAATATCGGCAAAAACAGTATGCGCGTGAGTAAGCATCAATATTATCAATTATTCGGCTGGCTCGTATTTTTCGCTTTATGTGAATTAATTATTTCAGTGTTGGTAATGAGCCTGAATAAACAATTCATGTTATCCATGTTTTTGATTCTGCCAGTGTTAATTTGGGCCTCAATGAATTTTGGTATTGTTGGTGGCTCACTAGTCGTCATTATTTTATCGAGCATTGCTGTGTGGATCACTGCGCAAGGTTATGGTGCTTTTTACAGTATTGATGCAAGTGAAGGCATGTTCTCAATATGGACGTTCATGGTTACGCTGGTTGTGATGATGTTATTGATTTCAGTCATGCAATCAGAGAAAACTCTCGCTGAGAAAGCATTACGTAACAATGATAAAAAATTACGGTCTGTGATTGATGGAGCTTTAGATGGCATCGTGACTATTGATAATACAGGCGCTCTAATAGAATTCAATCCAGCTGCAGAACGTATTTTTGGTTACAAAAAAGAGCAGGTACTCGGCAAGTCTTTGGCTGAAGTGATGGTGCCACCCTCTCAACGTGATGCGCACATTCAAAAGCATAAAGAATTCGTGCTAACAGGTAAAAAGCATATCTTTGATAGACGTGTCGAGTTAACCGCGATGCGCGCAGATGGCAGCGAGTTTCCAGTTGAACTCACACTGACATCGCTCAACGAAAATGGGTTGTCGCTGGTTACAGGTTTTTTACGTGATTTAACGCAGCAAAAACAAGCGCAGCAAGAGATTGAAAACTTTGCCTACTATGATGCTCTGACTGCCTTGCCTAATCGACGCTTGCTACCAGATCGTTTTCAACGCGCTATGCTGAATAGCCAACGCGCAAAAACCTACTGTGCACTCATTTTTATCGACTTAGATCATTTCAAATTGCTTAATGATAGTAAGGGTCATGATGTTGGCGACCAGTTGTTGATTGAAGTCGCCAATAGGATTAAAAACACACTTCGAGCCGGTGATACTTTGGCACGTTTGAGCGGTGACGAGTTTATTATCATCGTTGAAGGTTTAGATAGTCAGCAGAGTTCTGCCTATTTTCAAACCACTGAGATTGCACAAAAGCTATTAATGGCGCTAAATAAAAGTTACCAGCTGGATATGTTTGAATTTAATACGACAGCGAGCCTAGGGATTGCTTTGTTTAATGATGATAGGCTCAGCTTCGCAGATCATTTAAGACATGCCGATAATGCCATGTACCAAGCTAAGGCTGCAGGCCGTAATACCTATCGGTTTTATGATGCCTTTACTGAAGAGCGATTCGAGAGAAGCGTAGTATTAGAGAGTGCATTGAATTCCGCGCTCAAGAATAATGAATTCCATTTGAATTATCAAAGTATCGTCGACGCAAAACAAAACATCATAGGCGCAGAGGTGCTGCTACGCTGGACACACCCGGTGTTAGGTGATGTTAGCCCCTCAGATTTCATCCCAATTGCGGAAAAGAATAATCAAATCATTGCTATTGGTCATTGGGTATTACAACAAGCGTGCGAGCAACTTAAAGTATGGGAAAGCTCGCCTGTGATGAACAAAGTGCGATTGTCAGTGAACATCAGTGCGAAGCAATTTTTATACATCAATTTCGTTAAGGATATTCGAGAGATTCTTGCAAAAACTGGCGTTAACCCTGAATTTTTAAAGTTGGAACTGACTGAAACAGCGGTCATTGATAATATTGATGATGTGATTCATAAGATTAAAATTCTAGGAAAAATTGGCGTGAGACTGGCATTAGACGATTTTGGTATTGGGCAATCTTCTTTAGTTTATTTAAAAAAACTGCCTGTGACACAAATCAAAATAGACCAATCGTTTGTGCATGACGTACTGACAGACTCTAACGATGCTGCCATCATCAAAATGATATTAGCAATTGGTAAAACTATTCGATGCAATATTGTGGCAGAAGGCGTAGAAAAGGTTGAGCAGTTTGAGTTACTTAAAAAGTTTGGTTGTCGGTATTTTCAAGGCTTTTATTTCAGTAAGCCGCTCAATCTTGATGAGTTTGAGCAGTTAGTAGGTGCGGAGAAGTAATTGTTTATATAGCTTGTGAACCTTATTAACGAATGACCATCTGTTAAAGGGTTCAGCCTAGGTGGCACAGATGTCTCAAACGATAACAACAAACACTATTAAAATTTGGTTTATTGAAATCAGACAAAAAACACTGCAACTTGCAGCGCCTTTGTCTGAAGCTGATATGCAAATTCAAGCTGAGGATTTCGCCAGCCCAAGTAAATGGCATCTGGCCCACACCACTTGGTTTTTTGAAGAGTTTATACTGAGGCCTTTGGGTTTTAAGTCATCTTTTACTGAGTCTTATCGTTTTCTTTTCAACTCATATTATGAAACGGTGGGTCAGCGCCATCCACAAAACAGACGTGGTTTAATCAGTAGGCCTAGCTTGAAAGAGATTTTAGATTATCGCCAAGAGATTGAAGTGGCTTTATTGGCTGCAATGCAGGCAGGACTTGCTGATGATCAGTTAAAGTTAGTCGAACTTGGTATACATCATGAGCAACAGCATCAAGAGCTTTTCCTCACAGATATTTTGTTTAACTTATCGCAAAATCCGCTTAACCCAGCATACATTGTGGATTCAAGTTCAATCACCACAAATCAAGCTTCAAATGAGTTAAATCGTCTGCATCGTCAGCAGATGCATGATTTTTCGGGTGGTTTGGTACAAATTGGGCACGATGAAAATGGCGCTAACGTGGGATCTGAATTTTGTTTTGATAATGAACTGCCAAGACATCAGGTATTTATTGCGCCATATCGCCTTGCCAATAATTTAGTGAGCAATGCAGATTGGATTGAATTTATTGAGGATAGTGGTTACAACAACGCGCTGCTATGGTTAGCAGACGGATGGAAAACTGCACAGCAGGAACAATGGCAAATGCCGTTGTATTGGCAAAAAGATAATTTACAAGCCGATGGCAACTATTTTGTATATGGACTGTATGGTTTACAGCCCATAGATTTAACTGCGCCAGTTTGCCATATCAGTTTTTTTGAGGCAGATGCGTTCGCAAGGTGGTCAGGTAAGCGCTTGCCGACCGAGGCAGAGTGGGAGTTTGCAGCATCTCAGTCTGTATATTCTGGTGTTGATTCTGAAGTGCTCAATGGTGCCGTCTCCACGAATACGCAAGACTTGCATCAACTCTATGATCAAGTCTGGCAATGGACTGCCAGCCCCTACATTGCCTATCCAGGTTTTAAAGCTACGTCAGGTGCGGTGGGTGAATATAATGGCAAGTTTATGAATGGCCAATATGTGTTACGCGGATCATCTAAGGCTACTGCTACTAACCATTCACGCGCCACGTATCGCAATTTCTTCTATCCCCATCAACGTTGGCAGTTCACAGGGTTACGTCTGGCTGACTGAATACTAACCAGCTAAATGATTAACGATTTTTTATAAGTGAATTAAATGAACAAAGCTTCAGAGATTGCTGTAAGACCTATTGATATTGCCCATACTGAAATGATGCCTACATTGAACCGAGAGTTTTATCTTGACGTTGTACGAGGGCTAAGTCAGTCACAAAAGGCTATCCCATGCAAATGGTTTTATGACGAGGCTGGGTCGCAATTATTTGAGGAGATCACCAAAACAGCGGAATATTACCCTACTCGTGTAGAAACGCGTTTATTACGACAAGTGGTTAAAGAAATCGTCACTATTATTCCTGATTTGAGCTTGGTCATTGAGCCGGGAAGCGGCGCTAGTGTTAAAACGCGAGTGCTGTTAAGTTCGCAAGAAAATCTAAAAACTTATATGCCAATTGATATTTCAGCAGAGTTTTTGAACGACACTGTTGAGCAGTTACAGCATGATTACCCAAATATTAAAACCATTCCGCTAGTGGGCGATTTTACTAATATGCATGCACCTATCGATTTAGATGCACATGCTACGCGCATGGTGTTTTTTCCAGGCTCTACCATCGGTAATTTTTCTCCAGAAGAAGCGCAGGCGTTACTCAAAAGCTTTCACTTTCTTGCGGGTAATGGCGGTTGGCTTTTGATTGGAGTAGACAGTACGCAGGACGAAAAACAGTTATTAGCCGCATACAATGACAAAGCTGGGATAACCGCTGAGTTTAATAAAAATTTATTGGTCAGGGCGAATAGGGAGTTGCAAGCAAATTTTGTAATTGAGCAATTTTTACATGAGGCGCGTTTCAATAAGGCAGAGGAAAAAGTTGAAATGCATTTGGTGAGTAGCTGTGATCAAACAGTAAAGATTGCCAACCAAGATTTCAAGTTTGTAGCAGGTGAAAGTATATTTACGGAAAACTGTTACAAATATACTAGACAACGATTTTTATCCATAGCCAATGAATGCAATTGGTATATGGAGCATGTATGGCAAGACCAAGAAGAGTCTGAATTTGAGTTATTTTTGCTTAAATCTGCAGATTAACCTTGTTGAGTTAACGGCAATTATTTGTTAATTTCAACGCCTTTCCAAAACGCAACAAACCCAGTAATATTTTTAGCAGCATCTTTAGGTTCTGGATAATACCAAGCGGCATTTTCATTAGTGCTTCCTTCTACCACTACATCAAAATAACTCGCTATCCCTTTCCACGGGCATACCGTGGTATGCGGACTTTCTTTGAAAAACTCTGGTTTAAGTGCTGCAGGGGGAAAGTAAACATTCCCCTCAACCAATTCGAATTCAGCACTCTCCGCAATTGTTTTCCCATTCCATTTTGCATTTGCCATTGTTAATCCTTTAGTAATTTAAAAGCTTGCTCAATATCAAATATTAAGTCGTTTACATCTTCTAAGCCGATATAAAAGCGTACCAGCGACCCCTGGTATGAGTAGTCTAGGTTCATTTGGTTTCGAGTAAATGGAACAACTAAGCTGACAGCGCCGCCCCAGCTAAAACCAAGGTGAAATAGCGAAAGTGATTCAACGCAATTATCAATTCTCGATTGACTGATACCGGGTTTAAAAACCACAGAAAATAAACTAGCCGCCGCAGTAAAATCTCTATTCCACATTTCATGACCAGGTGAATCTGGTACAGCGGGATGCAATACACGTTCTATTGCTGGATGTTGCGTTAGCCAGTTGGCAATCTGCCTTGCTGCCGCATCTTGTGCATGGTAACGCAGAGTGTAGTGCGGGAGGCTGCGTAATATTAGGCGACAATCTTCAGGGCTTACGCCTATACCTAAACTAACAGTAGTTTCTAATATTTTGTGGTAAATCGAGTCATCGGCGGTTGTCATACAACCCATCATTACGTCACTGCCACCAGATTGATATTTTGTCAGTGCCTGTATTGAGATATCAGCGCCTAATTCAAATACTGGTAATGCAATACCTGCTGCCCAAGTAGCATCAATTGCAACCAACATCTTATTCTTGTGGGCAATTTTAGCCAATGCAGCCAAATCGGATACTTCCATCGTCACCGAGCCGGGCGTTTCTACCCAAATTAGTTTGGTGTTAGGCGTTAGCACGATAGAGTCAAGATTCATCGGGTTGTACAGTGCAAAATCCACGTTGAATTGCTGTTGCATATATTTTGCAACTTCCAGGGCGGGGCCGTAGACATTGCTTGGCAGTAATACTCTATCACCAGATTTTAGTAGCGCTAGTAGTGTGGTGCTGATTGCGGATAAACCAGAAGGAAATAATATTGCGTGCTCAACACCATCAATGGCGGCAAGTTGGTGTTCTAAACGCCTTGAAGTTGGTGTGCCGAGTAAGCCATAGGTATATTGTTTTTTATCTCGATAATCACGTTGTCTTAACTTCTCAACACTATCAAATACAACGGTCGAAGCGCGTTCTACGCTGTCTGCCAGACTTTTGAAATTAGTGCCAGAAAACTCTGGTTGAGCTAATTTTGTTTTGATTGCGAGTGGTCTAAGTATGTTTGTTTTAGTCATGGCTATAATAATCGATTGAATTAAGCTTGCTGTATTTCGGAATTGAATACGCCAACACCCTGAATTAATATACTTTGCTAGCTTCACATCATATTCACTTTTAATGCATTGAAACAATGTGGGATAATATAAAGAGTTAGTTTAACAAAAATTTATAAAATACAATTTTAGTATTTTTTATATAAATCAAATAGATAAATAAAATATGTTACTCATGATAGATAACTATGATTCTTTCACCTATAACCTGGTGCAGTATTTAGGTGAATTGGGGCAAGACGTGCAGGTGTATCGTAATGATGAAATCACGCTGGATGATATACGTAAGCTGCAACCGGAAAGGATCGTCATTTCTCCGGGCCCATGTACGCCGAACGAGGCGGGTATTAGCGTGCCGCTCATTAAAGAATTTGCAGGCAAGATACCTTTGCTTGGCGTTTGTTTAGGTCATCAAAGCATAGGGCAAGCGTTTGGCGGCAATATTATCCATGCTAAACAGCTGATGCATGGCAAAACATCCTTGATTCATCATCATAATATAGGCGTATTTAAAGATTTACCAAATCCATACACCGCGACACGCTATCACTCATTGGTAATAGAAAAAGAAACCTTGCCAGATTGCCTAGAAATTACCGCTTGGACCGACGATGGCGAAATTATGGGTGTGCGCCATAAAACCTTGCAGGTTGAAGGTGTGCAGTTTCATCCAGAGTCAATATTGACAGAACATGGTCACGACTTATTGAATAATTTTTTGAAAGCGTAAGTGCGTGACTAAGTTATCGACATACCCGCAAATTCTAAATCAGGTCATTAGTGGTCAAAATTTAAGCTTTGATCTGATGCAATCGGTCATGCGTCAGGTGATGGCTGGAGAATTAACAGCTGCACAAATTTCAGCTTTATTAATCGCATTGCGCATCAAAGGTGAAACGGTAGATGAAATCGCAGCGGCTGCGAGTGTCATGCGGGAGCTTTCAACCAAGGTTAACATTCAAGATTCAGCACATTTAATCGATACCTGCGGCACCGGTGGTGATGGCATACAAACTTTTAATGTTTCTACAGTGAGTGCATTTGTTGCTGCTGCTGCGGGTGCTAAAGTAGCTAAGCATGGTGGCCGTTCAGTGTCATCTACCTGCGGCAGCGCAGATGTGCTTGAAGCGCTTGGCGTCAATGTTAACCAAACGCCTGAGCAAGTGGCTAATAGCGTCAATAAAATAGGCGTAGGCTTCATGTTTGCACCTAATCACCATAGTGCCATGAAGCACGCCGCACCAGTGCGCCGTGAGCTTGGCGTGCGCACGCTTTTCAATCTGCTGGGACCGTTAACTAACCCTGCTAGTGCAAAACGTCAAGTGATGGGCGTATTTGCTAAAGACCTTACAGCAAAGTTAGCAAAGGTATTACAGCAACTGGGTAGTGAGCATGTGCTAGTGGTGTGCGGTGCAGATGGCATGGACGAGATTTCATTCAGCGGTGATACGTTTGTTGCAGAATTGAAAGACGGTCAAGTGAGCGAATACACCTTGAATCCGCAACAGTTTGGTTTGTCACTTCATCAGTTATCTGGCATACAAGTGCAAAATGCAGCTGAGTCAAAAATGATGATTTTAGACGTATTGAATGGTAATACTAGCCCAGCACGTGACATTGTGTTATTAAATGCAGGTGCTGCAATTTATGTTGCGGGAATTGTTAACAGCTTGCAAGCGGGCATTACTAAAGCGGCTGAAGTGATTGATAGTGGCTTAGCTTTAGCTAAGCTGGAAGCGTTGAAATCGGCCACAACATGAAACAGGCGCTAATATTATTGATTGCATTGGTTTTATCTGCCTGCTCTCAAACCGAGTCTACAAGTGTTAGCACGCAACAGCCCTCCAGCCAGTCAGCGATTGATGTAAAAACAAAAAATACAACGATCTCGTTTCAGTCTTTAGGCGAAAACAAGCCATTGGCTGAGGCTTCATCCAATGTACCTAATGTTGCTAATTTATTTGCTAAAAAAGCTAGTGATGCGCTGGTAGAGGATAGCGGGGAGGTTGTTAAAGTTCTAGCCGATGATATTAGCGGTTCGCGCCATCAAAGATTTTTGGTGAGAATCGCGAGTGGGCAA
>JANOHT010000214.1:0-3226 GCA_031406605.1 Methylotenera sp. | reverse complement strand
ATACGTTTTGGCATTGAGAGCTTCCCGCCATTTTTAATGGCGGGCCTGCGTTTTACGGTGGCGGGGGTGATTTTATACCTCGTCATGCGTTTTTTGGGCGCACCGAATCCAACTAAAAAAGAATGGTTAGGCGCAACTGCCATAGGTATTTTATTGCCAGCAATAGGTAATGGTACGGTGTGCTATGTTCAGCAAACGGTTTCGTCTAGCACGGCGGCGCTTTCAATTGCCACCGCACCGATTTGGATGGCGATTTTTTCATCCATCTGGGGGCATGAAATAACGGCTAAGGAATGGCTAGGCATTGGTATTGGTTTGATTGGCATCATCTTGTTGAATCTAGGCGGGAGTTTGCAGGGGGATGTGATTAGTGCATTGTTATTGATCCTTGCCGCGGCGAGCTGGGCATTTGGTTCAGTATGGAGTAAACATTTAGCCATGCCAAACGGGTTAATGGCACCGGCCACGCAAATGTTTACGGGTGGTGTGGCGCTGATGTTGATGAGTAGTTTGCAAGGTGAAGTATGGCCGCTAGCAATCAGCAATAAATCATGGGGGGCGATGTTGTTTTTAGTGCTGTTAGGCTCATTAGTCGCTTACAGTGCTTATCAATATTTACTTAAAACCGTGCGCCCGCTAGTAGCAACAAGCAATACTTTTGTGAATCCAGTGGTGGCATTCGCTTTAGGAATCTGGTTTGCAAATGAACATGTGGACACTAACGAGTACATAGCGCTGGCTATCATTCTAATCGGCGTATTTTTGGTATTAACGGCAGGCAATAATGACCCCGCCAAAGAAATTAATCATTAATTAATAAGAAACAAAATTTTATGCAAAATTTAGCTTTATTTGACCTTGATAACACATTGCTTGCAGGCGACAGCGATTACAACTGGAGCCTGTTTTTGATTGGTGAAGGTTTGCTTGACGCCACATCGCACCATGAACGGAACGAGCAGTTTTACCAAGACTATAAAAATGGCAATTTAGATATTTTCAAGTTTTTGGAATTTCAATTAAAACCGCTTGCGCAACACCCAAAAAAATTCTTGGATGAACTGCACCTTAAGTATATGGATAAGGTCATTCGCCCGATGATGACGCAAAAAGCACACGATTTGGTGAATAAACATCAAGAGGCTGGTGATCTATGCGTGGTGATTACTGCGACAAATAGCTTCGTCACCAAACCTATTGCGACTGCTTACGGTGTTGAGCACTTGATTGGCACAGATCCCGAGATGGTGAATGGAGAATACACTGGTGGTGTGAGTGGAGTGCCGAGCTTTCAGGAGGGCAAAGTCACTCGGATTAACCAATGGCTGGCAGAGCGTGGACAGCTGTTAAGTGATTTTTCTACCAGTTATTTTTATAGTGATTCGCATAATGACTTACCGCTCATGAAGCTAGTGACAAATCCGGTAGCCGTTGATGCTGATGCAACATTAGCCGAACATGCAAAACAGCAAAACTGGCCATTAATAAGCCTAAGATAAGCTTTGTGTAGATTAGTTAAATGCTTAACGATGCATTAAAACTTGCAAGATAAATTTGCTGCCTACGTAAGCGAGTAATAACAATACAAAGCCTACCAATGTCCAGCGGATAGCTTTTAAACCGCGCCAACCATATTTAAAGCGCCCAAACAGTAATCCACCATAAATTACCCAACTAGCGATAGAGAATATAGTTTTGTGGTTAATCTGCATGGGCTTACCAAAAATATGTTCTGAAAATAACATGCCACTGATTAAGGTTAATGTCAGCAATAGAAAACCTAATGTAATCACTTTAAACAAAAGGCTTTCCATTACCATCAATGGTGGAAAGCTAGGTAGTTTGATAAAGCTCGGTTTGTGATGCAGACTGCGCTCGGCAATTGTCATAAGCAAAGCATGTAAGGCCGCAAAAGTGAATAGGCTATAAGCAAATATAGCAATCCCAATATGCAGCATAAATAGCGGTGCTTCTGCCATGGGGAGATAGTGATTGCTCGCATTAAATGCCGGCAGCACAGCAAATATAGCTGCTGGCGGTAGTACAAAAGCTTGCAAGCTGGTGAGCTGATGCTTTAAATCTGCAACCCAATATATAAGCAATGTGAGCCAAAATATAGCTGAAAGCGCGTTAAAAAATCCTAGATTAAAGCCATTTTCAAAAACACCTTGGTATAGCAGCCAGCCATGAATAATCAATCCAAGCGCAATCATAGCGCTATGTAATTTTAGGAATTGTTCATTAGTGGCACCTTTTGCGTTTCGCCAAAAATCAGCAGCTACCGCTAAATATATAAATACAACCGCTAAATATGGAATCGATTTTTGCACTGAATTTATCATGGTGTAATTATGGCGCAAATATGCTTCAAATATAATAGCTTGATGTAAAATTGAGTTCTAATGAATTGTTAAGAGTATGCAATGCTAGAAAATTTAACCGGGCGCCTGCAGGGCGTCATCAAAAATCTACGTGGCCAAGCGCGATTAAGCGAAGAGAACATTGCCGATGCGATGCGTGAAGTGCGGATGGCATTGCTAGAGGCTGACGTTGCTTTGCCTGTAGTTAAAGATTTTATCGCGCAGGTTAAATTGCGTGCGCAGGGTCAAGAGGTGTTACAAAGCCTGACGCCAGGTCAGGCAGTGATACAAGTGGTTCATGATGAACTTGCCACGCTGATGGGTAAGGCTAACGTAGGTTTGAATTTAGCGGCAGTGCCTCCCGCTATCATCCTAATGGCTGGTTTGCAAGGTTCTGGTAAAACCACTACCTCAGCCAAACTTGCGAAACTACTTAAACAACAAAAAAAGAAAGTACTGTTAGCCAGTGCCGACGTGTATCGCCCAGCCGCGATTGAGCAACTTAAAACACTTGCCAAACAACTAGAGATTGACTGCTTTGATAGTAACGCAACGCAGAAGCCGGCTGATATTGCCAATGCGGCATTAGACTTCGCTAAACGTGGCTACTACGATGTGGTAATTTTTGATACTGCAGGTCGCTTAGGCATTGATGAGGCGATGATGGCGGAAATCAAAGCGTTGCATGCTTTGCTTAATCCAATTGAAACCTTGTTTGTGGTGGATGCCATGCAAGGTCAAGATGCAGTCAATACGGCAAAAGCCTTTGGTGAAACCTTACCCCTGACGGGTATTATTCTTACCAAGCTAGACGGTGACTCTCGCGGCGGAGCTGCATTATCCGTTCGACATATTACAGGTAAGCC
>JANOHT010000133.1:0-4221 GCA_031406605.1 Methylotenera sp. | reverse complement strand
CACACCAATGACGGATGTTAATCACTACAAGATGCCTTTCTTGATGGATGCTGACGTTGCTGCTATTAAGTTTGTAAATGCTATCGAACACAAACGCCGTTTTGTAGTGATTCCATGGCAAATGGGTTGGTTGGCGAGATTCATGCGTTTTATTCCGCCATTTTTGTGGGATTGGGCAATGAAAAAGGCGCCATATAAACCTAGATTAGATTGGGATTGGCTTTAATAAAACGACATTACCAATTTCCCATAGTCGTCATACCGACAAAAGTCGGTATCCAGAGTCTTTAAGTCACTAGATTCCGTGTCCAGCACGGAATGGCTAATATGAATCCATTCAATCTAGCGCATTATGGGTTTGTACCTAATCCGTTTCGGTTTCGCACCTTCCTCACCTAAACGTTTACGTTTATCCGCCTCATATTCTTGGTAGTTCCCGTTAAAGAACGTCCATTGTGACTCACCTTCAGCCGCCAGAATATGCGTAGCGATACGATCCAGGAACCAGCGGTCATGGGAAATCACGAGCACGCAACCCGCGAACTCCAATAATGCATCTTCCAGCGCACGTAAAGTTTCCACATCCAAGTCGTTTGAAGGCTCATCCAGTAGTAATACGTTACCGCCAGAAATCAGTGTTTTAGCTAAGTGCAAACGGCCACGTTCACCACCTGACAGTTGACCGACAATTTTTTGCTGATCGCCACCTTTGAAGTTGAAGCGGCCAATATAAGCTCGTGACGGCGTTTCATAACGACCGACTGTCAAAATATCCGAACCGCCAGAGATTTCCTCAAATACAGTTTTCTCACTACTCAGTTCATCGCGGCTTTGGTCTACGTAGGCCATTTTCACGGTGCTACCAATTTTTACCTCACCGCTATCTGGCTGCTCTTTACCCGTAATCATCTTGAACAAGGTAGATTTACCCGCACCGTTCGGGCCGATAATACCGACAATCGCGCCTGCAGGTACACTGAAGCTCAAATTATCAATCAACAAACGGTCTTTAAAGGCTTTGCTCACGCCATTGAACTCAATGACTTGGTCACCCAAGCGCTCGCCAGCAGGAATAAAAATCTCCTGAGTCTCGTTACGTTTTTGGTATTCAGCACTAGCAAGTTCTTCATAGCGTGCAATACGTGATTTGCTTTTGGCTTGGCGTGCTTTCGGATTTTGGCGCACCCACTCCAGCTCAGTATTCAATGCTTTGCGACGTGAAGACTCTTGTGATTCTTCCAGCGCTAAACGTGCTTGTTTTTGGTCCAGCCAGCTAGAGTAATTGCCTTTCCACGGAATACCATGACCACGATCCAACTCTAAAATCCATTCCGCTGCATTATCAAGGAAGTATCGATCATGCGTTACCGCCACCACTGTACCCGGGAAGCGCACCAGGAACTGCTCTAACCACTCCACAGACTCAGCATCCAAATGGTTGGTCGGCTCATCCAGTAACAGCATATCCGGCTTGGACAACAGCAGTTTACACAAGGCCACACGGCGTTTTTCACCACCGGATAATGGTCCGATTTTAGCATCCCACGGTGGTAAACGCAGCGCATCAGCCGCAATCTCTAATTGCGTGGTTAGATCTGCACCGCTTGCTGCAATGATGTTTTCGTACTTTGCTTGTTCTTCAGCCAATTTATCAAAGTCAGCATCTGGCTCGGCATAGGCCGCATATACTGCCTCTAGCTTTGCCTGTGCCTGCATCACTTCGCCCATGCCAGATTCAACTTCTTCACGCACGGTTTTTTCAGCGTCTAATTGAGGCTCCTGCGGCAAATAACCAATGGATAGGTTAGGCTGCCACTGCACCTCACCCTCAAATTCTTTGTCTGCCCCCGCCATAATGCGCAGTACGGTAGATTTACCTGAACCGTTCAAGCCCAACAAACCAATTTTGGCACCGGGGAAGAAAGACAGTGAAATATCTTTAATAATCTGTTTTTTAGGGGGAACCGTTTTGCTCACGCGGAGCATAGACATTACATATTGAGCCATAGTGATAATTTACTAATTTGAAAGAATGAAAGCTTAACAGAAACCAAGTTGGCTTGCTCGCACCAAGCGATAAAGCGATTCATGATGCAGACAAACCACCTTCAAAAGCTTGCACGATTAAGGCGTGGATAAAGTAGGTATAATGTGCCAACTTAAAAGGGCTCTCCTTAACAATGGCAATCAAATCAACAATTTATAAAGTCGATCTACAAGTTTCAGATATGGATCGTAATTATTACCAGCAACATAGCCTCACCATCGCTAAACATCCATCAGAAACTGACGAACGCGTCATGGTGCGACTCATCGGTTTTGCACTCTATGCCAATGAAGCACTCATATTCGGCAAAGGCTTAAGCGATGATGAAGAACCAGATTTGTGGCAAAAAGACCTCACTGGTGCAATTGAGCTATGGATGGACGTAGGGCTGCCCACTGAGCGCGATATTCGTAAAGCAGCAGGACGTGCGAGGCAAGTGGTAGTGATGTTATACGGTGGAAGAATTGCAGATATGTGGTGGACACAAAACAGTAAAGCACTATTAAAAACCAATAACCTCACCATTATTAATTTACCTGATACCAAAGAGTTGGCGAGTATTGCATCACGCGGACTGAATATCAGCTGCACCATTCAAGATGGTCAGATCATGGTAGGTCATGATGGCGGTAGTTTTGATATCACCCCTGTGGTCCTAAAAGAACCTAGCACTTACTAATTTTTTCCACAAACAAGTGCAAACACAAAGTGCCATCATTGTGGTCAAATTGTTATCATGTTATTAGGCAAACAAAAATGATAATTGATAACACTCTCTGGCTTAATTTGGCAGTCGCTCTAGGCGTTGGGTTGCTTATTGGCACTGAGCGCGAACGTAGCAAAGGTATGGACCCAGAAAGATCATCCGCAGGCATTCGCACGTTTACTATTGCCTCGTTGCTTGGTGCCGTCAGCACAGTGTTCAACTTTTGGTTGCTTGTGGCTTCAATACTCTGTGTAATGATTTTTGTAGCCATTGCTTACTTTAACAAGCAGGGTAAAGACCCAGGGCTTACCACTGAAATAGCGTTGATATTTACCGTGATTTTAGGCGGTTTAGCAACGACTGAAGCCGCTCTAGCAGCAGCACTTGCGGTTGTCATAGCAATACTGCTCGCGGCTAAAGAGCCTATTCACGGCTTTGTACTTGGTGTAGTGACTAAAGATGAGTTAAATGATTTTCTCATGCTGGCAGCCGCAACGCTCATTATATTGCCACTTGTACCTAATGAATTTATCGGCCCATTCGAAGCCATTAACCCTCGTAATCTCTGGTTAATCGTCATTTTGGTAATGACCATTAGCGCGCTTGGTCACCTTGCGTTGCGCTGGCTAGGTAGCCGCATCGGTCTTCCTATCGTCGGTTTGGTATCAGGCTTTATTTCCAGCATTGCAACGGTTGGCGCGATGGGTGCGCGCGCCAAAGAAACACCTAATTTAGTAGGCTTAGCCGTCGCTGGCGCATTACTATCAAGCCTTGCAACCATTTTACAGCTAGCCATGCTACTCGCAGCAATCAGCCCGCCCACATTACATGCACTTATATGGCCGCTTGCTTTTGGTGGAGTTTCGATTGCAATTTATGGCCTAATTGTAACCTTAAACTCCCTCCATAAAGATGGAGCAGAGATTAATGCACTCACCAAAACATTTAGCGTAAAAGCAGCGCTAATGTTAGCAGCTGTCATCGCGGTTGTGCTGCTTGCATCGGCCGCCTTAAATGCTTGGTTTGGTCAGGCGGGGCTTGTGATTGCTTCTGGTGTAGCAGGTTTGGCAGACGCTCATGCCCCTACAATATCTGTAGCCTCGCTTGTGGCGGCTGAAAAACTGAGCCCTGAAAGTGCTGTTATACCGATTTTAGTGGCTTTTTCAGTCAATTCAATTTCAAAAGCAGTAATGGCGATCATAAGTGGCGGCAAAGACTTCTCACGCCAATTCATTCCAGGGTTAATTGTGCAAGTTTCAGCAACATGGCTCGGATGGTGGATATTCTAAAATAGTAGCGTTTGAATCTTCATTACACCATTAGTAATGGTCAAACTTTAATGCTCATTTATAGGTTTTATTAACACAACCTTGATTCAAAATGATTGTAGGTTTATGCTTAATCTTCTGCGATTTTAGAGGATAAAATCATGACTACCATCACTGTAGAACACAATCCATCTCAAGCA